>NZ_JABRWO010000001.1:300000-600000 GCF_013618625.1 Bremerella alba | reverse complement strand
ATCCGTTCGTGGCCTAGATAGCAAAGCTCCTAGCCCCTTGAACTTCTAAGAGGTGAGAGAGACGCCGATGATTCAACTTCAAAATCTCTGCAAATCGTGGGACGGAGGCAAGACCTTCGCGGTGCAGAACGTTTCGCTGGAAGTGCCGGAGGGGAAAGTCTTGGCACTTCTCGGTGGGAGCGGCAGCGGTAAAAGTACCACGGTCAAGATGATCAATCGTCTGATCGAACCCACTTCCGGCAGAATCTTGGTCGGCGGAGAAGATATCACCCAGCAAGATCCCGTCCAGTTGCGTCGTCGGATTGGCTATGTGTTTCAAAGCATCGGACTCTTGCCGCACATGAATGTGTCCGACAACGTCACGCTGCTTTTGAAGCTGCAAGGTGTCTCATCAGGTGAGCGAACGAGCAAGGCGAACGAACTGCTAGACATGGTCGACCTTCCTCATGAAACGTTCGCCACGCGACTGCCCAGCGAGCTCTCTGGAGGGCAGCGACAACGCGTTGGATTTGCCAGAGCGTTAGCCGCCCAGCCCAAGGTGATGTTGCTCGACGAACCGTTCGGGGCACTCGATCCGGTGACCCGCGATACGCTGCAAATCGAATTCAGCCGCATTCAACGTTCGCTCGGTTTGACTGCGGTGATTGTCACGCACGATATGGCAGAAGCCTTGCTGCTGGCAGACGTGATCGCCGTGATGAACGTGGGCGAGATCTTACGCATCGGTACCCCGAAAGAGCTTCTCCAAGATCCAGGCGACGACTATGTTGCCAAGCTATTGGAAACGCCCCGCCGCCACGGCGAACTCTTGCGAGAGCTTAGCGTCTGACCCACCCGACTACCAGAAACCTCTTAACCTAACCCTCGTCCTTCAGCGGCGAGATGATAAGAATAGAACCATGTTCGACGCTGACTTCTGGGCCCGCGTGCCGTATCAACTGAGCTTTCTGCCGGACCGGCTTGGCGGGCACATCTTCCTTGCGTTCACTTCGATCCTCGCTGGCGTGCTGATCAGCATTCCGCTGGGGATCTTTTGTGCTCGTCGGCCCAAAGCCGAGCGGGTAGTCGTAACAATCGCCAATATCATTCAAACGATTCCTGGTATGGCGTTGCTGGCGATCATGGTATTTGCTTTGAATCGAACGGGTGTTTTGCCAGCCTGGATCGCGTTGGTGCTGTACAGTATTCTGCCAATCTTGCGAAACACGATCGCCGGCATGAAAACGGTTGACCCTGGCTGTATCGAAGCGGCCAATGGTATCGGGCTGAATAAGTGGCAACGGCTGCGTATTGTCGAATTGCCGTTGGCGTCGCCGACCATCATTGCAGGGATTCGGACGGCTTCGGCTTGGGTGGTAGGGGCCGCAACGCTGGCTTATCCGGTAGGAGCGACGAGCCTAGGCGACTACATTTTCGCCGGTTTGCAAACGACCAATCCAGTGGCGCTGCTTGTTGGCTGCGTGTTCTCAGCCGGACTGGCCCTGTTACTAGACATGCTGTTGGGTGGGCTTGAACGAGCATCGCAGCGTCGCAGCAAGGCTTGGGCGTTGGGTTCGATCGGAGGAATGGTCGCCGTCGCGCTCAGCCCTTTGTTGCTGAAAGCTGTGCAGCCGCATCCAACGATCACGCCCACAGATCACCTGGCCGAAGCGAGCGAGTTCACCCAAGAGAAACCGTACGTGATTGGTGGTAAGCCATTCACTGAGCAGTATATTTTGATTGAACACCTGCAAGACGCCCTTCAAGAGGCCAACCGCCAGACGGACGTGAAAGCTGGATTGGGATCTACTGTTGTATTGCAATCGCTGCAACGTGGCGAAATCGACTGCTATGTCGATTACTCGGGAACGCTGTGGGCCAATGAAATGCAGCGGAGCGACAACGTTTCTTCTGCGGAGATGTTGATCGATATCGCCACCAATTTGAAAGAGAGCAGTGGTGTGCTGGCATTAGGGCCACTTGGTTTCAGTAACGACTACGTCTTCGCCATGCGAAAGGAACAAGCCGAGCAATTGGGGATCAAGTCTCTTGAAGACTTGGCTACCCATTCCGGTAATTTGACGGCGGCCTGTGAAATCGAATTCTGGTCACGGCCGGAATGGAAGAACGTGCAATCGGAATATGGCCTGCAGTTCGGTAATACAAAATCGATGGACGCAACACTGATGTACGGCGCACTGCAACGCGGCGACGCGGATGTGATCGTGGGATACCGCACTGATGGTCGCCTGGCCTCAGACGAGATCGTCGAACTGACCGATCCACGGTTCGTGTTGCCTCCTTACGATGCGGTGCTGTTGGTTTCGCCTCGCCTGGCTAAAGACCGCGCCGCTACCGAGCGTCTGCGAAAGATGGTCAACACGATCTCGACCGAGCAAATGCGAAATTCGAATGGAATGGTCGATATCAAGAAGAAATCGGTCGTAGAAGCCGCAAACTCACTGGATGCTTCGACAAAGTAAGGCCGAGTCCAGGCCCTGCTTGCACTCTTCTGGTGACTACTTTCATAGCATTCGAGCAATTGGCCTCTTTGCTCCTATCGAACGGCAGTGAATCCGGTCACAATGGCAAGATTGCCCATCGGGCTCGATTCCCCTTCTACGAGAACAATCTCTTGACTCCATTTGAAACGGTCGATTGTTACGACTATCCCAAGTACTGGGATCTGTCCTTTCAGGACGAAACAGAGTTGGAGTGCGACTTCTTCGAAGATGCTTTCAAGCGTTTTGGCCTGGAAGAGACACAGCGCGTGCTGGATATCGGATGTGGCGGAGGACGCAACGTCGTCGAGATGGCGACGCGCGGGTTCAATATGCTGGGGTTAGATAATAACGAGGCGTCTCTGGCCTATCTGTCCCGACAGCTATACGAGAAAGATTTAAACGGCGAGACCGTGTCTGGCGACATGGCCAGCTTTCAGATCGAGCCCCCGCTCGACGCGGTGCTGTGCACATTCAATACGTTTCGCCACTTGCTAACCGAAGAAGAAGCGGAAAGCCACTTTCACAGTGTGGCTAGTTCCCTGAAGCCAGGCGGCCTATATATCTTGGGTTTTCATATCTTGCAAGATTACGATGACCCAGAGTGCGAGGAGCATTGGACCAATCGCGACGGGGAGGTGGAAGTGACGACCACGTTAGAAGTCGTTGACTCTTGTCGAGAAGAGCGACTAGAAACCCTGCTGTTTCACCTGCAAGTCAAAGACGGCGAAAAGCAATTACGACTCAAGGCCGAATATCCCTATCGCATCTATAACCCAACTCAGTTTCGTAGTTTGATGGCGAAGTTGCCAGAGTTTGAAATTTGCGAGGTGTACGACTTCAACTACGATATCGATGATCCAATGCCGTTTGACGACGAAATCAGCGACGCGGTCTTCGTGCTGCGAAAGATATAACCAGGCGGTTCCGATAACCACCTGTCAATACGCACAAAAAAAGGTCCGACGAAACATTTCGCCGGACCTTTGTCGTAGCTTATCCAGGGCCGCGTCTAGTCGGCGTCTTTCTGTAGGTGAGCCAATGCCAACAGGCAGTACCCGGTGACCAGGTTGGGGTCACCTTCCATCCAGCGTTCGGCCTTGTCGTTGACCCAACTGCCGTTCTCTTGCTGGCGACTGATCAACTCTTCGGTGAACTCTTTTCGCCAGTCGTGCGACTTGCCATCGGCGGTGACGAATTCATCTTCACCGTAAGCTTCCAAGGCCTTGGCAACGGTGTGGTAATAGTAGTACAAACCGGTATCCCCCATGCCTGGGTTGTGCTCGGTATCGTAGTTTTTACCGAGCCAAGCAACGGCTGCTTGAACGCGTTGGTCGTCCTTGTCGACGCCGGCGTAGATCATGCTTTTTAGACCGGCGTAAGTCATCGAGCCGTAGCTACGCAGACCACCGTTGGCGGTCTGGCCTGCCTGGCTGGTTCCGCCGGCGGCCACCGTGTAATAGAAGCCGCCATCCGGGTTCTTCGGAGCGAACTCGAATTGATTGTGTGGCGATTCCAGGTTCTGGCAGCGGCTGACAAACAGCAGTGCTTTTTGCATGGCCGGGTCGTCGGCGCTGGTGCCGCTTTCTTTCAGCGCTTCCATCAGGAAGGTCGTGTTCGACATGTCGGGACGCGAGTGTCCACCGTAGCCGGCACCACCGTAAAACGCATCGTCTTCGCTCTTGCCTTCCTCTTTGTCCCATTGCAGGCCTTTGAGGAACTTATTGGCGTTGCCGATCAACTTGTCGTACTGGCCGTCGTTGTTGGCAGCAACAAAGGTCAGCAAGCACAGGCATGTTTCATAGTTGCGATGACGGGTCCCTTCGAGGTAGATACCGCCATCTTCTTTCACATGCTTTTCTAAAGCGGCCAGGCCTTTTTTGACGGCCGGGTCGAGCGGGGTTCGGCCATGTTCCAAGAGACCGAGCGTGCAAAGAGCCGTAACGCCGATACCCGTGTTCCCGCTGAATGTTCCGTCGGCGGCCTGACCTTGATTGGTTAAATAGGTGACGGCATTCTGAACGGCCTTTTCATAGGCAGCATTGTCGGCTGCGCGAACAACAGCTGGCGTAATCAACAGCGAAGCCAATAGCAGCATCGCCAAGCAATAACGTAAGGGACTTACGAGCAACTGAGACATGTAGGAGACCTCAATCTCTAGGGAAAACAAGTCAACGCGGATGACAAAGCCAGGGGTCATCGGGCGGGTTGCTAGGTGCTCGTAGCTGCCCAAAGCATTGGCAGACCGCGCGGGGGATCAATTGGCAGAGCATCGACCCCGAATGGGCACCGTTGCGAAGCCCAGGGTGAACCACGATGCTCACCATGAAACCAAGCATGGAGTACCTAATTGTAGACCGAGAAAGGGCAATTAACCACTCGGCGGAAATGAAAGCCGCCGCAGACTCAGGCAAAGCGTTAAGAGAAGTTCCGGATATACGACTTGAGCATCGACCAGGCCGATCCATCACAGATTCTTCATTGAATCGGTTGCTCGTTCGATCAAATACCCTATGTCCTTGGCAGCTAACCCCTTCATAGTCATAGGGTTAGCGAGTTCGATGGCGTTAGGTTTGCTGGCGAACGGCTTAGCCGCGAACGGCTAGAATGTCGCTTTCCGCCATGATGAGGAGTTCTTCCCCTTCCACTTTGATTTCCGTACCAGCCCAGCTGCTGAAAATCACTTGGTCGCCTTCTTTGACGCTTAGTGGTGTCTTGGTGCCATCTTTCAGGACGTGACCATCACCAACGCTCAGAACACGACCCTGCTTCGGCTTTTCTTGAGCACTTCCAGGCAAGACGATGCCGCCGGCTGTGGTTTCTTCCGATTCCAACCGCCGCACGACCACATTGGCTCCCAGGGGAACAACTTTCATACTTGCTTCAACTCCGGCTCAAAACAAAAAGGGGCACGCAAAGTCGCAAAAGATGTAAGGAATGATTCTGACACGCCGATGGATGCGTTTCAAGAAGTGGCCATCTAGAGAATGGAAAGTGAGCGACCGTTAAAGGGTAGTTAATTGCGGCTTGTGGGGGATTGGTAAAAAATCCTGCCAAGCACCGATCAATATTCCGGCTCTTGGATGCCTGATTCGGGCAGATAACACGCAAGAGGGCAGCCTTCGCACTTGGGTGTTTTCCGGCAGAACTGGTTGCCGGCGCGGACAATCAGCGCGTGAAACTCGTTGTAATGCTCGGTTTCGCTGGGCACTTGGCTAACGAAATGGTCTTGAATCTGGTGATAGTCGGCTTCCCACTCGATCCAGCCATGCCGCTTCAATATGCGAGCTGTGTAGGTGTCGACGACGAATGTCTTCAAGTTGCCGGCATATAGAAGAATGGAGTCCGCCGTTTCCGGGCCGATGCCGTTGATGCCAAGCAATTCTTCGCGCAGGCTCGTCACGTCATGCGAAAACATCCACTCCAGGTCCCCGTCGTACCGGGTCACGACGTGATCGATCAAATTGGCCAGCCGTTTGGCTTTCAGACGATAATATCCTGAAGGTCGGATGATTTCGGCCAATTCTTCCTGCCGGGTCCCATTGAGCCGGCCCAGATGCAGCAGGTCGGCGTCTTTCAGATTGGCAATCGCCTTTTCGACGTTCTTCCAAGAGGTGTTCTGCGTCAGCACGGCGCCGATCATGATCTCCAGTGGCGATTCCGCTGGCCACCAGGCTTGGGGGCCGTAATATTCGAGAAGCTTTTCGAAGACGGTATTTAACGAGACGTTTGAGTCGCTCAAGGGAGTTTCCACGCTGACAACTAACACGGGGGTGGGCGATATCCGGTCGTAACAGTTGTTCCAGTCAGGCGACGAGGAATCAAGTGCTGCTGGCATAAATTCCGACGGGAATAGTAGTGGAAACCTCGCTTGAACAACGATTGCCAGCAAAGAACCCGCGCATGTCCGCTCCGGAAGGGGAACTCGAAACACAACCGCTCGGCTATTGGCAGGCCACCGCTCGACCGCTGACGAGTTTGGTCTTCGTGCTGCCGATGCTGGCCATCTATGAAACAGGCGTGCTGATGCTTGGTCCCGATGCCATTCGCAACGGCGTCGATGTCTGGCTACGGCAGTTCCTGGGGCTGATGGGGCTGGGACAGTACTTTCTACTGCCAGTGCTGACCATTTCCATTCTTCTGGCCTGGCATCATTTGAAGTCGTATCCGTGGCAGTTTCGTCCGACCAACCTACCGTTGATGGCCGCTGAATCGATGGTGCTGGGACTGTTGCTGTTGTGCCTGGCCTACTTTCAGGCATCGGTCATGCAGATGCAGGTCGTCGCGGCCAGTGCCGGCCCAGAAGTGAATACGACCGCCAAGCAGGTCGTCGCCTATTTCGGAGCCGGCATCTACGAAGAACTGCTGTTTCGCTTGATGCTGATCCCAGTGCTAATTGTCTTCATTCAGGGTTTTGCCTTCCCGAAACTGATAGCGACGTTCGCGGCCATGCTCATTAGCAGCCTAGTATTCGCCGCGGCGCATTACAATTTCTTTGTCCCCGGTGGCGATCCGATCGACGGCTATACGTTTCTGTTTCGACTTTCGGCCGGCCTGATCTTCGCGTCGATCTTTGCCCTGCGCGGGTTTGGTATCGCGGCCGGTTCGCATGCGATGTACGACGTGTTAGTCGCATTCTCTTAGAGGGTGATCTCATCGAATTAAATTGCGTGAAGCGGAGCGGGACGCAACCGCGAAATGATTCAATCAGTTATAGGCTTCTACGCGAACAAGATGGCAAGAAATAACTCGACCGCAGCCATCATCGAATCAACCCCCGATGATTCGATGCGGCCACGGTCGATGCCTAGCATCTGCCTGCGTGTCTTCCCCAAGACGCTGGCAAATTCACGATCGCTGGGTCCGTCTGCCTGACAGGTGCCCAGCGATCCTCCCCTCGTTGAATTGTCTCGCGGCCGCGAGTGAGTGACCCGTTTCCCCCGTCGAGTCAAAATGGTTATCGAGGCGACTTAACCCGGGTTGCCTGGAATTGGCAAAAAATATGGAAAGACTTGGGCTGAGCCATTAAAACTAGGGTGAAAGTTGCCTCAACCCTATTCCCAGGAGGGGCGCCCGTGGAAGCGATCTCCACCCCAAAAGTCCTTCCCAATGGAAATGGAATGCCTGAGACGGAGCCAGACGTAGCACAGCCGCCATCGAAACGAGCCCAGTTCCCGCTCTGGTTCCTCTTGTTCGTCATTCCCACCGTCGCCGGGTTGGGATCGGCGATCTACGCCAATTGGCAAGAGCAAGCCCAAGTACGAGCCGACCTCATCGCCCATCAGGCAGTCCTGCACGATAGGATTGCGACGATGGAATCGGAGATCGCACTGGTGCAGCAACTCGATCGGCAAATTTACCAGCAAGTCTACCACTGGAAAACGGCCGACGCGGTTGTCGACTACTTAACGAACTACCATCAGAACGAAGGATCGCCAGAGCAAGGGTTTTATGAAGTCCCGCTATGGCACGACGTCAACAGGTTCTTCTTACAGGCGGATGAAGCTGATTTGCATCGTCTGCTGAAGCTTATGCGGGAAGCGTATCCCAAGTGCGACGACTCGAACAAGTATTCAATCTTAGACCTCGCGGTGAACGTTCCTGTTAATGCTCCCCGTCATGTGAATGCATTGGCCGAGGATGCCCGGCGTTTGGCGGACGTGGTTCCAGCAGATGCTAATCCACTTTTGAGAAAGCAGGCGAAGCGGCTACGCCAGGCGTTTAACCTCGATGAGTTTTCCGACGGCAAGGAGGCCATGCCATGAGCAAGTCTTCCAACCACAAGACTCATGTTTGGATAGCAGGCGTTTCCGCGGCGATTGTCGTTGTGATGGCAGCGATATTATTCGGGCAGGTTCGACTTGTCGCTCTGCAGAACCACACCCTGATGATCGATAATCAAAAGCTGGAAATCCGGCTCGATCTGCTCAAGACGACTTTAGACAACCAGGGGCAACAGGTAGTGGCCAAGCTCGACGCAGGGTGGTCGTTGACGACCTCTCGCGTTAGCCCGCTGAATATCCACGAGGACGTTAAAGGACCAATCATTGGGGCGCTTTTGCGACAGCTTAAGGACGATCGCCCGTTCGTAAAACTGCAGGCCCTGCAAGGCCTCATGCTCATTCATCCAGAGAATCACAGCCGAGAAATCTTTGCCCCCTTGGTCGTGCCGGCAGTGATTCCAGCACTTAGGGACCCGCGTTTGAAAATGCACGCCGCCGCTGTTCTTCAGCCGTTTAGATCCAACGCCAAAGCGGCAGCGCCCGTGGTCTTGGAAACGGCCGATGAACGAAACTGGGCCAGCTTATCCCCCACGATTGGAAGTGCCCGCGGCATGGACCCTGCATGCGATGTCGTGCCCCTTCTGACGCGGCATATTCTTGCCAATGTCGACCCCTGGAAGACGACGCTGACCCGCTTACAGCAAGTCTTCACCCCGGCCGAAGTTCGCCAAAGCTATCAGAATGCCCAGAAGCAAGCATCGGATCCGCAGCTGCGAGGGCTCTACGAAGGTATCTTGCGATACTTGGGCGACCAGCCGCCAGGTGGTGTCCTTCAGTCGCCGCGCGATGTTGAAGAGTACGTCCGCCAAGGTGAATCATGAACGCAACGCATTGGAAATTTCAGTTTGGACTTGGCTGGGCCGCCTATTGGATCTTAGTCTGCGCGTTAGCGCTGGGTTGGTTTCGGGCCCATACCCAGGCCGTCCACGACTTAGAGCGATTGCCGACAGAAATAGCCGTCATGGACGAGCAGATCGTCGTACTGACCGATCAGATTGAAGTGAATCGGTACTATCCCGATCTGGTGAGCAGCTTGCGTATAACGGCCCAGAACGTCATTCCGCGGGTATATTTGAGGAAGAGAGACTTTCCGGAATCGACGGAAGTGTTCCTACAGCAACTAGAGGCCATTCGTGAACACGAGCGAGCGTCTCGGGTCTTTCGGACCGGTTTTGCCTTTGGCCTAGCATGTCAATTGATAAGTGCTCCAGAGCATTTATTTCACGAAGCCATCCCACGTTCGCTTGAGTATCTCGAAGTTCCTGAGGACACCGTACGCGAAGAAATGATTCGGACGTTTCATGCGTTGGTAGTTTATCGACCAGAGCAGATGCAGACGCATCTCTCGTTGTTGGTGCCAGCACTCGTGGAGCGTTTGAAGGATAACAATAAATTGGTTCGGATCGCGGCCGTTCAAGCCCTGGAATCGATCGGTCTACAAGCTCGTATTGCGCTCTCAGATCTTCAGGAGATTGAAGCGAACGACGACGATCCGGCTGCGGTCTTCGCGGCCTTGGCAATCGAAGCGATCGACGTGGACTATCAAGCCGTTGCGCGATTGAAACAGTTGGTCCGCAATCGCAAGTCGAATTGGGAGTTGGCGGCGGCGATACTGCCAGAAAGGGTGTCCGCGCCCGAGGCGGAAGCGTTCCTGAAAGAGCAACTGGTCGAAGCCACCCATGACCAAGACCGTCAATTTTTCGCGCGAACACTAAGCCAGTTAAAACGCCGGCAAATGTTTCCCGGTGAGGCGGAGTAAACGACATGAACGGGCAGGGGCGCATCTTTCGTGTTCTGGCGATGGTACTTCTTCTAATCCTGGCAATAGGCTGGGGAATCGA
Source organism: Bremerella alba (assembly GCF_013618625.1). Taxonomy (NCBI): domain Bacteria; kingdom Pseudomonadati; phylum Planctomycetota; class Planctomycetia; order Pirellulales; family Pirellulaceae; genus Bremerella; species Bremerella alba. The sequence continues at coordinate 589,896 of NZ_JABRWO010000001.1, read as the reverse complement.
TCGTGCGAGATGGCAGCAGGAATTGCAGCCACTTCGATCCGATGCAACTGGCAAGCAGGGGGAGCTCGCCAGCCTTCAGATTCGGCTCCATCAGATCGAGACATTTAAAGGATTCGATAGCTTTGAGGACGTGCTTAGCGTCATCGAGAACTCGCATCCAACTCGCGTCTTCGAGGACCAGGCCCGCTCCATTGCCTCGGCGGAAGCTCCTGTATATGAAGTTAGTGTGCCGCAATTAATCGAGATGTTGGATCACGAAGAACAGGAAAAGCGGCAACGTGCCTGGCGGTTGCTTCAATTTGCTCAGGCATCACCACGTTTTGATCGCTATGAGCTAGACTACCGCGATGGATTGGTAAAGCTGCTGCATCGGCGATCGATTGTCGGTTTCAATAAGCTGCTGCCCTGGCTTCGAGACGAGAAGATTAACGACGAAGCGATTCTAGCCGGTCTGCGATCGCGGATGATGGATGACGAAGACACTTTCGCCCCGTATGCCGCCTACGTGCTGGCAGAGCTCAACCCGAACGTCGATATTGCCCCTCGGCTGATTGAAATGATCGAGCGAAAGCACTCGCAGTGGCGGTCCATATTGCATCGCCTACCCAACTATATGCCTGAGGACGAGGCGGATGCGTTGTTTGAGAAGTATCAAGACTTTCGTTAGGCATGAACTGCGGAACGACCCTGATTGCAAGAACATCGCAAGGGCAATATGACGCCAGATGAAGCTCACCCTCGACCACGCAGGCCGCAGTTCTCACTGAGGTTTTTACTCTTTGTGATTCCCACGATCGCCGGGGTGGGGCTGGGGGGCTACTCAGCACTCGCTACTCAAGAGAAGCGGTATCGAGAGCTGATGACCGAGCAGGCAATGGTCGCTCAGGAGTTCTCGGAAGCGGAAATACGGCATGACAAACTTAATCGCCTAATTCAGTCGCTACAGCAGAAACAAGGAGTTTGGCGAACACCGAAAAGGGTGATGTTTTTGGTTGAGTATCCCTCTCCTTCCATTTTTATGCGCGGCCAATTTCCATCACCTCATTACATGCATATTCCATTGATGAACGACTCCATTCATTTTTATTTGCAGGCCAATGATAATCAACTGAGTGAATTGGTGGACCGGTTGATCGAGCGGTATCCGCAATCTGATGTGATTGTCCAAGTCCGCATCCTTGAATGTTTGAAGAATCTGCCAGCGTACGTTCATCGTGAGCGACTTGAACAAGTTGAACACAAGATTCGAGAATTCGCAAAACCTCTTACACAAGATTCCAACCAGACCGTTGCAGAACGGGCTCTGCATACGCTGCGGGCGTACGATCTTCCTCGTCAGCAAGTGGAGGAAGAATAGTGTCTGCTGAAACCCGTGCGGTCAACTTATACCGATGGTACTACCGAATTATCGGCGGTATGATTGTGCTGTCACTGGCAGTCTCTTTCTGGAGGATTTACAACCAACAAGGACAGCGCAACCACGAGTTGGAACTGTCGATTCAAGCGTTGCGAGAAGAACAACGGCAGTCGGACGAGGAGGCATTTGTGTTAGCCAGGGATGTTATTGCTTTGATGGAAAGTGGTGTCCCTGTGCATGCCACAGGAGTATCTCCGCTCTTTCAATCGCCGCTGAAAGAGCAAGCGATTCCCGTACTGCTTGAGAAGGTACGTGACCCACGAAGTGCGGTGGCGATTTATGCAATGCACGACCTAAGACAGTTGCTGCGTTCTGAACCAAACCCCGAGCAATTAGCACCGCAGATTGTTCCGGCACTTTTGCTTCTCTTGAAACAACGCGACATACCTGGCGGGGTGGTTGAACTCTTGCAAATGGTAAAAGCGGATCCAGAAGTGATTCGGCCCCATCTCTTGAAGATAATACGGTATGACGAAACGACATCGGTGATCCGCGGAGCATATTGGTTGAAGCAAGTGGACCCATCTTTTGAGGTCACTCCAATCTACATCGAACATATGAAACGCAGTCTTCGCCCTTCCAAGCAACTCGTTCTGTCCGGAATAGGTCTGACACATTTCCAGCCAGGGCGTCTGGAGATCGCCCTGAAAAGGGAGCTGCTTGATGCGATAACACCTGAAGAAAAAGCATCGCTTCAAGCGTGGATCGAGCTGGTGGAACAAACGGCCAAGGATTCCCCAAGGGGCCGAGTGCCAGCCTGTTCCGACTTGAACTAAATTCAAAGGAACGAGCGGATTTCGCGCTGGCGAGGGGGCAATTCGCGTCGCTTTTCGGCTCTTCTTCGCCACGGTCGCTCCGTCCAAAATGGCCGCCTCGTAAGCCACTATCTCGCAACCACTTAGCACTTCTGCTAATTGGCTTCCCCCTAGTAGTTCCAAGCCATCAGATTTGGTACATTACGGTGTGCTTTTTGAAAGGCTTGAAACGGCTGGGGGAACGTGGTTTTTCTCGGTGTTTTGGCTACTTTTCAGCACCCTCGCAACCTCGCAGATTGACGGCCGCGCCGGGCCTGTTTTCCCGCCGCGCAGGATAACCTCCGAAAGGACGCTCACTTGGCAACGGACGGTAATAACCCCAACGGTAATGGTAGTGATGGCGGGTCGCCGGAAGACCCCACCAAACTGTTCACAATGTCGATTGAGGACGAGCTCAAGGAGAGCTACCTGACTTACGCCATGAGCGTGATCGTCAGCCGTGCCTTGCCCGATGTTCGCGACGGGCTGAAGCCTTCGCAACGGCGGATTTTGGTGGCGATGAACGACCTGAACCTCACTCCGGGGTCATCGCGGGTTAAATGCGCTAAGATCAGCGGCGACACCTCGGGTAACTATCACCCGCATGGTGAGTCGGTCATCTATCCGACGCTCGTCCGTATGGCCCAAGACTGGAACATGCGTTACGTGCTGGTCGACAAGCAGGGGAACTTCGGCTCGATTGCCGGTTTGCCTCCGGCTGCTATGCGATATACGGAAGCTCGCATGTCGGGCTTCGCCCAGCTTCTGCTGGAAGACTTGAAGCTTGATACGGTCGACTATGTTCCGACCTACGATGAAGCTCGCACCGAGCCGACCGTTTTGCCGAGCAAGTTCCCTAACTTGCTGGTCAACGGGGCCAATGGTATTGCGGTTGGTATGGCGACCTCCATTCCGCCCAATAACCTGCGCGAGATCTGCCAGTCTGTCATTCGTTTGATTGACGAGCCTGATACGTCTCTGGACGAGATTCTTAATATCGTCCAGGGGCCTGACTTCCCAACCGGCGGCATCATCTGTGGCCGGGCAGCGATCCGCCAAGGTTACAAGACTGGCCGCAGCACGATCGTCGTTCGCTCGCACACGACAATCGAAGAAGCCAAGAGCGGCGCGAAGATCATCATTCACGACATCCCTTACCAGCAGACTCGCGACCGCGTGGAAGAAAAGATCGCCGCGCTGGTCAACGAAGGACGCATTCAGGGGATTCGCTCGGTCAGCAACCTTTCCGACCTGCAAGAACCGGTGCGGATTGTCATCGAGCTGAAGCGTGACGCCGATCCCGACATCGTGCTGAATCAGCTATACCAGTTCTCGCCGATCCAAGATTCGTTCTCGATCATCTTGCTGGCGCTGGTCGACGGCAAGCCGCGGACGATGTCGATCAAGGAAATGCTGGAGGAATTCATCCGGCACCGCGTGATCGTCATTCGCCGTCGCACGCAGTTCCTGCTGGCCAAGGCACGACAGCGAAAGCACACCATCGAAGGTCTGCTTCTGGCGCTGGCTGACATCGACGAAATCATCCGCATCATTCGCGCGTCGAAGACTCAGGCTGAAGCCAAGCAGCGTTTGATGGGCGTCGAATGTCCTGCTTCGATGATGGCCCGGGCCTTAGGCGAAACAGGGTTCTCGCAGTTCCAAATGGAACGTGGTGAATCGGATGTCTACTTCCTGACTTCGGTTCAGACCGATGCGATCTTGCGGATGACGCTCGGTCAGTTGGTGAACTTAGAGCAGGAGAAACTGGCTGGCGAGCACGCCAAGCTTCTCGAGGAAATCGCCGAGTACCTGCACATCTTGTCGGACGAAGCCAACATCCTGGCGATCATCCGCGAGCAGATGGAAGAGATCGACCGTCGCTTTGGTGACGTTCGTCGCACCGAGATCTCGCACGAAGAGATCGGCAACATCGATCTCGAAGACCTCATCGAAGAAGAAACGATGGTGGTCTCGATCAGCACCAAGGGGTACATCAAGCGAACCCCGGCCAGCATCTACAAAGCCCAGCGCCGCGGCGGCAAAGGCATTAAAGGTGCCAAAAGCGAAGAGGAAGATCCAATTCGCCACTTGTTTGTCGCCTCGACCCACGCCTACGTGCTCTTCTTCACGACCAAGGGGAAGGTTCTGTGGCAAAAGGTGTATGACCTGCCGAATCTCAGCCGCGAAAGTCGCGGCCGGGCCGTGGTGAACCTGCTGCAACTAGAAGAAGGCGAACACATCGCCGATTGTCGCGCTGTGCGTGATTTCAATATGCCTGATCATTGCCTGGTGATGGCCACTCGCAAAGGCCTGGTTAAGAAGACCTTGCTCGAAGCATATAGTCGCCCCAAGAAGAACGGCATCATCGCGATCAAGCTTAAGGAAGACGACGAATTGATCGATGTTGCCATCACCAAGCCGGGTGACGAGCTGGTCCTTTCGACCGAAAAAGGCATGGCTATCCGCTTCCGTGAGAGCGATGCCCGAGCGATGGGCCGCAACTCGAGCGGCGTGAAGGGGATCAACCTCACCAAGGGCGACAACCTGGTGGGTATGGTCGTCGCCGATCCGGACGCTCAGCTTCTAACAGTGTGCGAGAACGGTTACGGCAAACGTACCAATTTCGGCCCCGGCTTGGCGATTCAGGAAGATGACGGAGCGGACGACGGTAGCTCTGAAGATAGCGGTACGGATAACGATGCTGCCGAGAACGGTGCAGCCGAAGAAGAGTCGACTTCCGGCAGCGCTCGATACCGCACGCAAAAGCGCGGCGGCAAAGGCCTGCGAGACATTAAAACGACGGACCGCAACGGCAAGGTGGTCGCGGTGGCTCGCGTCGACGACTCGGACGAAATCTTGATGATGACCGCCCGAGGGAAAATCCAGCGGATTGCTGCTGGCGAGATCAGCATGGTCGGTCGTAACACGCAAGGTGTTCGTATCATGTCGATGATCGAAGGGGATAGTCTGGCCGCCGTCGTTCGTGTTCCGAAGGAAGACGCCGACGACGATGAAGTCGTGGAGACAGAATCACCCGATTCGCCGGCTCCCGAGTCAGCACCCCAAGCAGTCGACCAGCCCGCTGAAGCCGCTGAAGAAGAATCGGGCGACGAGGAATCTGGTAGCGAAGATTCGGGCGAGGAGTAGTCCAGCATGCGAGTGGCACTAATTACCGGAATCACCGGGCAAGATGGCGCGTACTTGGCAAAGTTTCTGCTGGCCAAGGGGTACCAGGTCCATGGGATGGTGCGACGTGGTAGCACGCTTCCCTTTGAGCGGATTGCGGATCTGACCGAGAAGATCACACTGCATCAAGGGGATTTGCTCGACCAGATGGCACTCAATCGGCTGATCGAACGCGTTCAGCCGTCGGAGGTCTACAACCTGGCCGCGCAAAGCTTCGTGCCGACCAGCTTCGATCAGCCAATCCTTACCGGCGAAGTCACCGGCCTGGGCGTTACTCGCATCTTGGAAGCGATCCGCACGGTCGACACGAACATCCGTTTCTATCAGGCCTCGAGCAGCGAGATGTTCGGTAAGGTCTACGAAGAGCCCCAGCGGGAAACGACGCCGTTTTGGCCACGCAGTCCTTACGGTGTCTCGAAGATGTATGGCCATTGGATGACGGTCAATTATCGCGAAAGTTATAACCTCTTCGCCAGCAGTGGGATCTTGTTCAACCACGAGTCTCCTCTTCGCGGAACCGAATTCGTGACCCGTAAAATCTCGTACGCGGTGGCGAAGATTGTTCATGGCCAGCAAAGCGAACTTCGCCTGGGGAACCTCGACGCGGAACGTGACTGGGGATTCGCCGGCGACTATGTCGAAGCGATGTGGTTAATGCTGCAGGCCGATACGCCTGACGACTTTGTTGTGGCAACCGGCCAGAAGCATACGGTCCGCGAGTTCTGCCGCTTGGCCTTCGAGCGGGTCAATCTCGAATGGGAGAAGTACGTTGTTGTCGATGAGCGGTTCTATCGCCCGGCCGACGTCAACACGCTGTGCGGCGATCCGAGTAAGGCTCGCGAAGAACTGGGCTGGGAGCCGAAAGTCTCGTTCGAGCAGTTGGTGCACATGATGGTGGACGAAGACATGAAACGTGTCAAAGCCGAAATTAAACTCGCTGAGGAGCAGGCGTGAATTCTCTGATTACCGGCATCAATGGATTCGTCGGGCAGCACCTTGCGTCGTATCTGCGATCATGCGGGGATGACGTTCGCGGAACGTATGTGGGTAGTCAGCCATCGTCCGATCTCGATCTGAAGTGGGAGATCTCGCAGCCGGCGAGTCCTACGCTGATCGATACGCTCAAAGAGTTTTCGCCGGATGTGATCTACCATCTGGCCGCCATTAGTCACCCCGGCAGTTGTGGCGATGATCTTCCCACCGAAACCTGCAAGGCAGTCAACATCTTGGGAACGCGTCATGTGGCCGACTTGGCTTTGTCGCTTCCTTCCGAGCCGCGCGTCATCTTCACCAGCAGCAGCAAGGTTTACGGAGGCCGCACACAAGAGCAGCCATGGGCGAAAGAAGACGACACGCTGCAGCCCCACGGTGGCTATGCCCATAGCAAATGGGCAGGCGAAAACCTCTTGCGAGATCGCATCGATCAGGGGTTAAAGGCTATCATCGCGCGGGCATTCAACCATACCGGTCCTGGCCAGAGCCCCATTTACTTGGTGCCTGAGTGGTGCGAGAAGATCCGAGATGCCGACGGTCCTCAGTCGGTCCGGTCGCTTACGACTTCGCTCGACTTAAGTGACGTCCGCGACGTTGTTCGCATTTATCGCTTGCTTGCTCAGAAGGGGAGCTTGGGAGAAAGCTACAATGTGGGTAGCGGTCAAGCGATCACGACTGCTGACATCTGGAACACGCTGTGCGATATCAGCGGTAAGCAGGTCGAAGTGACGGCGGAAAAGCCGGGGCCCTCGCAGCAACCAATTGCCGACGTATCGAAACTGCATGAAGCCATCGGGTCGATCGAGCGGATTACTTTGCGTCAGACCTTAGAAGACGTCTTTCAAGACTAAGTATCGTGGGGTCAGTGATGGGGACTCGGACCCTACAGAGTCTGAGCCGCTAAAGCGACTCCACGTAGCACCAAGTGATCGACCGTTTCGATTTCCAGGTCGATCCACGGAGCCAGGTAGTTCACGTCACCGCCGCTGAAGAAGATTTGTGGAGGACTATCTGAAGCGAGTTGATCAGAAACGCGGCGGATGGTTTCCCGAACTGCCCCAACCGAGCCCCAGAAGAGACCGCTTTGCATGGCTTGCGTTGTATTGGTACCGATCGCCGTAGGTTGGTTTTCCAGGTCGATGGAAATCTGCGGCAATGCGTCGGTTTGTGCGGCGAGTGCTTTCGCACTGGTGCGCATGCCAGGCAGAATGGCACCACCGACGAACTCTCCTTGGGCCGAGACCACATCGATGGTAATGGCCGTACCGGCGTCGACCACGATTGCAGGTCGATCTTTCTCCCGCATATGATTTGCGGCAACCGCGGCGGCAAGTCGGTCTAAGCCGATCTTCTCGGGTGCATCGATGGCAATATCGATGGGCAGCTTCAGGTGGTCCAGAGCGGTAAACGAATTAACACGCGGTTCAATCTTTGAAAACGCTTCCAGCGTAGCGAGTGCCGAGCGATGCACACTGACGGTGTACCAGGGAAGGGTGGCGTCGGTTAGCCAGTTTCGCAGCCCTTGGATATCCGATGAATAGGTCGAATACGAATAGGTCGAGACCGGCGGTGTGACTTCATCCGCACGGAAGTTTTCAAAACGGGCAAAGTGTACCCGCGTGTTGCCAATGTCAGCGGCGATGAGAGACTCGACCGGCACTAGGCACCCTCCGTATCGTTCTTGGTGGCCTCCAGTTGTTGGGAAACCTGCCGAATCATTTCGTTCAGGCCTTGCCCGGTGACAGCCGAAATCAGAAAGACTTCGCGACCAAGCTCTTGCTGTAAAGTCGCATGGAACTCTTCTGCGTCTGGGAGTTCCGCTTTAGTGACGCAGGTCACTTCGGGACGCGCGGCCAGCTTGGGATTGTAGGCTTCCAGTTCCTTTCGAATGGAATGGTAGTTCTCTAGCGGATCGGTTCCGTCGACCGGGGCAGGCTCGACAAGGTGAACCAAAAGGCCGGCGCGTTCAACATGACGTAGAAACTCGTGGCCAAGGCCAACCCCATCTGCCGCACCTTCAATCAGACCGGGGATGTCGGCCAGAATGAAGCTCGTATCCATGTCGATCTGAACCTGACCAAGATTCGGAAACTTAGTGGTAAACGGGTAGTCGGCAATTTCAGGTCTTGCGCGGGAGAGTCGTGACAGCAGCGTACTTTTGCCAGCGTTCGGTTTGCCGATCAGCCCTACGTCGGCGATCGACTTCAGTTCGAGAGCCAGTAAACGCTTTTCGCCGGGGTCGCCGGGTTGGCATTCTCGCGGGGCGCGGTTGACGCTTGATTTAAAACTGAGATTGCCACGTCCCCCTTTACCGCCGCGTGCTGCGACGAGTTGATCTCCATCCTTAGCGAGATCCTTCAGGACGAAGCCTTCCTTGGCATCGATCACTACGGTTCCCGGAGGAACTTTGATGACGATGTCTTCCCCTTTGCGTCCGGTGCGGTTGGAACCACTTCCGTGGCTCCCTCGTTTACCGCGCCAGTGATGTTGGTGGGCGAGTTGAACCAGGCTGTTGACGCCTTCTTCGGCAATGATAATGATGCTTCCGCCGTCGCCACCATCGCCGCCGTCAGGACCGCCTCTAGGGATATATCGCTCGCGGCGGAAGCTGGAACAGCCATTTCCTCCACCCCCGGCTTCGACTTCGATTTGTACCCGATCGACAAACATAGATGGATCTTGGTGCTTGGCGCTGTGTGAATGAAAGCTGTGCGAATAAAAATAGGGATGGCCTACTGACCATCCCTACTGTGTTTCTCTTGTGCGAATCGTTCGCCTAAGCTTCCCAGCGGGGAAGGGCGAGTCGCCTAATTGGCTTCCGTCACGATGTTGATGCGTCGGCTGCCTTGGTCGAACATGACCGTGCCAGGGGTCAAAGCGAACAAGGTGAAGTCTTTGCCCATGCCGACGTTCTTGCCGGCGCGGAACTTGGTACCCAGTTGGCGAACGAGAATGCTGCCAGCCTTAACGGTTTGGCCGCCGTACTTCTTCACTCCGCGATACTGTGGGTTAGAATCGCGACCGTTACGGCTAGAACCTTGACCTTTCTTATGGGCCATGACATCTGCTCCTGTGGTATCTTACGAGGCCGCATCGCAAAAAGGCGGCAATAGCTTGTTGGTTGGATCTTTTCACTACCCTGGCAGCAATATGGCTGCTGAGGGAAACTAGTTTTTTATCGGAAGATCCACTCGTAGTCAACCTCCCCAGGCGAACCCAGGCGGATTTCCCGCTCGTTTTCATCTAGGCGATCGCCAGGACGCCAGAAGTTGAGCTTCAGCGTCTTCTGCTTGTATTGGCGATAAGAGAGGGGGTTTGAGCTAGCATCGTAGTTCTCGTCGGCGTCTTCAAAGCTAAACGCGTTGGTCAGACCGTCGATGTAAATGCTGAAGAAGTCGGTATCTGGGTCGACATCTTCCCAGGTCACCACGCCCCAAATGCTGTTATCTTTCTCGGGCGTGCTCACTGGAATGTCAAACCGGCTTATCTCGACCGAGTTATAGAGCTTACTGCCACCCGTTTCCCGCTCAGCAATCTTTTCAATTGCGGCTGGAATGATACGGTCCAGATATTCCTTCTTTTGCTTGGTGTCCTTCGATTCCAAGACGAATCGCGGGAAAAAGCGGATCGGAGCAGATGGTAAGTCGTCGATCTGTTGAACTTCGAACTTCACATTGTCGTACTGATCTTTGACCGGGACGTGACGAAGTGGGTTACCGGTGTTTGTCACCTTGTAGACCATGTACCAAACTAGCTTCTTTTGCAGCTTTCCACTGGGCTGTGGAACGCCCACTTCGATCATCCGGACTGGTTTAAACGAGAATTCCAGTCCCCAAATATCGCGGCGGAAGATGACATTGCTGGCCATCGACTTGAGCGTTCGCGTTTCGGAAAGGTAATTTGGTGTCCAATCGAGATTGGGAATTCCCTCCAATATGTCGCGATATTGCTGTGGGCTCGTGTAGGTGTCTTGAGCGCTAAACTTCATCGGAATCGTGGTCATCACGCCATCGACAAACTTTCGATTAGGCGGATTGGCTTGGGCCAAGCGAATCGCATCGCCGGCGAGATCGGTACTTTCTTCCGGAGCTGCTGCCGCGGCAAACGAAGACGGCATGGCCAACAATGCGAAGAGCATCGTCAGAACAGGCAGAAACGAAGTGCGAGGGGTAGCAGCAGTCATGCGGAAATCGCCTGGAGATGGGAAATAAGGGACTGACGGTCCAATGCACGTCGGTGCCGGCCGAATTTATCTCAAACTCTAATATAGTTGCCCAAATTAACAGGCGTCAAGTTTTTGAGCCATTTGAAGTTAGGAAGTTGCCGAATGGTCCGAGCGAGGTAGGCTCAGCCTTGCTTTTCGATCGGTCGCCTGTTCGGCTTGTGCGGATTAAGCCGATACTTCCAGCATTCGCTCAAGTGCAACTCGAGACCACTTGGCCGTTTCGTCGTCAACATAGATCTCGTTCACTGGTGTGCCAGCGGCCAAATTCTCCAGCGTCCAACAAAGATGGGCTAAGTCGATGCGGTACATGGTCGAACACATGCAAACCACCGGGCTGAGGAAGTGAATTTCCTGCTCGGGGTGTTCCTTCTTAAGTCTATTGACCAAATGGAGTTCGGTTCCAATTGCCCACTTCGTACCGGCGGGGGCGTTACGGACCGTCTCGATGATCTTACCCGTCGAGCCAGAGACATCCGCGATCTCGTTGACTTCCCGCATGCATTCTGGATGCACGAGAATTTTGATTCCAGGGTGGTTTTGTCGGAACGCGTCGACATGCTCCTCCTTGAACATCTGATGCACGCTGCAGTGCCCTTGCCACAGAATCACTTTGCTGTCAACGAGTTGCGCCTCTGAACTGCCACCGAGATCGCCGGCAAAGGGGTTCCACACAGGCATCTGGTCTTCCGTGATTCCCATGGTCAAAGCCGTGTTCCGGCCTAGGTGCTGGTCGGGGAAGAACAGTACTCGACTGGTGCGATTGAACGCCCATTTTAAGGCTTTGTCGGCGTTGCTCGAGGTGCATACGATGCCTCCGTGCTTACCCACGAATGATTTCAAGCTGGCTGCAGAATTGATGTAAGTGACTGGGGTGATGTCGTTTGTGTCAATGACCTCTCCCAGGTCCTCCCAGGCGTTTTCAACTTGGTCGATCGCGGCCATATCGGCCATCGAGCAGCCAGCGGCCATATCCGGCAGAACCACGGTGACGCGTTGGCCATTACGCTCTTGGATCTTTTCAGGGCGATTGGCAAGAATGTCCGCTGTTTCTGCCATAAAATGGACGCCACAGAAGACAATGTAGCGACAGTCGCTACTTTCGGCAGCCATTTTGCTGAGTTGGTAGCTATCGCCGCGGAGATCGGACATCTCGATCACTTCGTCCTGCTGATAGTGATGTCCCAGGATGAGAAGCTTACTGCCTTGGTCGTCGCGAACCTTTTGGATTCGCGCGGTCAGTTCCTCGTTGGAAAGGGATCGATAGGGGGCGAAATCGAAAGATCCCAGGGAAACGGTCGACATGATGGGTTCTCGCAGGTGCCAGGCGTCATCTGGCAGGCGGGGGGCTTAAAGTTGCGGCCTGGAATCGGCCAGAAACTACCGTTTATTATAGACATCACCCCGGAGCTAACCCACCCACGCCAAGCACCAAGAAGACCTTATATTAACGCTAGGTCCGGCCGAATCGGGTTTGTACTTAGGAACTGACCTACCGTAAGTGGGGAATTTTTCATAGGTTAGGGGCACGTTCAGCAATAGCCGTATCGTCTGAAAACAGTCATTTCGCCGCCCGTTGTGAACTTGTGAGGGTGAGATTGGCTGGGTATACTGCTAAGCTTCAATTTCCCGTCGTTAGGTCCTTTAGTACCTTTGAAAATTCGCGTCGCTAGAGTGCTGAGATGAAGTTCCATCTGATCGATCAAATCTCGGAGATCCATCCCGGCGAACGAATTTCGGCGGTTAAATGTTTGAGCTTGGCCGAAGAGTACCTGCAGGATCACTTTCCGCGGTTTCCGGTCATGCCAGGTGTGCTGATGTTAGAGTCCATGACCCAAACCGGGGCATGGTTGGTTCGCGTTACGAACAACTTCAGCCACAGCCTGACGGTGCTGAAAGAAGCACGCAATGTAAAGTACGGCAACTTTGTCGAGCCAGGCGAGATGCTGGTCGTCAAAGCGGAACTCGTCAAGATGGACGGGAACTTGGCTTCGCTGAAGGTTTCCGGCGAAGTGGCCGGAAACGTCGCGGTTAGTTCGCGCATTGTACTGGAAAGCTACAACTCGTCTGGCACCGATGAGCCAAACGTTACGGATCGGAACGCGATCCGCCTATTAAGACAACAATACGATCTGCTCAATCGCCAACGTTCGGCGGTTTAGGCAGGCCACTGGGTCGCTCGTGCGGCCAAATATCCCCGTGTAGGGCAATTTTCAAGCAATCAATAGCCAGTCTTTTCCCAAGTCGGAGAGCAAGAAATTATGGCACCCTCGGATGACGAAATTTTTGAAAAGGTCCGTGAAGCCTTGGTAGACGCATTGGGCGTCGACGAGGAAGAAGTGGTACCGGAGGCCACCATGGTCGGCGATCTGGGTGCCGAGTCGATTGACTTCCTGGATATCGTGTTCCGTTTGGAAAAAGCGTTTGGTATCACCATTCCGCGTGACGAATTGTTCCCAGAGGACATTCTGACCAACGCTCAGTATGTCCAAGGCGGCAAGGTCACCGACGAAGGTCTGGCCGAACTTAAGAAGCGGATGGCATTCGCCGATCTTAGTAAGTTCGAAGCGAATCCAGTCGTTTCGGATTTCGGCAACCTGCTGACGGTTAACGATATGTGCAGCTACGTGAAGTCGAAGCTGGCTTAATTGATTTCCTGCCTGACTCCCTCTCCCCCAAACGGGAGAGGGAAGCGGTAAGAAATGACAAGCAATCGTTCATTTCCTTGATGTGAATTGAACGATAAATCCAAGCCGAGTTCATTGGTAATAACCGGGATTGAGTTGCGGAGCAATTTTGTCATTGCCCCCTCATCCCAACCCCTTATCCGAATCGGTTGAGGGGATCAGCGAGAAGTCGAAGGGACTGTCGGGATGCGTTGGTTTTGGATCGACAAGTTCATTGAGTTCAAAAGTGGTACGTCGGCCAAGGCGGTGAAGTGTGTCTCGTTGGCTGAAGACCATCTCCACGATCACTTTGGTTACTTGCCGGTGATGCCCCATTCGTTGGTGATCGAAGGAATCGCTCAGACCGGCGGACTACTCGCCGGCGAAGTTTACGCGTTCCGCGAACGGGTTGTCCTCGCCAAAGTGGCCAAGGCCACCTTTCATGGGACAGCCCATCCTGGTGACAAGCTTACATACTCAGCCACGATGAACGACATCCGCGAGAACGGAGCGTATGTCTCGGCGACAAGTCACATCGGCGATCAGTTGCATGCTGAGGTCGAATTGTTTTTCGCCCACCTCAACGACAAAGACAAGCAGCGCGAGCTGTTCTTCCCGGCCGATCTGCTATCAATGCTACGCTTGCTTGGCTTATATGAAGTCGGCCAGGCCAAGGATGGTTCCCCGCTTCAACCACCCCAATACATGGTGGATGCAGAGCTCGAGCAAGCCAAACCCCCAAAGCTTTCGTAGCAGCAAAAGACCCAATTCTGGTGCAATCGCCAGCGGCTTGACGAAACCATCGCAAGCTGGGACGCGACCTAGCCGATATAGCGAACTACAATACGTGTGTGGTCCAGGCGGAAAAGTTCTGGACACCCCAAATGCCTTCGGCGCGGAGAGAATCTTCTATGACTAGGCGAGTCGTTGTCACCGGTGTCGGCATGGTTAATCCCATGGGACACGATGTGGAAACGGTCTGGAAAGGCCTGAAAGAGGGCGCTTCCGGCGTTGGCTACACGAGCATCTTTGACGCTTCGAATTTCCCCACCAAGATCTCAGCGGAGGTCAAAAATTGGGACGTGACCAAGTGTGGCGAGAAGATCGCGGACTGGGAAAAAACCGGTCGCCATACGCGATTTGCCGTGGGTGCTGCTAAGCAAGCAGTCGAGTCTTCCGGCGTGCTGGATAGCATCAAGGATCCGACCCGCTTCGGCGTGTATCTGGGGTGCGGTGAAGGGGACCAGGATTTCCATACGTTCACCAACATGGTTGTCGCGGCAATCAGTAGTGGCAACGGTGACTGGGACAAGTCGGCATTCATCAAGAAGGGGCTCGCCACGCTCGATTCCCAACGCGAGATGGAACAAGACCCCAGCATGCCCTGTGGTCACCTGGCATCGCTATTCAACGCTCAAGGGCCCAACCTGAATTGTTTGACGGCCTGTGCTGCTTCGAGTCAGGCCATTGGCGAAGCCCGAGAACTGATCAAACGTGGTACGTGCGACGTGATGCTCTCCGGCGGGGCACACTCGATGATTCATCCTTTCGGTGTTACGGGCTTCAATTTGCTGACTGCCCTTTCAACTCGTAACGATGAACCTACCAAGGCTTCGCGTCCCTTCGATCGCGAACGCGACGGATTCGTACTGGGCGAAGGAGCATCGATGGTCGTGCTCGAAGAACTCGAGCATGCCAAAGCGCGTGGTGCGACCATCTTCGGCGAGATCATCGGCTATGGCACCACGGCAGACGCGTTCCGAATTACCGACACCCATCCGGAAGGTCGCGGCGGAATTGCCTGTATGAAGATGGCAATGCAAGACGCCGGTATTGGCCCCGAGCAGGTCAACTATGTGAACGCTCACGGCACAAGCACCACCGTGAACGACAAGGTCGAGTCGCTGTGCTGCAAGGAAGCATTTGGTGAGCAGTGGGCCAAAAAGATTCCGGTATCCAGCACCAAGAGTATGATGGGGCATCTTATTGCCGCCGCAGGTGTGACCGAAGCGATTGTCTGTATGTTGGCCATCCGCGACAACGTGCTGCCGCCGACGATCAATTACGAGAACCCAGACGATAACTGCGATCTCGACTATGTGCCCAACGAAGCTCGTCAGGCCAAGGTCGACATTGCGTTGAACAACAGCTTCGGATTTGGCGGCCAGAACATCACGCTCGCCCTTAGCCGTTTCAACGACTAAATCAACCTGCCGTTACCCCACAAAAAGCCGCGATCCAATGCATTGATCGCGGCTTTTTTTGTTCGAAATCGTCCTCATCTGCAAGGACGAACGATTGTCAGAAATGGCTATGCATTTTATCTGCATTGCCCGCCTTGCTGGTGGAAGGTGCATCTGTGGCGGGGTGTCTTTCTATCTTATCTGATTCAATTCATTTCGTGTGGAAATCCGTATTCCTAATGTGCTGCTGATGGGTACGATTTTCCATAGACGTATCTACACACGATTCTTATAATCGTGCTTCACTTGCCCCTTATTCCCGCCTTAATGCCCCGTCATCTTCCCCAGTAGGAGCTTTCTTTAATGTCACGGCTATCAGGCGGGCTCCGTAAGTACGGGCCTTTCCCGTTCGTCTTGTATCTGCTGTGCTCGCTGACGGCGTCGCATGCGTTGGGAGCAAAACGCGCGGAGATGGCTGAGTCTTTTAACGCCACGGTCGTGCCGTTTATGAAGAGTTACTGCATCGATTGCCACTCTGGCGATGCACCCGAGGCAGGGTTCGATTTGGAAAAATTCCGCTCCTGGGAAGAGGTCACCACCACCGGTCGCAAGAAATGGTCGTCCGTGTTGGACATGTTGGTTACCGGAAGCATGCCGCCAAAAGACTACGACCAGCCTGGTGGTGAAGAACTACAAGGCGTGTTGACGTGGGTTCAGGACGCGCTATCGACGGTCGACTGCGATGGCCCGGTCAACCCAGGCCGCGAAACGATCCGCCGCTTAAATCGCGTTGAATACCAAAATACAATTCGCGATCTGGTGGGCATCGACTACAAGGCCACCGAGTCGTTTCCGGCAGATGACGTTGGATACGGCTTCGATAACATTGGCGATGTCCTGTCGACTTCCCCGCTTCTGTTTGAAAAGTTCTACGAAGCGGCTGACGAGATCGCGTCGCGAGCGATCGTAACCGACAAGAGTCAGCTGATTCCCAAAAGTGAATTACCATTGGCTGGTTTCAAGTTGAAGCACGGCAATGTATCGGGGCGGCAGCTATCGTTTCCGTCGAACAACACCGGTAGCTACGAACTGGAAGTCGAGCCAGGCGTCTACACCGTGGCCATCTTTGCGCATGCCAGTCAGTCCGGGGACGAGCCAGCGAAGATGGGAGTTCGTGTAGGTCACAAAGAGAATCGAACGTTCGCCGTCGATAACGAGGCCCCTAGCGAGCACCCGATGGAAATCAAAATGCGCGTACCTCGTGGTAAGCTTCCCTTGGAGGTTGCGTTTCTCAATGATCACTACGATCCCGACAATCCCGACCCCAGTCGTCGCGACCGCAATCTGTTCATTAATCGGATCGAACTGCGCGGTCCAGATACCAATCTTGAGGATCGGTATCCTGCGTCCCACCGGCAGATCATCTTTTTGAAGCCTGGCCAGCAGGGTTTAGATGAGAAGCAGGCCGCTCAGCAGGTCATTGCTCGGTTCGCATCACGAGCGTTTCGACGACCCGTGACCAAAGGAGAAATGGAGCGACTGATGATCCTCTACGAAATGGCGAAAGAGGACGGTTTGAACTACGAAGCAGCCATTCGCGAAGTTGTGGTTGGCATTTTGTGTTCTCCTAACTTCCTCTTCAAGGTCGAGGAATCGACTGAGGGAAGCGAAGGTCCGTTGCCAATGGGCAGCTATTCGTTGGCGACCCGTTTGAGTTACTTCCTGTGGAGTACCATGCCTGATGAAGAACTGCTTCAACTGGCCTGGAAGGGGACGCTCAGGCAGAACCTAGACGTGCAAGTGGTTCGGATGTTGGCCGATCCAAAAGCAAAGCAACTGACCGAGAACTTCGCCGGGCAGTGGCTCGAAATGCGAAAGCTGGAAAACGTTCAGCCTGATCGACATCGCTTTGGCAACTTCGATCACAAGCTTTCCGCTGACATGCAAACCGAAACCGAAATGTTCTTCCAGTCGATCATCGACGAAGATCGTAGCGTGCTCGACCTTTTGGGGGCCGACTATACGTTCCTGAATCAACGTCTCGCCGAGCATTACCAAATCGATGGCGTCAAAGGGAATCACTTCCGGCGTGTCGAACTGAACGATGGTCGCCGAGGTGGAATTCTCACCCAGGCCAGCGTGCTGACAGTTACCTCAAACCCAACGCGCACGAGCCCGGTGAAACGTGGCAAGTGGATTCTCGACAACGTTCTCGGCACGCCGCCGCCAGAAGCGCCGGCCGATGTGCCAACGCTGGAATCGCAAAAGAAGCTGACCGGTAGCCTGCGTGAACAGATGAAGCAGCATCGCGATAATGCGGCATGTGCTTCGTGCCATGCCCGGATGGATCCGATTGGGTTCGCTCTGGAAAACTACGACGCGATAGGCCAGTGGCGGACCAAGGACGCCGGTTTCGCTATCGACGCGACCGGCGAGATGCCTGGCGGACGCAAATTCGACGGGGCCGCCGGCCTGAAGAAGTTGCTGTTGGAAGAGAAGCGGGACGAGTTCGTTCACAACCTGATCTCCAAAGCGACGACGTATGCATTGGGAAGAGGCGTGGAATATTACGACGAATGTGCGATCCAGGCCGTGAAGTTCGAAATGGAGAAGAGCGGTTACCGCTTCTCTTCAATGATTCAAGCAATCGTTCATAGCGAACCGTTTCAGAAGCGTGGCGGCTAAGGGAGACTTGTTGGATGTCTAGCACAAAGCTCAGTCGGCGAATGATTTTGCGTGGCCTTGGTACGGCGGTGGCGATGCCATGGTTGGAAAGCATGTGCCCCGAGGCTCGTGCCGCCAAAGCAGATTCCTCCGACATCAAGCCGCCGGTCCGGATGGGCTTCTTCTACGTTCCCAACGGCATGCATATGCCCCACTGGCGGCCGCAGTACGAAGGGGAACTGAAGGAACTGACTCCGACGCTTTCACACTTGGCCAAACACCGCAGCGAGATTATGCCGATCTCCGGGTTCGAGCTGCACAACGGCTGGGCCTTGGGCGATGGTGGCGGCGACCATGCACGGAGTGTGGCTTCCTTTTTGACCGGTGCCCACCCACATAAGACCCATGGTGCCGATATCCGTAACGGGGTCTCGGTCGATCAGTTTGCCGCCGCTCGACTTTCGCATTTAACCAAGTTTCCGTCGCTCGAGTTGGGGCTCGAGCCGAGTGCCCAATCTGGCAGCTGCGATACCGGATATAGTTGTGTCTATTCGTCGAATCTCAGCTGGCGAAGTGATACGAACTTTGTCACCAAGGAGGTAAACCCTCAGGCTCTGTTCGATCGGCTGTTCGGCAATGGCGATTTTCAGGAACAAGCCGCAGGACAGGCGATCCGCAATCGTCGGAAAAAAAGTGTCCTCGATTTTGTCATGAATGATGCCAAGCGGCTTCAGCATCGTTTGGGGGACGTCGATCGCCGCAAGATGGACGAATATCTGCACGCAGTGCGCGATGTTGAACGCCGCGTTTCTCATAGCATCAAGCTAGAGGGGAAGGAAGTCGAGATGCCGGACTACGCTCGACCCAGTGGAGTTCCGGCTGAGTTTGAAGAGCACTGCCGTTTAATGCTGGACATGATCGTGTTGGCGTTTCAGACCGATTCGACGCGAATCGCGACCTTCATGATGAGCAATGCCAGTAGCAATCGTCCTTACCCCCAAGTAGGCGTGAGCGACGGTCATCACGATCTTTCACATCATCAGAACGACGATGCGAAACAAAAGAAAATCGCCAAGATTAACAGCTTTCATACCAAGCAGTTCGACTATTTGCTGTCCAAGATGCGCGAGGTCCCCGAAGGCAACGGCACACTGCTGGACAACTGCATGCTGCTGTATGGCAGTGGTATATCGGATGGAAATCGCCACAATCACGACGACCTGCCGATCTTACTGGCAGGCCGAGGTGGGGGCGCGTTCAAGCCGGGCCGGCATGTCCGCGTGGCGGACAAGACTCCGCTTTGCAACTTGTACGTGACCATGCTCGAAGCAATGGGCATCAATGCCGACAACTTCAGCGACTCCAATGGGCGGGTCACCAGTCTCGGTTAGGCTCAACCGGTCTAACCGTTATGATCCCTCTGCGGTGCCCTCCGGCGGGGTGTTCCTTGACTCGCACTTGGACGAAATTCGCTCCCTGTGTATATGATGGAAGAAAGACGTCTTTCTTTCCTGATTCGATGGGGTGCATGTGCATTCTTTTCGTGTTCGACTATTTCGATCGCTTGTATTCTCGGCGTGCGCGCTGGGGACCTCGCTCGCCTTGCGCGCAGAGAAGCCTGCGGTTGACTTTGCTCGAGACGTGCAGCCGATCCTGGCACAGCATTGTTACGCTTGCCATGGTCCCGACGCGGCTACGCGGAAGGCCGATTTGCGGCTCGATCAACGCGAAAGCGCCTTAGATCAAATCGCACCTGGCCATTCTGACGCTAGTGAACTCTATCGTCGCTTAGTGGCCAGTGACCCAGATGTCCGCATGCCGCCCCCTAACGAGCAACACCAGCCGAGCCTGGAAGAGATTGCGACCCTGAAGCGTTGGATCGAAGCTGGAGCCCAGTGGCAAGAGCTGTGGAGTTTGCAGCCGATTGCGCGTCCTGATGTTCCTGTGGTCAAGGATCGCGACTGGCCCTCTCATGCCATCGACTTTTTTACACTAGCCAAGATGGAAGCCAACGCCGCAGGGCCATCGCAGCCAGCTTCCAGGTATGCCTGGCTGCGACGGGTTACCTTCGACCTGACCGGTTTGCCACCCACGCCAGCAGAAATTGAGACGTTCGTTTCCGACACGTCACCTCAGGCCGAGCAGAAGGTCATCGATCGTCTGTTGGCCTCGCCGGCCTATGGCGAGAATTTTGCTCGCCACTGGCTTGACTTGGCGCGATACGCCGACACGCACGGCTACAACGTCGATAGCCATCGCGACATGTGGCGTTATCGCGAATGGGTCATTGAGTCGCTGAACGAAAACATGCCGTTTGATCAATTCACGATTGAGCAGCTTGCCGGTGATCTGCTGCCCAACCCGACCGTCGATCAATTGACCGCCACCGGGTTTCATCGAAACTTGCCGGTGAACGACGAAAACGGAGCGTTCGCCGAAGAGTATCGTCATGCATATGTCGTCGATCGCGTGAACACGACCGGCACCGTTTGGCTGGGGATGACGCTCGGATGTGCCCAGTGCCACGATCATAAGTACGATCCGATCTCGCAGCGAGACTTCTACCAACTGGCGGCCTTCTTCGATAACATCGACGAGAAAGGCCTCGACGGGCAATACGGAAACGCGGGGCCGGTCATCAAAAGCCCCACGCGAAAGCAGCAGCGGCAATTTACCAAGCTGGAAGCAATGCTAGGGGAACTCCGCCAGTCGTATGCCGATTATCTGACTGCCGACGATCCGTTAATGGCTCGCTGGGAAACGAAAGCCAAGGAGGAAGGCCGGGCCGAAGTCGTTTCGGAAGAGAAGCTGATCGCGAAGCTTGACTTCGACACGACATCTCCTTTGCCAGACGGCATTGCGCCCATTGGTTTCGATTCTTTTGCGACCGGCAAGCACGGTCAGGCCTTACTGGCCGGCGGAAACGCTCGAATAAATTTGCTTCGCAATGCCAAGGGGCCCATCTCGGTGGCCGCGTGGCTTTATCCGACGGTCACACGCCCTCAGGTTCTCTACGCTTTGAATGACGACAATCGCAACAATCTGGAATTAGTCCAAGCGGAGGATAAGTTTACGCTTATCCTGAAAAAGGTGGATGGCACAAACATCGCGTGGGAAGCAGCCTGCGACCAGTGGGAAACGAACGTTTGGCAGCATCTGGCGTTTGCCCTCGAGCCGACTTCGCCGGAAAATGCACGCGTCTGGGTAAACGGCAAACGTCTGAAGTGGCAGTCTACGACGCCTGCTCCCTTGGATGAGGAGAACGAGGGTGAGAATACGTTAGGCGAGTGGACCTTAGTCGTTCGTGGCTTGCTGGATGACATCCGGATTGATTCACGGATCTGGTCGGACGCGGAGACAAGGATTCTGGCAGAAGATGATCCGATCGCGGCGTTGCTTTCCAAATCGTCCGAACAGCGCACCGAAGAGCAATCGCTGCGACTCAAGAAGTTTTACTTGCGTGAAACGAACGAAGATTTCGTGCGTCTAGAAGCCGCGATGGAAGATCTACGGCGGAAGATCGAACTGCTACAGCGTGAGTTTCCTGAGACCATGGTAATGCGCGAGCGAGAAGAGCCTCGCGTCACGCACATGCGCGTTGGTGGGCAGTGGGATCAGCATGGCGACGTCGTGCAGCCGGGCTTGCCGGAGCAGTTGTTTGAAGGCATGCCTGATGGCAGTGGCGATCGTTTGCAGTTAGCGCAATGGCTGGTCGCCCCAGGCAATCCGTTGACGGCCCGGGTCGTTGTGAATCGTACGTGGCAACATTACTTTGGCACGGGGCTGGTCAAGACGATCAATGACTTCGGGACGCGAGGCGAGTTGCCGACCCA
This sequence comes from Bremerella alba, assembly GCF_013618625.1. Taxonomy (NCBI): domain Bacteria; kingdom Pseudomonadati; phylum Planctomycetota; class Planctomycetia; order Pirellulales; family Pirellulaceae; genus Bremerella; species Bremerella alba. The sequence continues at coordinate 567,938 of NZ_JABRWO010000001.1, read as the reverse complement.
TCCTGGTCTGCTCGATTACCTCGCCAGCGAACTGATCGACAGTGGATGGGATATCAAGCATTTGCATCGCTTGATTGTTTCCAGCAGCACGTATCGGCAATCGAGTTCCGTTGGCAGGACACGCTATGAAACCGACCCGCAAAATCGGCTTCTGGCCAGGGGCCCGCGTTTGCGGTTAACTGGGGAAGCGATCCGAGATCAAGCGCTCGCGGCCGGTGGTCTCTTGGTGCGACAGATCGGCGGCGTGAGCGTCAAGCCATATCAACCAGAAGGCCTGTGGGAAGAACTTTCCAAGGGGAGCGAATTTACGGCGCAGCGATTCGTACAGGATCAGGGAGATCGACTTTATCGTCGAAGTCTCTACACCTATTGGAAGCGATCGAGTCCACCGCCCAACATGACGGCCTTTGATGCTCCGAATCGAGAGATCTGTGTGGCTCAGCGGAGCCGTACCAATACACCGATGCAAGCATTGGTATTGTTGAATGATGTGACATTCGTGGAAGCCGCCAAAGTATTGGCCTGCGACGTTGGTAAGAAGCATGGAAACCAAATCGAGCGAGCCATTGCTGAGGCATTCTTGAGGATCCTCTCGAGGCCTATCGACACGGATGAGTTGGAAATGCTCGCAGCGTTGTATCGGCAAGAACTACGCAGGTTTGCCGACGATCGCCAAGCCGCAAACGAGTGGCTAAGTGAAGGGGAAACGGTTGTCGACTCGACTCCCGAGTTGGCGGCGATGACGGTGCTTTGCCATACAATTCTCAATCTAGATGAAGCGGTGATGACTCCTTAAATGCTTGATGACTTTCGACAAATCGCAGATCGTCAAACAAGACGCTCGTTCCTGGGAACCGCCGGCGTATCGCTCGGCGCACTAGCGATGCACGCGTTGACGACAGCGCATGCTCAGGCAGAAGAACCTGCTCTGCCACATTTTCCCCCCAAGGTGAAGCGAGTAATTTATCTCTGCCAATCAGGAGCGCCCTCTCAGCACGATCTTTTCGATTACAAGCCGGCACTCGAGCGACTCGCCGGAGAGCAGTTGCCCGAGTCGATTCGTATGGGGCAGCGGCTGACAACCATGACTGCCGAGCAAGATTCTTTGCCGCTGACGCCCAGCAAGTTCGCGTTTTCCCGGCATGGTAAGAGCCAAATGTGGTTTAGCGAACTGGTTCCGCATCAGGCCAAGATCGCCGACCATTTGTGTCGAATTCGTTCGATGCATACCGATGCGATCAATCACGATCCCGGTTTGACTCTTCTGGCCAGCGGGCATTCACTACCAGGCAGACCGAGCTTGGGGAGTTGGCTGAGCTATGGTTTGGGAAGCGAGAACGAAGAACTGCCGGCTTTTGTCGTGCTTGTTTCCCAGGGTAGTGCCACGTTGAACAATCAGCCGATCTTCGATCGATTGTGGTCGAGCGGTTTTCTCCCTTCACGCTACCAAGGTGTTCGTTTTCGCAGTAGCGGCGAGCCTGTCCTGTATTTGAATAACCCGGCTGGCATTTCAAAGGATGATCGACGTCGGGTTCTGCGGACTCTGGCCGCGTTGAACGAGCGGCAGGCTGCCGAAGTGGGAGATCCGGAAATCGAGAGTCGCGTTGCTCAGTACGAAATGGCTTATCGGATGCAGATGTCGATTCCGACCCTGACCGATTTTTCAGATGAGCCAGAATCTGTTATTGCGACTTACGGGGAGGACGCCAGGCAGCCGGGGACTTACGCTGCCAACTGCCTGTTGGCACGCCGTATGGCCGAGCGAGGCGTTCGATTCGTTCAACTGTTTCATCGCGGTTGGGATCAGCATCGCAGCATCAATGCCGAACTTCCTCGGCAATGTCGTGATACGGATCAGGCATCGGCGGCGCTGGTCAACGATTTGGCTCGTCTGGGATTATTGGAAGACACCCTGGTTATTTGGGGAGGTGAATTTGGCCGAACCGCCTATGCCCAGGGATCGATCGATACCAACGACTACGGCCGTGATCATCACAGCCGTTGCTTTACGATGTGGCTGGCCGGAGCAGGGGTGAAGCCTGGTTTCGAGTTCGGATCGACCGACGAGCTAGGCTACAACATCACGAAGGATCCCGTTCATGTGCACGACTTGAACGCAACGCTCTTACATTTGCTGGGGATCGACCACAAGAGATTCACGTATCGATTCCAAGGCCGTGACTTCCGTTTGACTGACGTGCACGGTCGCGTGATCGAACAAGTTCTCGCTTAGTTGCCGGTCGATATTTCTGGCAGGCTACGACTAGGTCGCCCACACCATCCACCAAGGCCGTTTGACCACATGTGGCTTAGTTTTAAAGGGTTTGTGCTTAGCACATGCGTTGATGGCCCTCTCGACGTAGCAGCCATCGAGGTGAGCGTCGATCATCGAGGCGTCGGTAAAGTCGGCTTCATCGACTTTTGCCCCGGTAAGGTCAGCCCCGGTTAGATTCGCCCCACGCAAATCCGCTCGAGTAAGATTCGCCTTGCGCAAATCACAACGCAGATCACACATGCTGATGTCGGCTTCAACCAATCGAGCACCGGAAAGATTGCAGTTGTGAAACTTGGCGTAACGCAGGTTAGCCTTGGTAAGGTTGGTATCTTTGAGCGAAGACTCGTTGAGTATCGAGTCGGTCATGGTGACGCCAACCATATTGGCACCATCGAAGCAGGCATGCTTCACGCTGGCACCCATAAAACTGGCTCCTTCAAGATCAGAATTCTCGAAAGAGACTTCGTCTAAATTGTCACTATCAAAAACACAATTACGAAGTATCAGCGAGGAAAGGTCGGCCCCGGCTAGGTTTTTGCCGACGAGTTTGGCACCTGCCAACGCGTCTGCTTCAATCTCGTACAGGACTTCGCCTGTAATGCGATGCTTAATTTGAATCATGGCGTCACTCCCAGGATAACTGGCCAAAGATTGGGGGTGTGGCATCGCCAGGGAACATCCCCAATGCGATGCAATCGACGCCTCGACAATTTGTTCCGTTAGATGAAGAGCAGTCGAACGTTTCTTTCGTCGAGAGCTATTCTGGTTGAACCATGGTGGGCAGAAATAGTTTTGCGTGAAGTGTGAAAATCTTTTCCCTTCACTTCTATTCACTCTACCTAAGTAGTACTTCGTTACAAAGTACAAATCATGATCGAATAGAGATATTTAAACTTTAATGCGAAGTAGGCATGTGGATTGTGTATGCCGGGATGGGCATCGCCGCACCCTGCCGAGTGGTGCTTGGGCGTGCCTTAAGGGGTGTCTGCTCAGATGAGCTCGACGCAGATGGTATCGGCCAGTAGTAGTCCTTCACGCGTTAATCGTAAGCGCTCATAACTATAGTCTAGTAGTTCTATAGCCAGGAACTGGTCAATTTCTGTCCCACATAACTCCCAGGGAGTCATTCCAGTATCCTCCTTAAAGGTGGGAATGTGGATACCTGCGAGCATTCGAAGACCAAAGACTAGTTGTTCTCTGGCTTTCATTTGCGATGTCAGTTCTTCGTGTTCTGCCACTGGCGAACTGCCTTGATGCATCCTGCGGATGTAGGCGGTGGTACTTCGGTGGTTAGTCTCGCGAATCATACCCACATGTCGTGAAGCCCCTGGCCCTGCGGCGAAGTAACGCTTGCCCAGCCAGTACTGCATGTTGTGGCGGCTTTCGTGTTCAGGTCGGGCAAAGTTCGAGACCTCATAGTGCTCAAAGCCGGCCCCCGTGAGACGGTCGATACCGGCCAAGTACATCTCGCGCTGAAGCTCCTCGTCGACTTCGTGAAGCTGATCGTGATGAAGACGATTCCAGAACGTCGTCCCTTTTTCAAACGTCAGGCCATAGGTAGAAATGTGGGCAATCCCCAGCTGAATGGCCGACTGAAGGTCGTCTTCCCATTGGGCCAGTGTTTCCCCCGGGGCAGCAAAGATCAGGTCGAAACTGAGATTGGGAATTCGAGGTAACAGGAGCTTAGCGGCGGCTTCTATTTGGGCGCGGTCGTGATCCCGCTCAAGCAGTTTCAATTTGTCACGTTGAAACGATTGAACTCCCAGGCTAACACGAGTGACGCCAGCGGATTGAAGGACGGCGACTTTCTCTGGTGTGATATCGATCGGATTGGCTTCCACGCTTAGCTCGGCACCTTCGGCTAAGGGAAACCATGTCGTTGCCAAGGAAAGCAGCCGCTCGAGTTCTGGTGGCGAAAGGTGGGTCGGAGTTCCACCTCCTAGAAAAAGCGTGTCGACCTCGTGCGGCTGATCGAGCTGTTGAAGTTCCTTTTCGATCGCTTCCAGGTAAGCAGCGGTTAGGTCGTCGCGGCCTGCGATGACCGTGAAGTTGCAGTAGCCGCAGCGGTGCGTACAAAAGGGGACATGGATGTAAGCACTACGCGGCGACTCGTTCATAGCGTGGGGGTCGCTCATGAGAAGTGAACGCTCACAACCATAAATGCAGTCGACCGTCGAGCATGTCCGGCAGCTTGGCTTTGACATGCTCTTGGATCTGACGATTGTTGTACCGCGTACTAAAATGCGAGGCGATGATCTTTTGATTCTGGAAACGAGTCTGGCGGGCCACCACGTCATCTAAGTGAATGTGACCCATTTTGTGGATCTTTTCCTTACGATGCTCGGGCGAGACGAACGTCATTTCCATAATTAGAATGTCCGCTTCATAGAACTGCGGATTGTCATCCATTGCCTCGGCTCGGCTGTCTCCCAGGTAAGCCAAGAGCGGATGACGATGCTCTTCGGTGACTTCGGTGCCACTAATTCGCAGGTCACGGATTTGCTCTCCTTGAAGCTTTTGATACTCCGCTTTTAATTTTCGGCGTCGCTGAGAAACGATATAGCCAACCGAAGGGACGGTGTGCTTGGTCTCGTAGGTATTGACGACCAACTCACGCGAGAGTTCGATTTCGTCTCCTGGCTGAACAGGATGAATGGTGCACGGCATCTTTCCGCGATCCAATCGGCTAAAAGCTTTGAGTACCTGTAGCGCCGGGCCGACGGCAACTTCCGGCATATAGATCACCGGAGGAGGCATTTTCATCAACCGGCGACGCGAGACATACACCGGCAGCGCAGCGATATGATCTAGGTGGGCATGGGAAACAAACCACGTTGCCGTGCCCATGAAGTCCCACGGCTGTAGACCAAGATCGAAGCCGAGCTTCATCTCGGGAATGCGCCAATAGGTTTGAACGGCCGCGCGGGAATAGCCCTCGATCGTCAGTCCGTTAAATTCAATTTTTCGCAGTGGTGCGTTGTCGAGCATGATCGTGAAAGTTTGAGTTGTGTATCTCGTCGTGTTTCGTCATCACCCTCGATCGGGCAGGCCAGTGTTAATTCGGTATCAAATCGCCATGAAAGCGGTTCACACCTAATCGAGGTGCCGTGGGTCGAGGAAGGGAAGGACGGCCTTCTGTGAAGTTAGGTTCACTCCGCAGATGTTATTCCTGATTTGTATTCATCGACATCTTCAAACTGGACGTTCGCCGAGAATCCTTCGCCGGCGGTGAGCCAGATCTCGTTGTCGCCCTCGTCCTGATGTGCCAGCGTATTATAGTGGCGGATCAGTTCCAGCAGGGCGAGGAAGATGCCAATGATTCGGGTCTTGGCCGCATCTGGCGGAAAAAGAGTGTGAAAGCGGACCTTTCCCTCTTGAACGATCCGCTCGTGAACGACTTTCATGTGTACGCGGATCGGCGTGTCGTCGTAAACGATATTGGTCGGCTGTTGGGCCTTATTGTCTTTCAGCAGGCGATTGAGCGCGCTTACCAAGTCCCATAGCTCGACTTCATTGATCGGTTGGTCGGCCATATCGACCTTGCGCGGTGGCAGGTCGTCGGCAATGCGGGTAAAACGCCGCTGCCAGTTGCGACCTTGATCTTCCAGCAAGCTCGAGGCGTCTTTGAATCGCTTGTATTCTAAAAGACGTTCGACGAGTTGTTCGCGCGGATCGTCAATTGCCTCTTCGTCTGTGTCTTCGGCTTGGGGCAGGACAAGCTTCGATTTGATCTCAATCAGCGTGCTGGCCATCTCTAGGAAGTCGGCCACGCTGTTGACATCCATGGCCTTGAGGATATCCAGATAGGCCAGATATTGTTTGGTTACCTGAGCAATGGGAATGTCGACGATGTCAAGTTCGTGCTTGCGGACCAGGTACAACAAAAGATCGAGCGGCCCCCGGTAGATGGGAATTTCAACTCGAAAGTTCATTGATTCGTACCTGTTGTTTCACGACATCTGGTCCCCTCTCCACTGTCTGTGGGAATAAGGGGGTGATCTTTGGACCTGCTTCAGTCCCTCATCCTATCCCTCTCACCAAGGAGGCGAGGGGAGAAGATCTGAGGGACTAACCCATTATTCCTCTTCGTCGTCTCCACCGGAAGGGAAATGGGTGGTCCAGCTGTCGATTTGATCGTGAACTTCTTCCAGAGAGAGTTTCCTGAGCGGAATCGCTTCGCCAGGTTGCCAGGCTTCGTTTTCGGTTGAGAAGCTAGCTTCGAGTTCGACCTTGGTCACTTCTTCATCTAAGGCCTTGAGCCAAGCCGGGATATCGAGCCCCACGCCACTGGGCTCTTCGACCAACGCTTCTGCCTCGTCGACAAGAAGCTTGAAAGCCGTGTCGGCGTCTTCGCTGCCCATGTTGGTCATCGCTTGTTCGACTAGCGAGCAGATCCGGTCGACTGCCAACGGTCGCACAAAACGTTCCTTGATACGATCGGCCACTGTTGGCATTTGCATGGCGTACTCGCGCTGTAGTGTGCCAAGCTTCTGCACATACTTGTCTGCTTCGTCTTCAATGCGATCCGCTAACGCTTTGCGCCACATCTGGGCTGCTTCCGCGTGCCCGGTCCGAACCAAAACTTCGTGCGTCATGACAATCGGTTTTAGATTCCAAGAGACCCGATCGTAGGCGGTCCGCAAACGTAGGAAGTCGAGGAACATGTACAGGTACTCGCCGCGGTCGCTCTGCGTAGTCGTGCTGTTGTAATCGCGATACTCGGCGAAATTCTCCAGGACTGCTTCTAACACCATACTGAAGCACGCAATCGCTTCGGTTCGATTGATATTGGTTCCCATGGCCTGAATGAACAGGGGCCAGTCTTCTTCAGGCCATTGCTGGCGAACTTTTTCGATCCAGGTTTCCACGCCGCCATGCAAGATGCTGCGAATGTTACCACGGTTAAAAAAGTGTTGCGTGAACAGGTCGGCACCGTACCGCTGAATGAAAGCTTGAACGAGCTTCCATTGTCCAGGGTCGGAAAACTTCTCAACTGCCGACAAACGCAGTGTGCGGCTATGATTAAGCCATACAATCAGGAGGTTCTGCGTGACATGTTCCAGGCATTCGACCAGCGCGCTGTCGAGTTCTGACGAACCCTCTTTGGCAACTTCCCAGCTTTCTGAGGAAGCTACGACGGCATCGATGATCGCCAGGAAGCCTGTTTCAAACAACGCATCGAACTCGGTAATCGCTCCGGGACCGATTGGGTTGTCGTTTTCCATCTTCCGCGCCGTGTCGAGCAACTGACGCGAAAAGTCGTACTGCCCGACACGGGGCAACCAATGCAGCAGTTCTCGGAGGGTCGATTGGCGGACGCGTGTCGAGACTATCCGAAGCGGCCCACCTCGTTTCGAGATCGGCACATACAGTAGTGGCTTGTCTTTCAGGGTGTTGAGCATCGGCGGGAAGTGCTGCTGAACGGCCTCGTTATCGCCTGCGAGGATCGAGGCCAGCAGATCGACGGCCAGCGATTGTTCGGCGCCGATTTCCTTCTCAAGATTCTCCAGCGATTGCTTATGCTGCGGGGCAACCACGGCTACGACCGACGAGAGAACGCGCGCTGCCGAGGCTGTGCTTACCGTCGTCATGATGATCCGTTCGAGCATGAACTCTTTCACGGCCCGCTGACGATCGTACTCGATCATCTCTTGGTGATCGCCGCTAATATCGCTCAACTGATGTTGGTTGACGATCAGCAGAAGTTCCAGCAGTTCGCGATAGTTGGTGATCGCTTGCTCTCGCCACTGTAGCAATTTCTCGACGACGACCGACTCGCCGTTGGTGCGAATCGCCTGAAACGCAGCCATCTGCCACTGTTGGGCGACACAACTCAGAAACGAGATGTGCATGTTGACGCGGCGTGATTCGGCCTGGAGGTCTTCGCTCGATTCGGTCGAACTGGTGCCCCCTTCGAAGATCGCCCCTTCGTTTCCATCGTCGGTGCTATCCGTGAAAGTGACGTCTTCGTAGGCTGCCTGAAAAATGTCGTCGTCTTCGCTCGGCTCTTCTCCTTGAAACAGGGCGTCGAGTTCTTCGTCGAATTGGCCCTTCTTCGCTTGCTTGGAGAACCACCCCGGAACCCGGCTGAAAATGCCGGCGTTGGCTTCCTGGAAATCCATGAAACGTTGAATCATCTGCCACGTTTCGGCCTGATGCTCGGGCGTGCTGGGCTGCGATTCACGGTGTTTCTGCAGTGCCAGAATCCATTGCGTTGCGATGCTGAAGTAGGACGTATCGAGATGATGCAACGGAATCTCGTCGGCATGTTCGAGCCAGTGCATCAACAAGGCCATCGTCGTGACGAAGTCGTTTCGCTCGAGTAGTGCTTGAATCACTAGCCCGTAAGCCTTGGGGGAATCAAACATTTCGACGTGCGGCGACCAGAAGGCAATATCGCCAGCTTCGGCCCCGGCTTTGTGCCACAAACGCAGGGCATCAGCCACCCGCCGGGCAGCCGCGAACGCGTCGTCTCCGCTGGGACTGTCGACACTGGAAAGCTCGTGCGTGGCGAATTGATGCCACCACATGCTGAACTCTTCAAACGCCCATGCCGTTTTTGAACGAACTGCTTCGTCATCGCGAACAGCCGCTTCGCTGAGTGCCTGAGACATGAGATCAAAGATCTGTTCAATCATCCGGGCCAGATCGTCGACGCGATGATCGCGGACGCTATTTTCATACGCAGGGAACAAGCTGAACTGACCATCGAACCCCAGGATGTTCCACGGATCGACAATCGCGCCGCATTCAATCGCCCGGTGTAGACGATCGACGATTCGGTGAATGTACTCGATCGTTTCATTCAAGTCGTCGCGACGCATGGCCTGATGGGCGAGCGTGATGAAGCACTCGATCCGGCACTGCATCCGCGCAGAGGCAGTCGGGACGATATCGACTTGCTTGCCAGCCGCATCGGGATAACCCATCCGCGAGAAAATAAGGGCCAGACGAACGTGAGCAAGCTGTTTGGCCCGACGATTACTGAGGTAAGCATTCAAATGCTGGCGGGCGGCCCCGAAGGGTTGCCGTCGCTGGATAGATTCTTCGTTGAGCCGCTGGGTCATCGACTCGGGACAGTTGTCCAGAAGCTGGTTGTAAAAGCGATCGCGGTAGTTTGCGATTACGGGAACTAACTTCGATAGCGTCGTTTCTGAATCATAAGCACCGGGCCCGCTGCCGCAGATGCCGGCGCCCATGAGAATAACGCCAGCCAGCACGGCCGCCCCTTCGTAAACGAGCTCGTCATGGCTCAAGTTCTCAGGTGGGTTGCGGTCAACGCGATCAGTCAGTGCTTCCAGGGTGACTTGCTGTACGACAAAGCGGTTGTAATATCCGCTCAGGTCGATGCTGTCGGGATCCCACTGACCAAATTGGTAGTTAGGGCGTTTGTTGACCGGATGCTCGAAATCGTAGGCTCGGGGATCGATCGCTAGTTCGACGAGTTTCGTAGGATCGAAGCCGGCATCTTGTAAGATGTCAGGAGCCGTACCATTGAGCAGTTCCAAGGTCTTTTCGACAATCTCTTGATGTCGACTTTGGCATGCTCCCGCCCCTTTCAACCAAATCGGAATAGGGCGGCAATATTCATGGGTGTAGGGCTCGGTCTTGCGGGTTTCGAGCGCCGGGACCGGGCGGTGTCCGATATAGTCATTTAATTGGTCGAGGCAGTTCTTGAGAACGAGGGCCTCGTTGTCCCACTCGGCCGACTGCGCCAGAACGACCTGTGCAACACGCACGACGAAGTACGGAGAGAACAAGCTCTCGCCGCTCTGGTGAAACAGGAGATCGTGGTGGAATTTCAGGTAGCCAGGCAGGACCACGTCGAAAATATAGTGGAGAGCCGTCTCGGCCTGGGTGCTCTGGGTTAAAGCGGTAGACGAGGTCTTCAGACGAGCCAGGCCCTCTTTCAGAGAGTTCCCTGCTAGCGACCATTGCCAGGTGGGGTTTTCCGGCTCTATTTCAGCAACTTGGCGAAACAGGCGGTCCATTGCCGTGGCGAAGCGTGCGTCGAAGTCTCCGGAAGAGAAATTAAGGTAGCCGAGTAGCTTCTCGAGCAAAACATTCTCTTCAGTTCGATCACCCATGAACCATCCACTGTGATTGAATACGATACCCTAATGCGAGGGGGCAGCCCGTTTCTTTGATGACGACCGTTGCTTTCCCCTCACGAGAGTGGAGTGTCCTCCCGCAAAAGTTCATGGTAGAGCCCAGTGACGATGGGGTCTAGGCGATGCAGAACCCCTAGAAACGTGGAAAAACAAGGTTTTAGCGAAATCCTGGGGGAAAACGTGACGGTCGGAGGTATCTGAATTAAGATGAAAAAACTCGGCAAGGTATTTCCTAATCGAGTGTTATGATTGAAGAGGACGCATTGTTGGCGTTCTATTCGACCTAAAATCTAAATTCCATCCTCGCCGCCGGTTTCAGACGGCGAAGGACCTTGTCTGGCAATAGTTTCCACACCGATAGTCGGACCAAATTCAGGCCGGCCGAAGGAAGCAAGATACGATTATGCACATTCAGAAATGCGTTACGCGGCTGACTCTATTTGCCCTGGCAATGCTGGTTGCGAGCCCGGCCCTAGCTCAGTTGGGTCCGCGAACTTTCTCTCCTTTAGAGTTGGAGCGATTGGGTCTGGAGAAGATGTGGACCGGCCAAATGCCGATTGACCCGCATCGTTCCGAGATCGAAACTTTTCGACAGGTTGTCAGCCTGAAAAACCCTTTGGTTGTCTTCGAAGTGGAGCATGCTGGACGGTCGGCAACGTTTGCATCTAATGAATTGAGCATCCTCGGAGAACCACTGGGCGAAGCTGGCGCCAAGGCCAAGGCCGATCAGTATGTCGCTCGTCTCGACCAAAGCAAAGAAAAGCCAGTTGTCAGTCGTCTGGAAATTCCTGAAGTTACTTTCCTTGCTCAAAGCAACGCCGGAATGTTGATGGCGATCAACGGGCGCACCGGTCGAACGGAGTGGTCGAAGCTGTATGGGCGTCGCGGATATCCCCAGCCGACGCCGGACGCGAACGATGAGTTTGTTTTCACCATCAATGACTTTGCTCTCAATTGCCTTTATCGTAGCAACGGCGAGTTGGTCTGGAACCGAAAGCTGGAAGGCGTTCCGATTGCCGGTCCTGTCGTTGGGGAAGACTTCACCTACGTTCCGCTGCTCGACGGCACAGTGGTTGCCTATGACTTCAAAGGGGGGCCGCGACTGACGCCTCGCTATAAGTCCCTCGGTAAAATCCACAAACCGATGATCGCATCTAAGACTTCGGTTGCCTGGGCTACTGATCGCGACTACTTCTACGTTGGCTATGCCGATCGGCCTTTGATTCGCTATCGCATCGAATCCAGCGGTCAGATCCTCGCACCTCCAAGCTTTGAAAATCCTTTGCGTTTATTCTTTACGACCGAGACTGGCTACGTTTATTGCATCTATGCGACCGATGGTAGCATTCAGTGGCGGTTCTCGTGCGGGCAGCCGATCGATACCTCGGCAATTGCCATTGGCGATTCGGTTTTTGTCGCGCTGCAGCGAGGCGGGCTCTATAAACTCAGTATCGAAGATGGCGGCGTGAAGTGGTTTGTACCGCGTGTCGAAAAGTTTCTGGCTGCCAACGATCAATACGTTTACGCCCTTGATCAAACGAACAACCTCGTCGTGCTGGACATCAACTCCGGTGCTCAGGTCGGGACGTTGGACTTGTCTGGCTACGATTTCTTTTACACCAATGTCCAAACCGATCGCGTTATCATTGGCACGAAGAAAGGGCGACTCGTCGTCCTGCGATCGGCCGCGCACCCCTATCCGATGGTGCATGTCAACGTGAAGGCACCTGCGAGCGAAGAAGGTGCGCCCGAGGGTGACAAAAAGGAAGAAGGAAAGAAAGGGGATGACAAGCCAGCCGTCGATCCTTTCGCAGCTCCAGGTGGTGGAGTCGCCGATCCATTTGCTGCGCCCGGTGGTGGCGGCACTCCGGCAGCCGATCCGTTCGGTGGTAGCGGCGGAGGAAACGCGAATCCGTTTGGTCCACCCAGTGGCGGCGGCGGTAATGCCGACCCGTTTGGTAGTGGTTCGAGCGATCCGTTCGGCGGAGGCAACTCCGGTGGTGATTCCAATGATCCATTTGGTGGCGGTGCCAGCTCCGATCCATTCGGTAGCTCCGATAGCGGAGCCGGTATGGACGATCCATTTGGTAACTAAGCATTCCGCTTAATTGAATCAAGGTTCTTGAGAGACTCGCCCATCGGTTCGGTGGCGAGTCTTTTTTATTGCCAAGTAGGGAAGCGTATGGCCCCTTAAGCCACACCGACTGCCGTCCATTTCTAAGAAATGGACGGAGAAATAAGTACGATCTAGTGCATTTCTCGGTTCTTCCCCGCTAAACTAACACGTGTCCAGCCGCACGTTCGCCCCCCAGGAAGACATTGCCTAGATGGCAAACTTCCATCCAACCTGGCGAACGCTTCCCCCATTCGTAAGCTTCTTACAAGCCGCGCGGCTATCGACACGCATCCCGTTCACCTTATCAATGCAGGAGACTTCACTCTCATGATTAAGCATCTGGCATGGCTCTTGGTCGGCTTTATGGTTTCCGCCGCAGCGAATATCGCGTCGGCGGACGATGCCGGCTACAAGTCTATTTTTGATGGCAAGACGCTCAACGGTTGGAGCGGCATCGACAAGTTTTGGAGCGTTGAAGACGGCGCGATTACCGGCACGACGACGCCTGCTAATCCCACCAAGGGAAACACCTTTCTGATTTGGGATCAAGGCAATGTCGATGACTTCGAACTGAAACTGAAGTATCGCATCGTCGGTGGCAACTCCGGCATTCAGTACCGTTCGACTGATCTGGGTAACCATGTCGCCAAAGGATATCAAGCTGATATTGATAGCGGCACGACTTACAGCGGTATTAACTACGAAGAACGCGGCCGCGGTATCCTCACCCAACGCGGCGAAAAGACGACGGTCTACGACGGTAACAAGAATCCTAAAAAGGAACGTTTCGCCGCGTCGGCTGAGCTTCAAAGCAAAATCAAAAGCGAAGATTGGAACGATTATCACATCATCGCTAAGGGAAACCATCTGATCCATAAGATCAACGGCGAAGTCTTCAGCGAAGTCATCGACGAAGGAGAAAAAGATGCCCGCACCAGTGGTATCTTAGCTCTCCAACTGCATGCCGGTCCTCCGATGAAGGTTCAGTTCAAAGACATCATGCTCAAACGTCTTCCCTTGCAGGACGGCAAGAAGAAGGTGGTCTTCGTTCCCGGGACACCCAGCCACGCCTGGGGCGACCACGAACACGTCGCCGGTTGCCGATTGTTGATGTTGGCGCTGACCGAGAACATGCCACAGTTCGAAGCAGCGATCTACAAAGGAGGTTGGCCCGACGATCCGACCGCATTCGACAACGCTGACGCGGTGGTTGTCTACTGCGACGGTGGCGAACGTCACTTGCTGAATGCTCACTTGGAAGAGTTTCAAAAGCTCATGGACCAAGGTGTCGGTCTGGCATGTATTCACTACGGCGTAGAAATCCCTAAGGGGGAATCAGGCGACAAATTTGTCGATTGGATTGGCGGCTACTTTGAAACTTGGTGGAGCGTCAATCCGCACTGGACGGCATCGTTCAAGAAGCTGCCGGACCATCCTGTCGCTAACGGTGTCAAGCCATTCGAGATCAACGACGAGTGGTACTACAACATGCGGTTTCGCGACGACATGGTTGGCGTCACGCCGATCCTGTCTGCTATTCCACCAGAAAGCACGCTGAGCCGACCCGATGGCCCCCATAGCGGCAATCAGCACGTGCGAGCGATGAAGGGGCAACCGCAGCACGTTGCCTGGGCCTCCGAACGGGAAGATGGTGGCCGCGGTTTTGGTTTCACCGGTGGTCACTATCACCGGAATTGGGCCGAGCCCAACTTCCGCAAAGTGGTGCTCAATGCCATCGTTTGGATCAGCCATGAAGAGGTCCCGGAAGACGGGGTCGAATCGCAGTCTCTTTCCAAGGATGACATGGAAGGCCTGATTCCACAGCCCAAGCCGCAGCCGAAAAAGAAGGAAGCCCGGAAACCGACGACCACCAAGGTGTCCAAAAACGTAAAACCTCTGTACCAGAGTCCGGTGGTTACGACCGCGACTCCCGGTCATCAGGTCGACATCAAAGTCGACCTGAAAGGGGCCAAGAAGCTGTTTCTCGTCGTCTCGGACGGCGGGAACGGCTATAGCTGCGACTGGGCCGATTGGATCGAGCCGAAGCTGGTCGGTCCTAGCGGTGAAAAGAAACTAACGGAGCTCAACTGGAAGAGGGCGACATCTGACTGGCGCGAGGTCAATAAGAATCGCAATGTCGACGGAACGCCGTTGATCGTCGACGGCAAACGCTACGAGAATGGAATCGGCACGCACGCCAATTCGTTGATCGAATACGATCTGCCCGAAGGTTATACAACCCTGGTCGCCAAGGGTGGTCTCGACAGCGGTGGGGCGAATCAAAACGGCGGAAATCATACTTCAGTGCAGTTTGCCGTCTACTCGGAAAGCCCAGGCAACGTTTCGGAACATGCCGCGATCGCGGGACGTGGGCCTGAAAATGCGGTTGCGAATCTTGATGTCTACCCCGGTCTGGAAGCAACATTGACGGCCTCGGAGCCAGATTTAAAGAGCCTGACGAATATTGATATCGATCACCGCGGACGCATCTGGGCGTGCGATGTGATGAACTATCGCCGCAACAACGGCAGCCGCGAAGAAGGAGATCGGATCCTTATTCTGGAAGATGAAGATGGGGACGGAGTGGCCGAGAAATCAAAGGTTTACTATCAAGGTCGCGACATCGATTCGGCGATGGGTATTTGTGTGTTAGGAAACAAGGTCATTGTTTCTGCTGCACCGAATATCTTCGTCTTTACCGATGAAAATGGCGATGATAAGCCGGACAAGAAAGAGCTTCTCTTCACCAACACCGGCCAGCCTCAGCACGACCACTCCGCCCACAGCTTCCTCTTTGGACCCGACGGAAAACTTTACTGGAACGTCGGTAATACCGGCAAACATGTCCACGACGCCAACGGCAAGGTGGTGGTCGATCTGGCCGGAAACAAGGTGATTGATAATGGCAAACCTTACCTAGGTGGTATGCCATTTCGTTGCAATCTGGATGGAAGTGAGTTCGAGGTCCTCGGACACAACTTTCGTAACAATTACGAAGTCACCGTCGACTCGCTGGGCAACTTATGGCAAAGCGATAACGACGACGATGGTAATCGCGGCGTCCGAATCAATTATGTGATGCCGTACGGTAACTATGGCTATCGCGACGAAATGACCGGTGCCGGTTGGCGTGATCCGCGTACCAACATGGAAAGCGAGGTCCCGCTTCAGCATTGGCATTTGAACGACCCTGGCGTCGTGCCCAATCTTCTGCAAACAGGTGCCGGTTCGCCCACCGGAATTTGTTTTTATGAAGGAAGCCTGTTGCCCAAGGTTTTTCATAATCAAGTAATCCATTGTGATGCCGGCCCGAGCATTGTGCGTGCTTACCCGGTTCAGAAGGACGGAGCAGGCTTCACGGCCGAATCGGTCGATATCTTGCACGGTGCTCGCGATAATTGGTTCCGTCCGGCCGACGTGTGTGTGGCTCCGGATGGATCGATCTTCGTAAGCGACTGGTACGACCCAGGCGTCGGTGGTCACGCTCAACGCGATCTTGACCGTGGTCGCTTGTTTCGCGTTGCTCCAGAAGGTTCGAAGTACATTGTGCCGAAATTCGACTTCACTACCGTCGAAGGTTGTATCGATGCTCTCAGCAACCCATGTCTTTCAGTACGCTATATGGCTTGGACCAATTTGCACAAGCAAGGTGCTCAGGCAGAAGCAGCACTGAAAGCGGCCTACGACTCGGCGAAAGATACTCGAGAGCGAGCTCGTCTGCTGTGGCTGCTGGGCAAGATTGAAGGGAAGGGGCAGCAGTATGTTGACGTTGCACTGGCTTCCGATAACCCGGACCTTCGCATCGTGGGCCTGCGTTTGGCACATCAGCTGAAGATTCCGGCCACAGAAGTGGTGGCGAAAGTGTTAAATGACAAGTCCTCGCAAGTTCTCCGTAGCGCCGCGATTGAGCTTCGCTTCGACGGCAGCGACAAGGCATCCCAGCAATGGGCTCAGCTGGCCAAGCAGTACAACGGCGAAGATCGTTGGTATCTGGAAGCCCTCGGCATTGGGGCCGATCTTCACTGGGATAGCCGTCTGGCGGCCTACCTGTCGGCGATTGATAGCAAGATTGACACGGACGCTGAGAAGGACATCGTGTGGCGGAGCCGTGCCACACAGACGCCCAAGCTGCTGGCATCGATCATCGAAGATCCTAAAAATTCGGCCGATCACTTGGCTCGATACTTCCGAGCTCTCGACTTCCAGCCCAACGCGGATGGCGTGAATAGTGCCGTCGCCGCGTTGGCTTTCGCCGGAACGCGACACGATGCGGCCGAAGCGATGATCATCTCGGAGTCGGTCAAACGGCTGAAGAACTACGATGCCAACAACGTCGAGTCGGCTGCTGCCATGGAAAAGGCGCTCGCCAAGTTGGAAGGGACGTCGATGTACGTCGAATTGGTCGATCGCTTTCAGCTTCAGCAGCACTACGGACAATTGCGAGAGCTGGCCATTGCTCAGCCAGAAACGGCCATCGGTGTGGCGGCTGCGGATGTGCTGCTGCGGCGTGGGCAAAACGAGTTGCTTGCGGAGATATTGACCGCTGGTACGCCTGAGCAAAAGTTGGCTCTGACAATGGCCATCTCTAATAGTAGTAGCGGCCAAGCGAACGCCTGGTTGCGACGAACCTTGAATGATTCGTCGGCCGACTTGCAAATTCGTCGCGCTGCGGTGAAGGGCTTGGCCAATAACGAGAAGTCGGCCAAGCAGTTGTTAGAACTCGCCAAATCAGGCAAGCTCGATCCGGAACTAATGCAGGCCGCAGCCGCGCCCCTCAAGATTGCGGTTTGGAATGACGTTCGCCGCCAGGCTGCCGAGATCTTCCCGCAGCCACCATCCAAGGACAACAAGCCGCTTCCTCCGATGGATCAACTGGTGAAGATGAAAGGCTCGCCCGATAACGGCAAGCAGGTATTCACAACAGAAGGGACATGTAACAAGTGCCACATTGTGAATAAGCAGGGAAAAGATGTCGGACCTGATCTGAGCGAAATTGGCTCGAAGCTGAGCCGTGAAGCAATGTTCGAGGCAATTCTTTATCCGAGTGCTGGCATCAGCCATAACTACGAAAACTGGGCCGTACTGACCGATAGCGGTACCGCCGTTAGCGGCTTGAAAACGAGTGAGACTGCCCAGTCGATCACAATTACCAATGCCGAAGGCCTTACTCGCACGATTCCTAAGAATGAAGTTGAAGAGATTCGCAAGCTTCCTCTCTCGGTCATGCCTAATGACCTCCAGAAGTTGATGACGGTTCAGGAACTTGTAGATGTGGTCGATTACATCTCGACACTCAAGAAAAAATAGCAGTCCACCCTGTTGGGTGGCGCGTTCGGCTGAGTCAAGGTCGTGTGAACATCGTCGTTCACGCGGCCTTTTTTGTTGGGTTTCTGTCGATTCTGCGGAATATTCTACATCTCGAGCCTTAGACCCCGGGCAACTTACGACCTAGAATAGAGGACTTGCATAGAATATTTGGCTTATGCCTGCCTGCTTTCTCGACTCGCGAAGTTCCTTCAACCCAAGCCAGCCATGATTCGTACTTGCTTTGCCATCGTTTTGTTTGTCACGTGTTGTGCGTCCGCATTCGCTCAAGACTCGACTTTTCCGACGGCCGACTTGCTTCCGAAAAAGGAGATCGGCGCGACTCGCTATCTGAAGCAGCACCGCAAATTTGATGGCCGCGATGTCATCGTTGCCGTCTTCGATACCGGTTGTGATCCGGCTGCGCCAGGTCTTCAGGTCACTTCCGATGGCAAGCCTAAGATCATCGACATGATCGACGCCACCGGCAGTGGTGACGTCCGCACTACGACCGTTCGCAAGGTGGAAGAAGGTCAGGTCGAAGGCCTGACAGGTCGCAAGCTGACCATACCCGAAAAGTGGAACAACCCCAGCGGAGAATACCGTGTGGGCATGAAGCCTGCGTATGAACTCTTCCCCAGCCATCTCATTCCGCGACTGCGATCCGAAAACCGCAAGCCGTGGGAGGAGGCCGTGCGAGAAAAGCTCGAACAGCTGACCCGCGAACTGGAAGCATTCAAGAAGGCAAATCCTAAACCTAAAGGGGAAAAACTCAAAGAGAAGAAGGAACTTGAAGCTCGGCTAGAAGAGTTGGCCAAGCTAGGCAAGAACTGGAGCGACCCCGGCCCGATCTACGATTGTGTGGTCTTCAACGATGGAAAAGTGTGGCAGGCGGTCATCGATACCGACGAAGATGGCGACCTGAGCGACGAAAAGCTGATGACCAACTATAAGGTCAAGCGTCAGTACTCGACCTTTGGTGAGGTCGACCTGGTTACCTTCGCTGTGAATATCTATCAGGACGGCGACATTCTGAGCATCGTGACCGATGCCGGCACCCACGGCACCCACGTCGGCGGGATCATTGCAGCGAATTATCCCGATACGCCGGAACTCAACGGCGTGGCCCCAGGCGCACAGATTGTCTCGGTCAAGATCGGCGACTCGCGACTCGGTTCGAATTCAACCGGAATAGGTGAAGACCGCGGCTTGATTGCCGTGCTGGAAAATAAGTGCGACCTAATCAACATGAGCTATGGCGGAGCGTCGCCTGAATGGAGCACCGGACGAACAGCTCGGTTGTACTCCGAGATCGTCAATCGCTATGGGGTGATCTTTGTAGCCAGTGCCGGCAACAGTGGCCCGGCGCTGAGCACCGTAGGCGGCCCTGGAGGAACGACGTCGGCCATACTTGGAGTGGGGGCTTACGTCTCGCCCGAGCTGATGTCTTCGGCCTATTCGGTACGCGAAGAACTAGGCGAAAAGCCCTTCACATGGAGTTCTCGCGGGCCGACCATGGATGGTGACTTAGGTGTCGATATTACGGCACCCGGCGGTGCGGTCTCGCCTGTCTCGCGATGGTCGCTATCGCCTGGCAGCCTGATGAATGGTACCTCGATGTCGTCACCCAATGCGTGCGGTGGCGTGGCACTTATTTTGAGTGGACTGAAGCAAGAGAAGATCGCCTACACGCCCGAGTCGGTTAAACTGGCCATCAAAAATACGGCGCGTAAGCTAGAAGGTGGAACGGTTTGGGCCAATGGCCACGGACTGATTCAAGTCGATGCGGCCTTCAACTGGTTGGAAGACCATCACGAGGATTCCGAGCCGGAAGTCCGCTACGAAGTATCGCTACCTGGTATACGAACCAAGAGAGGTATCTACCTGCGAGAGCCAGAGGAAGTCAAACGTGCCCAAGAAGTCACCGTCGAGGTTGATCCTCAATTTAACGAGGACTCCAAATTCGGTCCTCGTGCCGATTACCGCGCCGAGTTTTTCCTGAAGTGCGACGCTGATTGGGTGAAGGTTCCTCAGAACTTTTATGTGAACCACGGTGGCCGTAGCTTCAAGATGGAAGTTGATCCCCGTAATTTGAAACCGGGGGCACACTTCGCATCGGTGGAAGGGTATTACGCCGATCGGCCTGAAATGGGGCCGCGATTTCGGGTGCCAATTACCGTGTTAGTGCCATCCCCGAGAAAGACCCCCACGGAATTTCAGACCACTCTCAAGCTAGAGCCAGGGCAGATTGACCGCACATTTATCGACGTGCCAATGGGTGCCACTTGGGTGAACGTCCACGTGAAGCCTACCAAAGCGGACGACACCAAGCTGTTCGTGTTTCATGCCTTGCAGCGTCTGGAAGACCGGGCCTTTCCCACCATCGAGAAGCAAAGCTTCCTGCGGGTCGAGCCCAACGAGGTCACTGAGATTAGTTTTGCGGTGGCCGAAGGAAAGACCCTCGAGATGACCCTGGCCCAGTATTGGTCAACGTTGGGTCAAACCGAAATAGAGCTGGACGTGGCTTTCTATGGAATCATGCCGAGCCCTGCCGAGTTGACCTGGGACGGTACGAACCCAATTCATCGCATCGATGTTCAATCGAGTTTGACGCCGATGCAAATTAAACCAAGCGCTAAGTTCGAGAAGCTTCGCAAGACGCTGCTTCCAGTGAAGAGTGAAGTGGAAGCCCTCGATCCTGAACGCGACGAGTTCCCACATAAACGATTGAACTACGGCATCACATTAACTTATGAATTCACCCTGAGCGAAAAGTCGACGGTGACCCCAGAGCCCATCATTTGGGCGCACGGTTACGATCGCTATTCCGGCGGTGTCTACGTCATTTACGATGCCAACAAGCGGGTCATGAAAACTGGATCCGGCGGACGCGAAGCATCGCTCGACAAGGGTAAGTACACCCTGACGTTCTACTTCCGCCAAGAGAACCGCGACAAGGTTCTGCAACTGGAAGATATGCCGATCTGGCTCGACTACAAGATCAGCGGGCCTGGCATTCGAGTCTTCGATACGCACGCTAAAGCGGCCAATCAAGAAGGAAGCTTCAGTTCCACGTGGCTTCGTCCGGGGCAGTTGCTTCCCGTCTTTCTGACGACCAAACCGAAAGATTTGCCCAAGCAGGCCTCTCCAGGAGATTTACTGCTGGGGGAAATTCAGTTTGGTGATCCCGAATCCAAGCTGGGTGGTGAAGCTCGACGACCAGGAGGCTTTCCCTTGCAGTACGTCGTTGCTCAACAGCCAACACCCAAGACGGAAACGCCTGACGAGCCGAAAAAAGATGAGCCGACGCTGGAAGCCAAGCTATTCGAGACCAAGCTTGCTTACCTCAAAACATTGAAAGATAAGAAGCAAAAGAAGGAATTCGAGAAGCTCTTTAAAGCACTGAATAAGGAAAAAAAGAAGCACGTTCCGCTGCTGCAAGCCAAGTTGGTCTTGCTCGACGAAAACGATCGCAAAGATCACCTGCCGGAAGTGGTCGAGGCAGCCAACGAGGTCCTCAAGGCGATCCCCGTCGGTAAGGTGCGAAGCTATTTCGCCCAACGCCGTGACCCTGAGACCGACAAAGAAAAGAAGCAGATGAAAGAGATGACCGAGCTAAAGGAAGCGATCATCGATACGCTCTACCGCAAAGCCCGGGCAATCGCTTACATGGATCTGCCAACCGACGATCCCGAGCATCCCGAAAACAAAGACATCCGCAAAGAGCCGAAGGACGAGCAGAAACGAGCCGAGCTGTTTGAGAAGGCATTTGACGAACTAGCTAGTTGGGTCGATACGACCGATAAGAAGTACGCCTTAGTCCATCTGCGGCGTCTGCGTCGGCTCGATCGTCAGGCCGAAGCATTGCAACTGGTCAACAAGATGATCGCCGAAGATCCGACCAATCTGCTTCTCTATAAGAAGCGTTCCGATCTCTACGGGGAGCTGGACTGGGAATTTGCTGAAAAGTACGAGGAAAAATGGCGAAAGCTGCGAAAACGGGATGCCTATCTCCCGAACTGAGAGTCGATATTGCCAATGGGGGTAAGGGGTAATATTCGCTTAAGTAGCGAAAAATACCCGCTATGGAGTGATAGAAACTTGTTGTTTTGCCCGAATTGAGAAATAATGCATTCGGGTTAAGACAAGTTTCCTGCCTGCCTAACATAGCCCTCCTGGTGACCCATGAAATCCGTTTTCTATGCCTATGTGGCTCTCTTCTGCATCGCGTTGCTGACTACCTCAGCACCGGCAGAGGAGAACGAAATTGACTTTGGTCGTGACATTCGCCCGATCTTGTCAGGCAAGTGCTTTCATTGCCACGGCCCTGATCCCGAGTCGCGCGAGGCCGGTTTGCGTCTGGATCTTGAGGATGCCGCCAAGGCTGAACTCGATAGCGGCTTGGCCGCGATCGTGCCTGGCAATGTCGACGAAAGCGAGTTGTTCGCTCGTGTCATTGCGGAGGATGAGTTTACACGGATGCCGCCACCCGAGATTGGCAAAGCACTTTCCGATCGGGAAGTGCAGCTGATTCGCAAATGGATCGATCAAGGGGCCCCATTCGCACCACACTGGTCGTTCGAGCCTCCTAAGAAGCACGCACCACCAACGGTCGAGAACGCGGACTGGGTGAAAAACGACATTGACGCGTTTATCTTCAAGCATCTCGCGGACGAAGGTCTTACTCCGAATCAGGAGGCCGATCGGTATGCATTGTCGCGTCGTCTTTCCTTTGCCTTGACCGGCCTTCCGTTATCGATCGCTGAGACCGATGCATTCGTCCATGACGAGTCGCCGGATGCGTACGAAAAACTGGTCGACCGTCTGCTGGTCGATCCGGCCTATGGCGAACGCTGGGGACGTGTCTGGCTGGACATTGCTCGATACGCCGATTCGATGGGGTATGAAAAAGACAGTCCGCGAAACATTTGGCCGTATCGCGACTGGGTGATCCGAGCGATTAACGAGAACAAGCCGTTCGATCAGTTCAGTATCGAACAACTCGCGGGCGACTTGCTGCCCGCCCCGACACAAGAACAGCTCGTTGCCACCGCTTTTCATCGCAACACGATGACCAATACCGAGGGGGGCACCAACGACGAAGAGTTCCGCAATGCGGCGGTGGTCGATCGAGTGAATACGACCCTTCAGGCCTGGATGGGACTGACGATGGAGTGTGCTCAGTGCCACACGCACAAGTACGACCCGATCACGCATCAGGAATACTTCGAGTTTTTCGCGATCTTCAATCAAACCGAAGACGCCGATCGCAATGACGAATCGCCACTGCATCGATGGTTCACCGAAGAGCAAAAAACGCAGCAGGCCAGCATCGATTCGCAAATTGAAGAAGCGAAAGCGAAGTTGAAGAAGATTCTGGAAGATTCGACTAACGTCGCCTTGTCGGAGAGTGTTCCTAACTTGGGTCGCTACGTGCGTGTTGAGAACGTCGCCGATAGTGGCTTTTTACATATCGCGGAAGTGCAAGTCTTCTCTGCGGAAAACAATATTGCCCTCAACGGCAAGGCTTCCCAAAGCAGCGTCGACTATAACGCCCCACCTAACCTGGCTATCGATGGCAATACCAACGGCCACTTTGCCAATGCGATGAGTACGACCCACACCAAGCAAGAGAAAAACCCTTGGTGGGAAGTCGATCTGGGGACGAATGCTACGATCGATAAGGTCGTCATTTGGAATCGGACCGACGGAGACTTGTTCAATCGTATGAAGTCTTGTCGTGTAATCATTCTGGATGAAAACCGCCAACCGGTGTGGGCCGGAAGGGTCGATTCGCCTTTCAACCCGAGTGCCGAATTCATTCCTCCACTATCCGTAGATGGCATGGACGAGCGGGCTCGGACCGAACTGGCCGCCTACCTGAAAAGCAACTCTCCAGAGCTAGAGAAGCAGAACAAACACATCGCGACCCTGGAAAAGAAACGCGACGGCATCAAGCCGATCACCACGCCGATGATGAAGCAGTTGCCCACCGAAAAGTACCGTAAGACGCACATCCAGATTCGCGGCAACTATCAATCACATGGCGATGAAGTAGGCCCCCGTGTGCTGGGCAGTTTCCATGCTTTCCCCGAAGGCGCTCAGGTCGATCGTCTGTCGATGGCCAAGTGGCTTGTCAGCAAGGAGAACCCACTGACGGCCCGCGTTGTCGTGAATCGGCACTGGGAACAACTCTTTGGCATTGGCATCGTCGAAACCAGCGAAGACTTTGGTTCGCAGGGAGAATTGCCGACCCATCCGAGGCTGCTAGATACCCTTGCCGTCGAATTGATGCAGCATGACTGGGATACGAAGTGGTTGGTTAAGCAGATCGTGATGAGCCAGGCATTTCGCCAGTCGGCCAAGACAACGCCTGAGAAGTTGGAGCGAGATGCTCGAAATCAGTGGGTATCACGTGGTCCGCGAGTGCGATTGTCGGCTGAAATGGTTCGCGATCAGGCCCTTGCAGCCAGTGGCCTTCTTAGTGAAAAAATGTTCGGACCAGCGGTCCGTCCGCCACGACCTAACCTCGGACTCAAGGCGGCCTTTGGCGGAGCGACCGACTGGACAACAAGTTCCGGTGAAGACCGTTATCGCCGCGGCCTTTACACGATGTGGCGACGAACGACCCCCTATCCTTCGATGGCTACATTCGACGCACCCAGCCGAGAAGTCTGTACTATTCGCCGCATCACGACCAACACGCCACTGCAGGCCTTGGTGACTCTGAACGACCCTGTGTATATCGAAGCGGCCCAGGCCCTCGGTCGCCAGGTTTGGGAGCAGAAAGAGCTCTCTTTAGAGGAGCAGATTGTGGATGCATTCCGCCGCGTTTTGAAGCGTAAACCGAGCGACCAAGAGGAGTCACGGCTGATTCAGCTTTATGATTTGGCCAAGTCTCGATATGCGGCCATGCCGGAGGAAGCGACAAAACTGGCGACCGACCCGCTGGGGCCGCTGCCCGAAGGGGCCTCAGCCCAGGAGCTTGCTGCTTGGACCATTCTGGGAAATGTGCTGTTGAATCTGGATGAAACGCTGAATCGATAATCGTCCTGTGACGGCCACTCGAGATACCAAATCGAACGAGAGAAAACGATGAATCCATTCCATCGACCCTTGCAGAACATTACGCGTCGATACTTCCTCTCGCAGTGTCAGGCCGGTCTGGGTGGGCTCGCGATGAGTTCGCTCTTGGGTGGTGCGGCCAATGGTGCCGAGGCCACTCCCGGCAACCCGATGGCGGCTGCTCAGCCCCACTTTCCGGCCACGGCGAAGTCTGTGATTTACTTGCACATGACCGGCTCGCCACCGAATCTGGACTTGTTCGACTATAAGCCAGAACTGATCAAGCACAACGATCAAGATTGCCCAGCAGAATTCTTCGAAGGCAAAGAGTTCGCGTTTACTAAGGGAACGCCTAAGTTGATGGGGACGCCCCACAAGTTCCGAAAGGTCGGGAAGTCAGGGCTTTGGATGTCTGACGCGTTGACGCACTTGGAAGAAGTTGCGGATGACCTCTGCTTTGTTCATTCCATGAACACCGATCAGTTTAACCATGCTCCGGCTGAACTGTTGCTTTTCACCGGATCGCCACGGCTGGGACGCCCTTCAATGGGATCGTGGGTGACCTACGGATTGGGCTCCGAAAATGCCAATCTGCCTGGCTTCGTGGTTCTTGTCTCTAGCGGAGTCAATCCGGCCGGTGGGAATAGCGATTGGGGAAGTGGATTTCTCCCGTCGGTTTACCAAGGTGTGCAGTGTCGATCGAAAGGGGATCCGGTCCTCTATTTGAATAATCCTGCCGGTATGGGCAAGGATATGCGTCGAATGACTCTCGATGCGATGAATGACTTGAACGAGATGGAACTCGAGCGGAATGGGAATCCCGAAACGGAGACACGCATCAGCCAATACGAATTAGCCTTCCGTATGCAGATGGCCGCTCCCGAGGCGATGGACCTAAGCCAGGAAACTCAGTCCACCCTCGACGCATACGGAGCGAAGCCGGGCGATTCAAGCCTGGCCAACAACTGTCTGCTTGCTCGGCGTCTCGTCGAACGTGGTGTTCGATTTGTGCAACTGTTCGACTGGGGTTGGGATTTCCATGGCACCAGCGCTGCCACGGGGCTTCAAGATGGCTTGAGAGACAAGTGTGCCACAATGGATCGGCCCGTCACCACCCTAATTAAAGATCTGAAACAACGAGGGCTGCTCGAAGATACGTTGGTGATCTGGGGTGGCGAGTTTGGTCGAACGCCGTTCCGCGAGGGACGAACTGCAGGCAGCAAAGTCCTCGGACGCGATCACTACCCTGATGTCTTCACTTTGTGGATGGCGGGCGGCGGGGTGAAGCCTGGGTTTTCGTACGGTGCCAGCGATGAGCTTGGGTTTAAAGTTGCCGAAGACAAGGTGCACATCCATGATCTTCAGGCTACGATCATGCATTGCCTGGGCATGAATCACGAACGGCATACTTACCATTTCGCCGGTCGCGATTTCCGTTTAACGGACGTTCATGGCCATGTCGTTCACGACATCTTAGCGTAATGGTCGCGTGGGGTAAGTATCTATTCTTCCTCTGTCCCTGCGACGACTAAGCCCTTGATGTTTCTGGCGTACATCCAAGCCGTCTTTTCCGTGCGAATGTGTGTCTCGCCGGTGATCAGGCCGTCGCGAGCAAGTGTTTTGAGTTCCGCTAGACGATAAGGTCCCGACTCCTGAAACTTCGGAGGGAACTTGACGTAAAACTCAGTCAGGTCCGGTTTGGCATCCTTGGGCGGCTCTGCCGCACGCAGCGGTGTTTGACGCTTTTCACGGCCCGGGTATAGGTTCTTCTTCTTTCCTTCGAGCAGCGGTTTAAGGGTTGGGAAGATCTCACCAAGCTTTTGGTAAATCAGTTCCGATTTCATTGGAGTGGGCCTGGGGTAGGGTTGGGCTCTTCCTATCGCGTTCCACTCATTCGTACGTGATGCGTTCGGGTCGGTTCTGTAAATCGCTTGTACTTCACTGGATATTCATTTGTTCTTAATCTGCTAGCGAAGATAGCATGTATGGGAGGAATGCACCGAGTTGATATTGCTTCGTTTTGGGCAAATGGGAATCATGTAGGTTAGCGCTGCCCTAACAATTACTAGGCGCAAGAAGCACGATTGGCCTGAGCAACACCCCTTAGTTCATTATCGATTGATCGTGGTCGTCCCCTTGGGGGTGGCTTCGACCAAGCGAATTGCGCAGAGAAACGAGGCGTTGATCACTCCTATACGAAACAGGGAAGTTCACCAAGGCTATGACGCGTCTGAAGTACGATCCATGGATATTGTCGCTCCATCTGGTTGATGCCAATGGAGCGCGGCGTGTCATGATGTCTCCTGATCGGTTGTCCGAGATTCTTTCGGCCGGCCGGCGGATTGATACTATCCACACGGTTCATGTCCGCGGTGTGGGTGCCGATCCGGGAGAGTTGACCGAACTGGTCGACCATGGCCGTATGATAGCTCTGACCGGGTATCCTCAGCGGGTCCTCTTTACCAGTGGCGAGGGGATGATGCGGCAAGAGGTTGAGGAGGTCTTCCGGGTCTTCACGACGATCGAGTTTTCGCTGCCCAAGGATCTTCGCAACCAACTCTTACCCTTTCAACAGGCCAGTTCCGACCAACTGTCAGAGGAACTCGAAAGCTGGCTGAGAATAATCGAGTACTATGCACGTGTCAAAAGTGCCTGGCAGCTTTCGGCCGACCTGGTCGTGCGGATCCCCCAAGGCAATTTGTCGATCGACTTGGCTAGTCGCTTAGACCAACTTAGCTGGCGCGGTGCCTTTCGTGTGCAACGCAGCGGTGGTGCCAGTGCGTTCTCGTTAGAGCAGCAACAGGCCGAGTATGGTATGAAGCTGTGTGAAGAACCCTATCGTGTGATGACCTTTGGTGCCTGTGGCCAAATGACCGGTTGCAGTGGCGCGCAGCGACAACGGGTTTACTTCGGAGGCTTGGAAGAAGACAGTTTACAGGGATTATGGGAAGGCTCGTCGATGGAACTGTGGCGCAAGAACCGCACCGATAACCAATGCCAAGGCTGCCCAGGGCTCGGCAGTACGCTGAGAAGGCCTTCGTTGATTTCGATTTACGAATCGGTCGGCGAACAACGATTCCACGAATATCCTCAACAGCAGCTACGCAAGATTGCCGACGAGTCGGAAGGCCACGCTACGTCGCGCAGCGCTTCACGTACGATCTTTTGCTCGCCACGAAGAGCTTCTTAAAGACGAACAGCGGTAACAAAAAAAGCAGCCTGGCGTTTATAGGCTGCTTTCGTCGAATCAGTGCTGAGGGAAGTGGTTATCGCTTGGATACTTGAAAGTCCCTTGTTGAATCTTCCTTGGGTAGATCGATTCTCTCCGAATAGGGATTGAACAGACTCACTCCCATGTCGCTCTCGGTGTTGGCTTTTCCATCGTAGCCAACAATCCGAACACCGTAAGCGCCGCCGAGAACTCCCTTGCCAGACGGGGTCTCGTAGTGGCCATTTTCTATTTTAATGAAGGTCCCGGGGCCGGGATTTCCTTCGCGAGAATTCGGCGTGAACTGGATTTCCCCTTGAGGAACCGGCTGACCATCGTAGGTGACGGTGCCAGATAGTTTGTGCCGCTCAAGACCATCAGACTTCGTGCAGCCTAGAACTAGCAGGCAACAAACTACCACCCCAGTCGCATAAGCAGTTGTCTTCATGAGATCGCGCTCCGCTGGTTAGTTCTTGCTGAAACCACTGATTGGCAAACCATCGTTGCGGATGGCCAGCTGACTGTACATTTGCGTATCCATTGTTTCAACGAAGAACTGTACCGAGGCATCGCTCATCAGCATTGCGCAGCCGCCTGGATGGTAGCTACCAAAGCAGCGAGACTGCGTACTGTGTGTGGCGTCGGGCAGTGAGTTGATCGGAGCGAGGGCACTGGCCAGTGTGCCAGGCAAGCACCACAGATTGTTAATGTTAGCGCTACTGGCCCATCCAAAGGTCTTGTTGTCGGGGCGGCTATGCGTTTGGTAGCGGCTTTCCCCGACCATCACCACATGGGTTGTGCCGTCGGTCGCATCACGAAACTTCACGCCTGAGTTGTGGTAGAGCATCCCGTTGGTATCGTTGCCGCGAAGTGGATCGCTCGACGCGCGACATTGAAAGTCGTAAGTACTCGAAGACGAATCCCAGATTCCGCCTCCCATGACTCCCATATAGCACAACAGGTTTTCCTGAATCGAGGTTCGCGGATCAGATGGACATTGATAGATGTCCAATGGCAACTCCCAGAGTGGACGGTTGTTGGCGCTGCCGGCACCATCCACCGGATTCATCGTGAACTTTTCACCAAAGTTGAACTGATCGTGAAGTGCGTTCTGTTCAAGAAAGGGAAGCAGCATCGCGGTCCAAGGCGCGAACGCATTGTTATCGCCGGCCGAGTTCCAGCAATTTCCACTGGAAGCAACTTGGGCTCGGTTGCTGATGTAGCCCGAAGGAAAACTACCAAACGTGTCGTGATAGTTGTGCAATCCGAGGCCGATGTTCTTCAGGTTATTCGTGCAGCTCATGCGTCGAGCCGCTTCGCGTGCTTGTTGGACAGCAGGAAGAAGTAGGGCTATTAGCACGCCGATGATGGCAATCACCACCAGAAGTTCCACAAGGGTGAACCCGTGGCTTTGCTTGGTACGAGACATACAGATACTCACTTGGCGGGAATATATAGCGATAGTAGGCAGGATTCAGACGAAGGATGATCAAGCTATTATACCAATGTAGCGGGTTATATGCCACCTTTGTTGGCTATGCAACGGTAATTTCCAGACGCCGGTCTATCAGACATATCAGAAGCGTGGCATCCCAATAAAAAATGGCTATCCACCAGGAGGCGGATAGCCATTTGCTAAAGCATTAGAAGATAAGAACTTCGCGTGAGATTCCTACTTCGCTGGGGTGGGGTTCTTGTCTTTATCTGGGTTGGGTTTGCTGAGGTCGATCTCGACCTTGCCGGTACCTTCGAAGCCAGCTTTCGTGGTGCCGTCTTCATTCAGGCCGTCGACGCTCCAGAGAATACCGCGTGCGACCAGGCTCAGCCAATCGTCGTTATTCATCGTTTCGTTGTAGTGCCCTAAGGTGGTCGAGAAGGTCTTGGTTCCTTCATATTCGTTGCACCAGATGACAGCGTGGTCCTTCTTGGTGTCGACTCCGTAAGCTTTGGCCAGGGGGGTGGCCGTATCCCACGTCTTTTCGATCTTGTAAAGCTCGCCGCGATCGACCTTCCAGTTCTGGGGGAATCCTTGCATGATCGGGTGATCTTCCACAAGCGTCACCACATCCAGCGGGTGTTTACCTTCATGGCTGGTGCTTCGCATGCCGATCAGTTTTCGCCACTCGTCTGTCTTCGCGTTGCGGTAGCTGTGCATCGAGCAGTGAACGAAGATAGCCGGAATTTTGTTTTCGGTGTGTGCTTGGACGATGCCTTCAACAAAGTCGACGTTTTCGACCCCGCCGTAGCATTCGTTGTGCACGACCAAATCGTACGGCTTAATCCAGTCATGGTTCTCGTAAACCGGAACTTTGGTCTTTCGATCGTCTCCGGCCAGGGCCACATCCCAATCGATGCTTACACGCTGGCTGAGACCTTCTGTGATGATTTTAATCTGGTTGGGGTAGTCGTGGCAGCAACCACCGGTGATTAACAGGGCCTTCAGTTTGGCTTTTTCTTCCGCGTGGGAAGTGGCAGCGATCGCCAAGGCGAAGAGCATTACCAACAAGGGGCGAACTAAGCGAAGCGTCATAAGGGAAATTCCTTGAGGAGTAGTCGAATAGGCAGGGAAGAGGACTACGGTTTACACGGATAGAAACAGAATCGCTCCGCTCGTTTTCGCGGTGTCGATTCATGCCGATATTGTTCTTTCTTATTCAGTTCCACTCGGGGCCGTCGGGCCATCGATATCGCCCAGAGCGAACTGAATGCCGTCGAGGTAGAACTTCAACATCTGGGGATTCCAATAGATCTCTTCGCGATGTCCCAGCGAACTGTAGAACACGCGACCGTCACCCCATTTGCGAACCCACGAAACGGCGAAGTCGCTATCCTTGCGATGGATGCCCTTCTTGGCCATGTTCGTGTTGTCGACATCCAGCGAGAGCAGTACGTGCAACGCATCGCGGGAGTAAGGATCGCGGAACTGGTAGATCTCGTCAACGATGGTGAAGTTCTCGCCACCGAATGCGTTCATCAGCGGGTGCTCTGGGTTATCGACTTTGATGCCCACCTTCTCGTGCCAGGGGTGACCATGGAAGTAGCCGCCGATCAGTTTGCCGAAATCTTCCCAGTGGTAGTTGGCGTCGCTGGCAGCATGAAATCCGACAAGTCCTTTGCCGCTCGAGACAAAGTTGAGCAGGCTTTCACGGAACATCTTTTCCGCGTCTTCCTTTGTCATTTCCTGGCCGGCTGCGGCCAGCTTGGCGATGTCCTCGTCGCGCGGTTTGATCCAGGGGCCAGTCGTGTTAACCATCACTATTGCGTCGTAGTCGGCAAGCGTTTCCGGAGCGAGCATGGTTAGGTCGTTGGTAATGCGAGCGTCGAAAACGCCGGTCTTTTCTCCTAGCATCTTCACGGCCATTGCACCGACAGGAATCGAGCTGTGACGGTAGCCGTGGTAGCGGGTAAAGACCAACACATTGTGCTTTTGCTTCGGCTCGACACGAGGCTCTGCCGGCAGAGTCTCTTCGATCTTTGCGAGTTGCTCAGGCGTGACCAGTTCGCGAATGTAGATATTTCGGAAGTAAAGCGTGTTGCCGTGGTTCTGCAGTTCGATTTGGCCGGTGCGGTAGACCGGCTTGTCGCGTTCCCAGTAATTTTCGAGCACGACGTCATCGGTCACCAGTTTGCCGTTCAGCTTGATGGTAACGCGGTCGCCGATCATACGAATGAAAAACGTATTCCACTCGCCGATCGGGTTATCAGCGGTAACCAACGGCTCGCTGGGGTTGTTCTTGTTGTTGTACAGACCGCCAGAGCCGACACCGTTGGGGTTAGGCTTCTTATTGCCAGGGTCCCAAATCTGAATTTGCGGGCTGCCACGGACGTAGATGCCGCTATCACCGGCTTCTTTGATTTTGAAGTCGACGTACATCTCGAAGTCGGCGTAATCCTTCGCCGTGCAGAGACTTTGCCCTTTGCCATCGAAGACCAGAACGCCATCTTTTGCTTGCCAATGTGCGCGCATCGACTCGTCGGCCGAGGCTTGGGCTTTCGAGAGCTCTTCCTGCGACATCTCGGCCCGCTTCTTCGGATTGGCGACAAGCCCTTTCCAGCCGGTGAGATCTTTGCCATTAAAGAGTTGCTGGAAGCCTTTAGGAGGTTGATTCAAAGCAGGCTCTTCGGCGACGACGAATGAGGCCAAAATCAACGATAGGCCAACGCTACACACCAGACGTAGCATAGATTGGGTTCTCCTCGAGGGTGTTTACAGGTGGGCATGGTATTTGCCCTGTATGGGTAGGCTGCCTCGACATTTCGCACGGGCAGGGTGGGCTCAGCGACCGCCAACCATCATAATCGGTGAAATAAATAAAGGGAATCAATTGCCTAACTTCCTCAGTTGAAACTTGAATATCCCACGGAAATAGACTGTTTTTGCCCATCATGAAGCGTTTTTTTCAGCACTTGTACGCGAAATCAATTTACTGGCCTTCGTACGTCTATAACTGGACGATGATCCGGCGGCTCAAGTGGTGGCGCTGGTACGACGAAATCGATCCGCATGTTTTCGTCGGTGCCGTCCCTTCGCGCAAGATGGCTGTCGATCTGGCTGAAAGCGGCATCAAGGGCGTCATCAATACGTGCCACGAATATGAAGGGCCTCTGGACGTCTATAAAGAGCACGGCGTCGAACAGCTTTATCTACCGACTGTCGACTTCACCCCACCTAGTGTCGAGGATATCGACGAAGGGGTCTGTTTTATCGAAAAGTTCGTTGCCCAAGAGAAGGACGTCTACGTCCACTGCAAAGCAGGCCGAGCACGCAGTGCGACCATCGTGCTGTGCTGGCTGATGAAGGCCAAGGACATGAGCCCGGAACAGGCCCAGGTTTATCTTTTAGAGAAGCGACGCCAGGTGTTGGCGACCCTTTATCGTCGACCAGTCGTACAAGCCTACTACCGACGCTTGCAGGAAACGGCCAAGACCTAACAGGCCGTTAGATTGCACCGCCGGATCGGTTCGCTTCTTCCAGTGCATCTAGCACCGGGCGAACGAGAAACTCGCCACAATAGATCACGACCAAAATCGGCAAAATAATTGTGAAGAAAACGGTGGCCAGCGAGATCAGTACCTTCGACCAAGTCGGGTACTTGGGGCTCACCCATAACAGCGGCAAGCCTAACGGACCAATCGACAGGATCACGATCCAGATTATCGTATGGCTACGCGCGGCCGACCGAATGCTGTGCGGAAGGCCGCCTTCGATGACCCGCTCGGACGGTAGGGCAGCCTCGGCGCTGACCGCCGGAAGCTGAGGTTTATCGAGTAATACCGTCTCGTCGTCCATAACCATGGTGGGGGTGAAACGCGTGCGTAAAGACTGCCTAAAGTTTAGGTTACCCCGTGCAAAACGCAAATTCGTCCTGCGTGATGTTTAACCAGGTCTTAATACGGACACGTTTGCCCCTGCCTGTTACTTACGACTTCACTTCCACCGGCAACGCATCGATCTTGGCGGCTAGGATAAAGTCGTTCTCGCTAAGTCCGCCGATCGCGTGGGTCCATAGTTCGATCGAAGCATTCCGATATCCGACGATGTGCAGGTCGGGGTGGTGCCCGTCTGATTCGGCTACTTCGGCGACCTTGTTAAAGAATTCCATGCCAGCGATGAAATTCTTTACGGTCCAGTCCTTACGAATTCGCTGGCCGTCGTGCGTTAGGTACCAACCGTCGAGCTTGGCTAATTGATCGTTGGCTTCGTTTAAGCTGCACGCATCCACACCCCCTTCGCACGGCTTGCACTTCTTCTGCGTCAGTTGATCCGACGTTTGAATATCCATTGCGTGGAGTCCCTTCATGAAAAAAGCCCTGGCGTCTAAAGAGGCCAGGGCAAGCACTTGTGTTGGTGTTTGCCCTCTGCGTTCATTCTTTCGAATCTCCCGAGGCGAAGCAAACAAAAATAGGTCGGCTTACGAGACCGGGGCCATATCCGGAGCCGGTTCGGGCATCTCCGGCTGGTCGTCTTTCTTTTTCTGGTCGTCGGGCTTTTCTTGGGTGGCTTCTTTCAGCTGCTCGGCCACCTTCGAAGCAGGGCCAGCGATGGTCTCCATTTTGCCACCTTCTTTGGTGTTTTGAATTTCTCGCCATGCCTGGTTGGCATCGTATGCTTCCAGTTCGCTCTTCAGATGATCACGAATTTCGGCGGCAGCTTCGTCCCCGCCAGCGACTTCAACGGCTTTCTTCGACCATTTGCGGGCTTCCTTGAAATCACCCTTTTCGGCATGGGCCGCAGCCAAGGTCGAAAGGATGTGAGCCTGGGCGTAGTCGGTCGCTTCGCATGCTTTCTCTGCATACTTGAGCGCCTTCTCGCCGTCGCGAACGTCTTCCTTAGTAGACGTCGCCAAGACCCAAGCCAGGTTGTTCAGGATGCCGCCTTCCTCATCATCTTGAAGCTTCAAAGCGGCCAAATAGGTTTCGACTGCTTCGGCATGTTTGCCGTAAGAAAGTAATGCGTCCCCTTTGCCACGCAATGCGATAGCATTATCTGGCTCGATTTTAAGTACCTGGTCATAAACTTCCACTGCTTTGCGAGGACGCTTATCGGCTTGATAAAGCGTCGCCAATTGCAAGCTGATCGTGGCGTTCTCGCTATTGCGAATTTGCAGTGCTTCAAGATCGCGAATCGCTTCGGCGAACTTTCCTTCCTGAGCGTTCAACGTGGCACGCATGAGCAAGGCCTGCATGTTGCCGGTGTCAGCAGCTAAAGCACGCTCGACATCTTGCAGGGCCGATTTGTAGTCTTGACGTTCTACGTACAAGCTTGCTCGCATCAAAAGAGCAGGCACCGATCGTGGAGCGAGAACCAGGACCTGATCCAGGTCTTCGATCGCCGCGTTCAAATTACCGGCCATCGTCTTGAACTGGGCTCGCAGCAAGTAGCCAATTGGCGAGTTGGGGTTGGCTTGAATGATTTGGTCGACGGCTTTGATCGCTTCGTCGAATTCGCCTAGCTTGGCGAATGCACGTGCGTAGGCTTGTAGCGAAGTCAGATCACCGGGAGCCAGTTGTTCGGTGACGACCTTCAAGTCGGCCAGCGCTTCCTGAAACTTTTCCTGTTCCAGGTACATCAACCCACGCAGCCGATAGGCGTCGGCGTTGTTCGGGTGGGCTTCAATGGCCTTGGTCAGCACGTCGATCTGGGCATCGGAGCCTTCGGCAAACACAAGCGAGACAACCAGAGCTTTCGAGAGAGGCTCGCCGGTCCCTTTTAAGAGCTCGATCGCCTTGTTGATACTCTTCTCGGCTTGGTCTCGGTCTCCGTCTGGAAGCAGCAGAAGACGAGCTTTGAGGAAGTGCAGCATGCCGACCGAATCGTCGTACTTCAGCCCCATGTCAGCTTCGGCTATGGCTTTATCGCGAAGCTCTTTCCAGTCCTTGCGCTGCTGAGCTTCCTCGAAGATACCTTTGCCCATAGCTTCGGCACGCTGGTAGCGGACTGAGGTGAGCAGCTGCTTCGCAAAGACTTGGTCTTCTTGGTGGAGACCCTTATCTAAGGCCGATTCGCAAAGTTCGGCGACTTTTGCCAGGTCGTCCATCCCTTCGGCATCGAGTTTCAAGTCGACGGCATTGTCGAGATCGGCTTGCCCGGCGTAATCCTCAGCCGCTAGAGGGAAGGTAAGTAGCCCACAAACCAGTGTGGCTACCACGAAGAGGGAGAATCGCCCAACCATGATGTCTTATCTAACTCCGTGAGAACATTTTGTAAGCAGATTCGCGTAGAATGTTATTCTAAGCAATTAGGCAGACCTTGCCACGACGAGAATTCAGGGAATTTGTTTCGATCCGGTAAAATGCATAGACGCAGTGAACTGGACGACTCGACAAGGGAAACGCATGATGCTCGCAGGATATCGCCGAAGTGTGTCGCTTTCGATCGTGCTAGGCGCGTTGTTGCTTGGCTGTCGGCAAGAACCTGTCGACGAAATTCGAGCCCCGCAAGGCGAAGCCGCTCAAGCTGCAGACCCCGTGTCGTTGCCACCCGGCAGTTGGCCCTGGTGGCGCGGAGAAGATCGCGATGGCATCGCTCATCACGAGATCGCCGATTTTCAGTGGTCCAGCCAGCCAAACGTTGTCTGGAGTGCCAAAATCCAAGGGCTAGGGCATTCTACGCCTATTATTGTCGGGGATAAAGTCTTTCTGACGACAGCCGATGCCAAGCAAGAAACAAAGTCGCTGATCTGCTTCGAGACGGTCATGGGTAAGCCCGTTTGGACCACCACCGTCCATCAGGGCGGCTTTATGCGGACGCATCAAAAGAATTCCCAGGCATCGGCAACTCCGGCAAGCGACGGCAACTATATTTTCACCGCGTATGTCGTGAAAGACTCGCTATATGTCACAGCGGTCGATATGAAAGGGCAAATTGTCTGGCAGAAAGAGGCCGGACCATTCCAAAGTCAGCACGGCTACGGGAGTTCGCCAATCATTTACGAGTCGTTCGTGATCGTCTTGTCCGACTCGAATGGGCCAGGTTTTTTGGCCGCTTTGCGACGAGACACCGGAGATATCGCTTGGCGTGTAGGGCGTTCCACCGAACCAAGCTATGGCACGCCCATTCTGGCCGAAATCGACGGCAAGCAGCAGATCCTGGTGGGGGGGACCGGCAGTACGTCCGCGTATGACCCCCAAAATGGCGATCTCTTATGGTCGGTAGATGGTCCTGCGAAGACGACGGCCAATACCCCAGCGGTGGCGGGGGACTTGGTGATTTCTACCGGCGGCTATCCTCAGAATGGTTCGATTGCCGTTCGAGTTGGTGCAAGCGAAGAGGAAGGCCGTGAAGAGATCGTATGGGAAGCCAGGGAGCGAATTTATGTACCGTCACCTCTAGTGCACGATGGCAAGATATATGCCGTCAACGACGATGGAATCGGGCTTTGCTATGACGCCCAGACCGGCGAACGGCTTTCGAGAAAGCGGATCGGCGGTAACTTTAGTTCCTCATTGACTTTATATGGCAAGCACATGCTGGTACCTGACGAGGACGGGACCATGCACGTCTTCGAGGCTACCCCTGATTTTAACTCGGTGGGCGAGTTTCGCCTGGAGGGTAGTGGCTTTGCCAGCCCCGTGTTTGCCGGGGGAAAACTATATTGGCGAACCTCCACCCATCTATTTTGCTTGGCGCCCGCTTCTTAGCCGCCGCCACTGGCCCAATGGCCAGTATGTTCGGATCGAGTTCGTAGCGAATCGGGGCTAGCTTGATCTTTTTTCAAGATCTTGCTGATGACTCGTGACATCAGAGGGTCGTAACCCCCTGACACGCAATGGCTTAACTCGCCTCGTGGCAAGGAAGTTAAATAGCTCAATCTGATTATAATTCTTTTGACAATAGGGGTGACGACCGTTATATTGATCACTCAATGGATAAGGCTGCTTCTATCTGAAGCGGTACTTTTCCTGCCATTACCTACCCATATTTGCCTGCCTTTTTGACGATGGCCGAGTTTAGCGGCGATCTTCAATATTCCACGATGCGTCATTGGTCCTTGTGATTCAAATGTTAAGGGCTTGGCGCGGATCCTTCCGTTTCGCTTGAATTTGGTGAAACCTTTCACTGACTCGAGTCATTCCCAAGAAGCTGAACACACCCAAACTGTTGGAGATGGTCATGAACAAGTGCGATGGGAACCCGCTAAGTCGACGTAATTTTCTGACTGTCGGCGCGGCAGCCGGTCTGGGACTGAGCATGTCCGACATGTTCCGTCTACAAGAGGCCCAGGCAGAAATCAAGAATTATGATTTCATCGAAGCCAAGGCCAAGAGCGTTATCCATATCTTCCTGCCCGGTGGTGCTCCTCAACAAGAGCTATGGGATCCGAAGCCTTACTCGCCGATCGAATATCGCGGTGAGATGAAGACGATCAAAACCAACACCGGCGAGTACTTTAGCGAGACGCTCCCTAAAACCGCTCAAATTGCTGACAAGCTTTGCGTCATTCGTTCGATGAGCCACGGTGAGGCCGCTCACGAACGTGGCACGCACAACATGTTCACCGGTTACCGTCCGAGCCCTGCATTGAAGTTCCCTAGCTTCGGTGCTGTGGTGAGTCACGAATACGGGCCACGAAAGAATCTGCCTCCTTACGTTTGTGTACCGAATGTACCCAACGAATACGCAGGCACCGGGTATCTCAGCTCTTCCTTTGCACCATTCTCGTTGGGTTCCGATCCGGCCAGTGGTGGTTTCAAGGTTCGTGACTTGAGCCTGCCAGGCGGGGTGGATGACGCTCGTTTCTATCGTCGTCGCTCAGCTTTGGAAGCCGTCAACAACTACTTCGCTCAGAAGAACGAGTCGGATCAGGTTGCGGCCATGGATACCTTCTACGAGCGAGCTTACAGTCTGGTGTCTTCACCAGAAGCTCGTGAAGCATTCAACATCGAAGCTGAAGACGCTAAGCTTCGCGATGAATATGGTCGCAATCAGGCAGGCCAACGCATGCTGATGGCCCGACGTCTAGTCCAGGCCGGAGTACGCATGGTCACGCTGACCTATGGCGGTTGGGACATGCATCAACGCATTACCGACAGCGTCAAGCGTCAGGTGCCAAGCTTCGACCAGGCCTTCTCGGCGTTAATTCGCGATCTGGAACGTCAGGGTATTCTGGACGATACGCTCGTGATGGTTTCCTCCGAATTTGGTCGTACGCCGAAGATCAACAAGGACGCCGGTCGAGATCACTGGCCGAAAGTTTTCAGCGTGGCATTGGCCGGTGGTGGTCTGAAGAAGGGCTATATCCACGGGGCTTCCAACGCCACTTCCAGTGAACCGGAAATTGATCCGGTTGGTCCTGAGGATCTTGCCACCACCATGTACCACCAAATGGGCATCGTGGCCGACAAGGAATTGATGGCACCTGGTGATCGTCCGATTGAAATCGTTGACGGTGGTAAGGTCATCAAAGATCTGCTGGCGTAACTTACCGGAAACTGGCTTCGCGACGGCAGAAATTACTTCATCTTCGCGAGTTCCAAGTTAAAATTAAATCATTCGGCCTGGGCACGATCGCTCAGGCTGAACCTGTCATCCCGCCTAAAATCGTGAGTTCGGTTACCTGCCAGCTACCCACTCTCGTTTTCTCCCTCACACGATCTGAACCCTTCATCTGGACGCGGTATTGTCATGAGACGCCTCCAAGTTCTTCTATTGGCTACGGTCATCGTCACGTTGATCTCGGCTGATATCCTGGCTGCCAAGCCAAATTTCACGCGGATCAGCCCACCCGGTTTTCAGCGCGGTCAAGAGATCGAAGTGTTGTTGCGGGGAGATCGCTTGAAGGATGCCCAGGAGATTTTATTCTTCGAGCCTGGCGTCTCGATGAAATCAATCGAGCCAGAAGACGACAAGAAGGTGAAGGTCACCTTAAGTCTCACCCCTGATTGTCGTCTCGGTCAGCACGCGATGCGATTGCGAACGGCAACCGGTCTGAGCGATGTGGTGCTCTTCTACGTCGGAGCCCTGCCGGAAATCGAAGAGAAAGAACCCAACAGCGACTTTAAAGAACCGCAAGCCGTCGAGATGGGCACCACCATCAACGGCATCATTCAGAATGAAGACGTCGACTACTTTGTGATCAATGCCAAGAAAGGGCAGCGAATCACGGCCGAATTGACCGGCTTGCGACTGGGTTTGACCTTCTTCGATCCGTATGTCGCGATTCTCAACGAGCAGCGTTTTGAACTCGCCAAGAGCGACGACGAGCCTCTTTTGTTCCAAGACTGCCTGTGCTCGCTGTTGGCTCCTGAAGATGGTAAGTACATCGTTCAGGTTCGCGAAAGCAGCTACGGCGGAAACGGCAACTGTGCATACCGTCTGAGCGTCGGCGACTTTCCACGGCCCAAAGGCATCTACCCAACCGGTGGCAAGCCAGGCGAAGAAATCGAAGTCACCTGGTACGGCGATCCTTCCGGTACGCAAACCGCTAAGGTTCGCCTGCCTGAGAAGGAAGGCGAATTTCTCTACTATCCAGAAGATCAGTACGGAATCGCTCCTTCTCCTAACCGTTTGTTTGTTTCGAGTCTGCCAAGCGTCGTCGAAAAAGAGCCCAACAACGACCGTAAAGAAGCCACCCCCATGCAAGGGCCAGGCGTTGCCAGCGGTGTGATTGAAGAGAAGGGTGACTACGACAACTTCGCATTCCCGGCCAAAAAGGGGCAAGAGTTTGACGTCCGCGTCTATGCTCGCAAAGACCTGCGTTCCTACTTGGATCCTGTGCTCGATGTCTATCAGCAATCCAACGGCAAACGCCTGGGTGGCAACGATGACACCGGCGGAAACATCGATAGCTATGTTCGCGTGAAAGCGGAAGAAGACACCGACTTAGTGGTTCGCGTCCGCGACCATCTTGGCTCTGGCAGCCCTTTGAATATCTATCGCGTGGAAGTGACGCAGCGTACGCCTAGCCTGACTATCGATATTCCAGAAGTCGAACGTTACAAGGCCCGTACTATGAGTGTTCCGCAAGACAACTACATGGCCGTCTTGTTAACCGCTCGTCGCGAGAACTTCGGTGGAGAATTGAAGTTCGACTTCAAGGATTTGCCCGAAGGTATCGAAGTGATCACCTTTCCTATGGCCGACAATACGAACAAGCTACCGGTCTTGTTACGAGCGAAGCCCGATGCTCAGCTCAACGGCAAGTTGGTCGATGTCGTGGCCAAGCCAACCAATCAAGACATTAAAGTCGAAGGGCACGTGCAGCAACGCACCTTGCTGGTTCGCGGACAAAACAACCGCGATGTATGGGGTCACGACTCCGACCGCATGGCGGTCGCCGTCGTGGAGAAAGTTCCCTACAAGCTAGAGATCGTTCAGCCGAACGTGCCGGTCGTTCGCGACGGTTCGATGAAGTTGAAGGTGAAAGTCGCGCGGGCCGAAGGGTTTGAAGACGAAATTCGGTTGCGTCTGCTCGACGACCCCCCGGGCATTGGTGCTTCGCGTTCGATCAAAATCGAAAAGGGTAAAAACGAAGCAGAGATTCCCGTTACAGCCAACGGTAGTGCGGCCATTGGCGTTCACAAGATTTGCGTCTTGGGAACCTCCGGCCTGTTGGAAGTCTCTTCCTCCTTCGCTGACTTGGAAATTGCGGATCGCGTGGTCGACTTCGCATTTAATCAGGCTGCCTGCGAACAAGGTCAAGA
Source organism: Bremerella alba (assembly GCF_013618625.1). Lineage (NCBI taxonomy): Bacteria > Pseudomonadati > Planctomycetota > Planctomycetia > Pirellulales > Pirellulaceae > Bremerella > Bremerella alba. The sequence continues at coordinate 526,716 of NZ_JABRWO010000001.1, read as the reverse complement.
GACTCAGATCGTCGTGGGCTTGAGCGCCAAACGCGAGTTCCCCGGCGAAGCAACTGTCGAACTACTGGGTATGCCCGCTGGCGTAACCTCGGAACCCATCAAAGTGAAGAACGACGCAGAAAAGGCGGTCTTCAACGTCAAGGTTGCCAAAGATGCCAAGGATGGTAAGCACAAGTCGATCGTGGCACGAATCACGGTGACTGAAAAGGACGAGCCGATTATCCAAACTAACGGCAACATTGAACTGCGGGTCGATAAGCCGCTGCCACCTAAAGTTGCTCCTGCTAAGCCTAAGGAGGACGCCAAGAAGAAAGCTGAAGCTCCTAAGCCGAAGCCGGAGCGTCCGCTAAGCCGCTTGGAGCAGTTACGTCAGGCCAAGGAATCGGGCGATTAAACGTCCGCCTTCGATCCTCCCCCCCCAACTCAGATTTCCAATACCCTCCCCAGGATACACGGCGAAAGCCGAAGGAGAGTCAACCGTGACTCGTAACGCAGTCGCTCATTGGATGCTCAGTGGTCTCATGTTTTGTCTGGCAGCAACCACTGCCCAGGCCGAGACCTCCATTCGCGAAATTAACGTCTATCCCAGCTCGATCGAGTTACTGACCAAACGAGATGTTCAGTGCTATGTGGTCGTCGCAACTCGCGACGATGACGTCACGCTGGATGTCACCGCCCAGGCAACCGCGACGCTGGCTTCCGAGGGAAGCGTCAAACGGGATGGCAACTTGATCCTGCCCATCGCCGATGGTGAAACCACCTTGAAGATCGAGTATGCCGGCCATAAGGTCGATGTTCCCGTGAAAGTCGCCAAAGCGACCGAAGAACGCCCGGTGAGTTTTCATCTCGATGTGATGCCGCTCTTCATGCGTGCTGGATGTAACACCGGTAGCTGCCATGGTGCGGCCCGCGGTAAGGACGGCTTCCGTCTGTCGCTGTTTGGTTTCGACCCGGCTGGCGACCATTTCCGTAGCACGCGCGAACAGGCAACTCGCCGTATCAACCTCGCAAATCCCGAAGCCAGTTTGCTGCTGGAAAAAGCTGCTGGCGTCGTGCCTCATACCGGCGGCAAGCTTTTCGAGAAAGATTCTAACTACTATGCCACTATGCTGCGTTGGTTGGAAACGGGCGCGAAGCTAGACGAAGGCGAAGTACCCCGCTGCGATAAGATTGAGATCTATCCGCCCAAGGCTGTCCTCGAAGGGGAAGGGGCTCAGCAGTCGTTCATCGTCAAAGCGTTTTACTCGGATGGTACCACGCGTGACGTGACCGATTTGGCCGTCTTCATGTCCAACAACGACAACTCGGCCCCGATCGATGAGCACGGTTTGTGCACGGCCTCGAAGCGTGGCGAAGCGTTTGTCATGGCTCGCTATGATACGCACACTGTTGGTAGCCAGGTCGTTGTCTTGCCGAAGGATCTGCAGTACGAGAAGCCTCAGGTCGCTGGTAATTACATCGACGAGCTGGTTGGTGCCAAATTGCATAAGCTTCGAATCGTCCCGAGCGAAGTGTGCTCCGACGAAGAGTTCCTGCGTCGTGCGACGGTTGACATCACCGGGCTTCTGCCATCGGAAGAAGAATACAATCAGTTCATGGCCGATACTTCGGCAGACAAACGCGTTAAGCTGATCGATCGCCTGTTGGAACGAAAAGAGTTCTCTGAAATTTGGGCCATGCGTTGGGCCGAACTTCTGATGATCAAGAGCACCAACCGTGTGAGTAATAAGTCGGCTTTCCTGTATTACAGTTGGCTGACCGAGCAGATTTCCAACGACGTGCCACTCGATCAGATGGTTCGCGATCTCTTGTCCGCATCCGGTGGTACGTTCAGTAACCCGCCTACCAACTACTACGAAATCGAGACCGATACCCTTAAAACGGCCGAAAACGTGGCCCAGGTCTTTATGGGTCTACGAACCCAGTGTGCTCAGTGTCACAACCATCCGTTCGACCGTTGGACGATGGACGACTACTACAGCTTTGCCTCGTTCTTCGCTCAGATTGGTCGTAAGAATACCGAAGACTACCGCGAGCGAATCATCTACAACCGTGCCGGTGGAGACGTTCGCCACTTGGTCGGCAACAAGGTGATGGAGCCGAAGTTCCTCGGGGGCGTCGTGCCTGAAATGAAGGGCCGCGATCGTCGTGAAGTGCTTGCCGAGTGGTTGACCGCTCCAGAGAACCCGTACTTCGCCTCGAGTGTTGCCAACCGACTTTGGGCCAGCTTCTTTGGTATCGGGATTGTCGACCCTGTCGACGACGTCCGCGTCAGTAACCCGGCCTCGAACCCCGAGCTATACGAGACCTTGGGCAACAAATTGGTCGAATATAACTACGACTTCAAAAAGCTTGTTCGCGACATCTGTGCCTCGAAGGCCTATCAGCGAGCAACCGTGCCCAACGATAGCAACAAGACCGATACGAAGAACTTCGCCTACGCCCAAGTACGTCGTATCCCGGCCGAGCTGCTCTTGGATTGCATCAGTCAGGCCACCAGCCACGACGAAAAGTTCAAAGGTCTGCCACTCGGTTCGCGAGCCGTGCAGATTGCTGACGGCAAGACTTCCAACTACTTCCTGACAACCTTCGGTCGCAGCCAACGCGAAACCGTTTGTTCGTGTGAAGCAACCACATCGCCGACCTTGTCCCAGGCCTTGCACATGCTCAATGGAGCTGCAACGCAAGATAAAATCGGTCGTGGTAAGCTGATCGAAACTTGGATCAAGGAAGAGCAGACCAACGATCAGATCGTCGACAAGATCTACATCCGCTGCTTGAGCCGCAAACCGACGGCGGAAGAACGAGAGAAACTAACTGCCGTTCTCAAAGAAGAAGAGAACCGGCAACGCGGGCTCGAAGACGTCTTCTGGGCGGTCCTCAACTCGCGCGAGTTCATGTTTAACCACTAAGAATCGTGAGCTAGACTTCCTTAGCGTGCCGCGGATAGCCCGTCGGCACGCTTTGCCCGCCTTCGTTTGCCTGCCTTTTTTCGCACAGAGATTGAGCGATGCGTTATACCCTCCCACTTCTGCTTTTATTCGGATTGACCACGCTGGCCGCGGCCGAAGATGCCAAGCCTGCCGGCGAAAAGGTCGAGAAGATCACTTACGAAGATCACGTTCGTCCGATTTTGCGGGAGCATTGCTTTACCTGCCATAACCAAGGCGACGCCAAAGGTGGTCTGAACCTCGAAAGCTTCGGTTCTACGCTAGAAGGTGGTGCTAGTGGCGAAGTGGTGATAGCCCAAGATGTTGAAAGCTCGCGCCTGTTTGCGTTGATCAATGGAGATGAAACGCCAGAAATGCCGCCGGGGCAAGACCCGATCGCGCAGGAAAAGCGGGACATCATTGCCAAGTGGATCGAGCTCGGTGCGCTGGAAAACAGCGGTTCGAAAGTCAAAGCGAAAAAGAAAAGTGGCTTGGCGATGGATGGCCCGGTGACCACCGGCAAGCCCGAAGGCCCAGCTGCGATGCCGGAAGGCCTGTGGAAAGCCCCGGTGATGAATCTTGATGGCAGCGGGGCCATTACTGCAATGGCCCATAGCCCTTGGGCACCACTGGTCGCCGTTGCCGGGCAGAAGCAGATTGCCCTGTACAATACCGACACGCTAAAACTATTGGGCGTCATTCCTTACCCGCAAGGCATTCCGTACATCCTCCGCTTCAGCCGCAACGGCGAAGTCCTGCTCGCCGGGGGTGGCCGTGGTGGTTATGCCGGCAGCGTGACGCTCTTCAATGTTCGTACTGGCAAGCCGATGGTTACTGTCGGCGATGAATACGATGCCGTTCTAGCCGCTGATGTGTCGCCTGACCTTTCGCGTGTTGCCCTGGGGGGACCGCAGCGACTGGTTCGAATTTACTCGACAGATGACGGATCGCTGCTACATGAAATCAAGAAGCACACCGACTGGGTCACCTCGATCGCATTCAGCCCCGACGGCGTATTGCTGGCGACGGCCGATCGCTCGAACGGTTTGTTCGTTTGGGAAGCCGAAACGGCCCGCGAGTACATGAACCTGCAAGGGCACAAAGAGAGTATCAATGCCGTTGCTTGGCAGCCTGACTCGAACGTGTTGGCTTCTGCCAGTAGCGATAACGACGTTAAGTTGTGGGCCATGATCGACGGTAAGAATATCAAGTCGTTCGGTGCCCATGGTGGTGGTGCCGAGTGGGTCAGCTACACCCACGACGGACGCATGGTCACCGCAGGTCGTGACAAAGTGGCCAAGGTCTGGGCCGGTGACGGTAAAGAACAAGCCAAGACGCCAGGCTTCTCTGATCTGACCCTGCGTGCCTGTTTCAACCATGACAGCACTAAGATTGTGGTTGGTGACTGGACCGGCGAAATCCGCGTCTATCAACTCGAAGGGATGAAGGAACTCGGCAAGCTGAAGGCCGTCACCCCGAGCTACGACGAGATGATCGCTTCGCTTCAGGCCGAGATTGGCACCTTCGATAAGGCCGTCGCCGATACCAATGGAGCCGCCGCCGCTGCGAAGAAGGCATTTGAGAATCATCTCGCCGCGATCGAAAACAACAGGAAGGCCAGCGCCAACGCCACGGCCGCTATGGATGCTGCTGCTAAGAAGGTTGAAGAGCTGAAGAAAGCTATTGCCGCGTCGGAGGCGAAACAAAAGCAGCAAGAGCAAGAGGCTAAAACTAAGGACGCTGAAGCTAAGAAGTGGGCCGGCGAGATCGCCAAGGCCGAGCAGTCCCTCAATCAGGTGAATGCTAAGCTGGCGGACTATAGCAAGAAGATTCAAGAGAAGAGTTCGGTGCTCACTGCCGCCAAGACCGCACAGACCGACCATCAGAAGCAGTTGGACGAACTGAAGAAACAGCTCGCTTCGCAGCAGGCGGCTGTGGATGCAGCGAAGAAGAAGGTCGCCGACCTTGATGCCAAAATCGCCGAAGCGACCAAGCAGAAGGAAACGACCCCGGACGAACAGAAAGAATCGAAGCAAAAGGAAATCGATTCTCTGATCGGTGAAAAATCAGCCGCCCAGGCCGAAGTCGACAAGCTTGCTGCCGAAGCGAAGAAGTCGACCGAAGCAATCGCGGCGAAAGACGGCGAGCTGAAAAAGGATGTCGAGCAAATCGCTGCCGCCGAGGCCGAGGTGAAGAAGCTTCAGGAAGAGACCACCAAAGCCAACACCGAGAAAGCCACTGCGGAAAAGGCAATTGCCACTGCCAAGCAGAACAAGCAGACTGCCGACACCCAACTTGCCTCGGCTAAGTCCGCAGTGGACGCGGCCAAGAAGGCCAAAGACGATGTCGCCAAGGAAACGGGCAACCAGCAGAACCTGATCAAGAAATATGATGGTGACATCAAGAAGCAGGCCGAACAGCTGAAGAAGCTGGAGGAAGGTAAGCCTAACCTCGAAAAAGCTATGAACGATCAGGCGGCCGCTGCTAAGGCTGCTACCGACAAAGCGGCCGCCGCCAAGCTCGAGCTCGAAGCGTTGAAGAAGGAAAAGACCGACTTCGCTGCCTTCCCAGCTAAGCTACAGGCCGAACAGCAGGCCATGTTGACCGGTATCAAGACCCAAGAACAACAGGTCGCAGAAGCTACAGCGAAACAGGCCGAAATGGAAAAGCAGATGGAAGAGAAGCTGGCCCAGATCGCCAAGCTCCAAGCGGAGCTCGACAAGGTCATGGAGCAGAAGTCTGCCGTCTATGCCCAGCTTCGCGAGCACAAGCAAAAGGTCGAAACTGGCACCGACGAAATGGCAACGGCTCAGGCCAAGCTGGAAGAACTCAAGCGTCAGTCGGAACTACTGCAGAGCTTGTACCAGTAAGCAAATTAATGTGCGAGCAGCAAATCGCATCGCACGAAATGCAATGAACAAAAAGGGACGATTCGGAATACCGAATCGTCCCTTTTATTATTTAACAATCTTGCAGCAGTCAAAACGGTGCGGTTCGCTGTCCTGCTCAGACCCTAAAAGAAGCGACTAACCTTCCAGGCCACCAAACAGCGGCGTCGAGAGATACCGTTCACCCAAGCTACACAGGATGACGGCAATTCGCTTGCCCTTCATCTCTGGCCGAGCGGCGACTTGCTTCGCGGCCCAGATGGCAGCACCGCTGCTGATCCCGGCGACCAGGCCTTCTTCTTTAGCCAAAAGTCGACCGTATTCAAAGGCATCTTCGTCGTCGACCTGAATGGTTTCGTCGACCACCGACGTATCCAGGTTCTTAGGGATGAACCCGGCACCAATCCCTTGAATACGGTGCTTGCCAGGCTGGCCACCGCTGATCACGGGGCTGTTCTTCGGCTCGACGGCAATTGCTTTGAATTCCGGGTTCTTGCTCTTAATGAAGCGTGAGACGCCGGTGATCGTTCCGCCGGTGCCAACGCCAGAGATCAACACGTCGACTTTGCCGCCCATGTCTTCCCAAATTTCGGGGCCGGTGGTTGCTTCGTGAATGGCCGGGTTGGCCGGGTTATCGAACTGTCCTGGCATCCAGCCGTTGGGTTCCTTCTCGGCCATTTCGGCTGCCGTGTTGATGGCACCCTTCATCCCGTCCGCCGCTGGCGTCAGTACCAGGTTCGCGCCCATGGCCCTGAGCAAAGCACGGCGTTCAAGCGACATCGACTCAGGCATCGTCAGCGTCAGCTTATAACCCTTGGCTGCAGCCACAAATGCTAGCGCGATGCCCGTGTTGCCGGAAGTCGGTTCGATAATGTGCGTGTCTTTGGTCACGACGCCTCGTTTTTCACCGTCGGCGATCATCGCGTAACCAATGCGGTCCTTCACGCTATTAAGCGGATTGAACCATTCACACTTGCCGAAAACCTCGGCCCCACCCTGGGGGATCAACCGATTGATCTGTATCATCGGGGTATCGCCGATGGCGTGGCATGCGTCGGCAAACGTCTTATTACGGGGCATGATTGGTTTCCTTCGTGGTGTCCGTGAAAGCGCTAAGCTTGGGTAATTTTCCGCCCAAGTATCAAGAAACGCCCAAATGTGTCAATAAGATTCTCGCACAGCCCAAGCCGCTGTGCCAGAACACTTCTACTAAGGCAATAACCTGATGGATATCGTCAACTTAAGCGACGCCGAGCCGTTTACCACCAAAGATGGCTCCGAAATCCGCGAACTGCTGGCCCATCGCAATTCGTGCATCCAAGCTCAAAGCCTGGCTGAGGCCCGCTTGCCACCTGGGGCCAGCACTACGGCCCACTATCACCCGAAGACGGAAGAGATCTACTACATCACCCACGGGCAGGGACGCGTGCAAATCGGCGAAGAGTTTCGCGATGTAAACGTGGGGGACGCCATCGCCATCCCGCCGGGACTGGTCCATCAGATCACCAATACCGGAAGCGAGACGTTGCGTCTGCTTTGTTGCTGTGCTCCTGGGTACGAGCACGAGGATACGGTGTTGGTGGATGGATAAAAATCAACACAATTTTAATTCCGGAAAGGTCATAAATAAAGGCCCTGAGTTGAAGGTCTTATCTCTAAGAACTAACATCCGTCGCCATTGCCAATAAATGTTCAATCGCCGCACGTGAATTCGCGTCGATTTCTGTTTCGGCGGCGGCATCTTGGGCCCTAAGAATTTGATCGAACGGAGTGAGGATTTCTTCTTCTCCTCTCAGCAATTTCTCAGCAGCCGATTTCTCTTGCTTTAGCGAGGGACGACTCGGGTGGTTGGGTGCCGGGCCGTTTGCGTACTCCGCAAATTCTCGAAGTAACTCGGCGGAATCCTGCGGATCGTATTTGTACAGAGCAATCATCGCTTCGCTGGCCGAGTTCCAATAGTGTCCGTCCATGGTGCTCCGGACAATCTGCTTGAGCGTTTGAGAAGCAGGCGATCGTAGCATTTCAGTTCGCATCCAACGATGGGCGGATACCATCAGATCTTCCACTACTGACTGACTGTCGAGGCGATTGAAATCATTCACTTCCCGTGCGGCATCGCAAGCCGTTTCCCGTTGGAATAGATCTTGCAAAAGCTGAGGTTCCGGTTCTCGAATCCAACCAGCCAAGCACGCAGCCAGCTTCCGATGGATCGAATTCTCGGACTCAGCCGCCTCGCGTGCAATGAGCGCTGCCGCGCGGGAATGCTCGCCCAAGGGCTTCAGTACGATTGATTCGCAGCCTTCTTTCGCAAGCGTGTATGCGCACCAGTCCGCGACGCGGAACCAAGCCTCGAAAAGGTCATACGACGGCATCAGGCACCTTCTGGGTGAATCGTAACGAAAAAGAAAATCGTCTCACCCAGGAAGTATAGGTTTCGTTGGTGGATCTTAGCTTGATCTGCGGCTCTTGCGCAGAGGTCGAGTTAAAAAATAGGATCCGCTCTCACGTGGCGACAGAAACTCAACATCGAGAACAGTTGCTGCCCTTTGGCTTCTACTACTGGCCATGTAATCGGCAACTACTTTCCTCGGTACACACCTCACAAATCGGTGCCCCTTCTTCACAGTGCGCCAGACACGTTTCAACTCGCTCTTGCATCACCTTCGCCATCAGTGGATGCAGCCCTAGCGGTGCGGTCACCAAATGCGTAACGCCAGGGTGGCTGGCAGCGGCCTCTTTTGCCAAGCGGGGGATATCTTCGTGCCAGTGTCTTCCCGGCGAAAGGAAGTAGGGGTGCACGACGACGCGTGTGGCTCCCTGGTCGACGCATTTCTTGAACGCATCGGCAATGCTGGGTTCAGCTAGTTCCATGTGGGCCGGCTCGACGATCTTGTGCCCGGCGGTCTGGCGGAACAGATCGACCACTTCCAATAGTAGGTCGTTGCTTTCTGCCCGACGGGAACCGTGGTCGACGATGATGATGCCCAAATTTTCTCGGTCGGATGTGGTCTGCCGCATCAAAGGTCTTCTAGGGAATGAAGTTCGGGGAGCCTAATTGTTGCTTCGGGAGCTAACGATTAAGTTAGGACGATGAATCTTACGCAAGTCATTACGATTCTAAGCATAACGGCTGCCGTTTTCACCGTGATGGGGATTGGCGGAACGGCTCGTTATCTGAATTGGATCTCGCGCGAGGTCGACGCTGGCTTGTTGAAGCTGGGCATTCGGGTTCTGATGCCGTGCTTCATCTTTGTGAAAGTGGTCGGCAATCCGGCCTTCGACGAAGCGGCAAACGTCTACCTGCCACCGGTCTGGGGGTTCATCGCGGTTGCTTTGGGCTGTTTTGTGGCCTACTCGTGGGCCCGCGGGACAGGTTCGCGGCTTGGTTTTGATCATCCCGACAAAGTGCATTCGTTCGCGGTGTGTATTGGGATCTTCAATTACGGGTTCATTCCCATTCCGTTGATACAGGAAATCTTCGGCGAGCGGGCCCTGGGTGTGCTGTTTTTGCATAACGTGGGTGTAGAGCTGGGGATCTGGACAATCGGCGTGAGCCTAGCCAGTGGCGGGCTGACCAAGGGTTGGTGGAAAAATGTCCTAAATCCGCCCAGCCTGACGATCATGCTTTCGCTGTTTATCAACGAGATGGGCTTAGCCGACCAAGTGCCGGAGTTCGTGACACAAATCACAGGCATTCTGGCCAGTGCTGCGATTCCTATGATGATGCTGCTGATCGGGGCGACGTTCTACGATCAAATCTTTCATGCGGATGTTCAGGATGACAACTCGAGTGCCTGGCCAACGTATATCTCGGCAGTCATGCTGCGGCTGTTGTTGTTGCCTATATTATTTCTATTAGCGGCACTTTGTTTGCCGATTTCGTTGGAATTGAAGCAAGTGGCGGCGATCCAGGCCGCGATGCCGGCAGCCGTTTTTCCGATTGTGCTGACCAAGCACTACGGCGGCGATCCTCGCACGGCACTTCGCGTTGTAATGGCGTCGACCGTGGTCGGATTTGTTACAATTCCGATATGGATCTCGACCGGCATTGCCTGGCTTGGCCTCGAGAGCACCGTGCTTCATCAAACTACGCAGGAGGTAACCGTGGCACCTCAACTAGAGCCACTTGAACAAGCGATACACGTGGCGGGCATCTCGGTTCGCACCAATAACCGCAAGGAAATGAACCTGGAAACAGGTCAGATTCCTAAGCTGTACCAGAAGTACGAGACCGACAATATCGACTCGCTGATCGTCGATCCGATCGAGCCGAAGCAGCGGATTGCTGTTTACGCCGATTACGAGTCGGACCAGTCGAGTGAATTCACCATGCTGCTGGGCAGAAAGATTTCGTCGGAAGCCGAGATTCCCGATCAACTCGATAAGGTCCGGATCCACAAAGGGAATTATCTGCACTTCGTCGGTGAAGGTGAGATGCCGCAGGCCGTAATTGAAACGTGGAAAGAGATCTGGAGTTTCTTCGAGGAAGACACAACCTACACACGGACCTTCGAGGCTGACTTCGAAATCTATGACGAAGCCAGCCCTAAGCGGGTCGATATCTTTATTGCGGTGGAGTGATTCCGAAGTCTTCGATGGTCAGCAGGGTGCGTAGCTCGTAGCCTGCTTCGGCAAACGCCTGCTTGCCACCTTCCAGGCGATCGACGATGGCAATCACGCCTAGCACTTTCAGCCCGGCCGCTTCGACCTTTTCGATCGCCTTGAGCGAACTGCCGCCGGTGGTGACGACATCTTCGACGATGACGCACGTGTTGCCGGCAACGACGGGACCTTCCACGTCTTGCCCGGTACCGTGGGCTTTGGCTTCCTTGCGGACAATGAACCCGGCCAGCGATTTACTCTGTACAGCGGCTAGGGTGATGACCGATGCAGAAATCGGATCGGCCCCAATGGCCATTCCGCCAACGGCGTCGGGCAGATCGTCACCGAGCATTTCTAAGATGCCTAGGCCAACTTGTAAGGCCCCATCGCTGGAAAGGGAGACCTTCCGGCAATCGAGATAGTAAGAAGCCTTCTTGCCCGAGGCGAGCGTGAAGTCGCCAAATTTCAGGCCTTTGTCTCGAACAATTTCAATCAGCTTTTCTCGGCTGTATTGCATCGGTCTTTCCTCGGTCGCAGGGATCATGTGCCAATCGAAACCCATCGTACCGCATCGCCCCCAACGAGGTCAGGGGGGAAGTTTTCCTGGCTTAAGAGTCTTCCGCCGTATCGCTCTCATCCAACGGCAAGATCTCGGTATCCGGTAGCGCTTCGCGAAGTCGCTGCAATCCTTCCGACGTGATGGACGTCTCTTGCAGGTACAACTTTTTGAGCGACTTCATCTGTGCGAACGCCTCGACGCTCTTATCGGTGAGGTTCGTTCCCAATAGAAAGAGGATTTCCAGATTGGTCAGCGCCGGGAGCTTCTGCGCCGCCTGGTCGCCGATGTCGGTTTTCGCCAGGCTGAGCAGCTTTAAAGAAGTTAGCTGAACGATAGGGTCGACCGCCGCGTCGGTGAACCGGGCATGAAACAGCGTCGGCTCGGTATCGGTGATCACCGACCCGCCCAGGTACAACTGTTCGAGGCTGGGCAGTTCGGTCAAATGCGTCAGGGCATCGTCGCTGATTTGCGTGCCGCGCAGGTCGAGCACTTCCAGGTCCGGCAGACCTGTGATCATGGCCAGGTCTTTATTGGTCACCAACAAGGGATTCGGCGTGGTGATGACTTGAATGCGGTTCTCGTTATCGCGGCCAATTTCAAAACCAACGCGGCGAAACTTGCTGACCGTTGGGTCTTGGTCGTTGTCATAAACGGTCGGCGGGGCGGGCTTGGCGGCCCAACTGAAGACCCATCCACCGATCAATAGCAGCACCCCGGCCACGACGATCGACATCAGGGCGATGCCGATTTCCATCCCAAAGCTTTCACGCTTAGGGCGCTGCGGTTGGTGTGGGAAGTCCGGGTGCGGCATGCGGAAAAGTCGATCGTTGGAGAAGATTCGGAAGCACCCAGGATAACATCAATCGCCCCCTATTTACTACGGTTCAGATCGATTTACACGATGCTATCACTGCTGCTCGCAGGAACTTTTAAGAATTGGCGAACAGCCTCGCGGCACCTGCCGTATCAGTATTCGTCCCCAGGCGAGGTTCATGACGGAGAGCAACTTCGGCCCTGGTGATGCAAACGCGACAGCACACGGAGGAACGCAGTGACCAGACGAAGACACACCCAAAGCAGCGGCAAAAGAAACTCGGCACAAGCAGGTATGTGCCTGTTGCGAGCGATTGTCCTGGAAGGAATGGGAATCTTGCTGTTGGCAGGCTTGATCGGCTATCCGATCCTGACGCAAAGCCAATGGCGGGTCTCGTGTGAAGACTGCGAACCTTCGGCGATCGACCAAGGTCTGCACGTGCTGTTGGCCAAAGTGGGGCTGCTCAACGAGCCAGACTAAACCAAACATCACGGTGTCATGCCCACGTGGGCGCGGACATCACAAACTACCCCGGGATGAAATGCCCACGCCAACGTGATCACGACACCCACCACTTGAATGCAGGAGGTTTGCCAAGAAAGGATTCTTTAAACAAACAGTTCAATCTTTGCAACAACTACGGCGTGCCCTCTTAGGAGGGCACGTTTGTTTCGAATCTCAACTTCTACCTCTCCGCCACGCGGCGATGCTTGATACGCCTGCAAGATCTTCTGGTCGAGCTTTCCACTCCAATACTCTCCCAGTACGCAGTGCGCCGAACCGGTGACTGGGTCTTCTGATATGCCAGCGGCCGGGGCGAAGAATCGCGAGATGAAATCGTACTCCAGCGAATCGCTGCCCGATGTGACCATCACCCCGCGTGCAGTAACCGGCGCAAGCAGTGCATCATTGGGATTCAACCGGCGGACGTCGTCGGCAGAGGGAACTTCGATCAACCAATCCCAATCATTCTTGCCACAAAAAGCGAAATCGCAAATCCCTAGACTTTCCAGCAATCCATCCACCGGCGCTGTTTCGTGGGCCGTAGCGATCGGAAAGTCGAGTTCGATCCGATCGCCATGCGGGCTGGCCGTTAATGTCCCGCTGCGTGTTTCGAAGCGAAGTGTCTGGTCACTGGGAAAACCTTTATGCTGCCACAATGTGTAGGCGGTTGCCAGCGTGGCGTGCCCGCAGAGGTCGACTTCCACGGTCGGCGTGAACCATCGCAGTCGCAGCGACTCTCCTTCTGGATAGACAAACGCCGTTTCCGCCAAATTCATTTCCGCCGCAACCTGTTGCATCCACTGGGCATCGGCAGGCTCGTCCAGCCAGCAGACGGCCGCAGGGTTTCCAGCAAAGGGCTTGGATGTGAACGCATCGACTTGATACAGGGTACGCGGCATGGCAAGTTTTTTCGTGCGAAGTTGTGGGCTGGGTCTGCACCAGAGACACACGTACCTGGTGTTTGGGTTCACCTCCCTCGGCGAAATGGCGACAGGATGTACAATAGAATAGGTGCGTCTTACTTGCCACTGGAAAGAAAGTCATCGGCGTGTTGCATCCACGAATTATCGTCACCATGGGAGACCCCGGCGGGGTAGGGCCGGAAGTCTGTCTGCAGTTGCTGTTAGATCACAACCAATACGCTGGCACCGTTCCGATTATCTTTGGCGATGCGGCCATCCTGCGTCAGGTTGCCCATGTGTGTGGCTATCCTGAACCCAAAAACGTGGTTCCCTTTCATCAGGCGATGGACCTGCATTCGTTGAAAGAAGCCACCGTCGTCGACTTCGGCACCATCGATATCGGCAACTTCACCCACGGTCAGGTCACGGCAGAAGGGGGCGAGGCTTCTTATCAGTACTTCACCCACGCGATCGACTTCGTCCTGGCTGGTAAGGCCGACGGCATCACGACCGGGCCCATCAATAAAGAAGCCCTGCACGCGGCCAAGCACTTCTACCCTGGCCATACCGAGATACTGATCGAGCGCTGCGGCAGCGATTCTGGCTGCATGATGTTAACCAGCGAAGAACTCACGTGCAGTTTCGTCACTACGCACGTCGGCTATCGCGATGTACCGCAGCTGTTAACCATTGAACGCATCGACGAAGTGATCGATTTGACGGTCGCCGCGATGCGAAAGATCCGTAAACGCGAGCCTCGCCTGCTGGTGTGCGGGCTCAATCCGCACGCCGGCGAACACGGCCTATTCGGCGATCGCGAAGAAGAACGCATCATCGTCCCAGCCGTAGAAGGGGCAAGAGCCCGGGGCATCCACATCGACGGCCCCGTCCCGCCAGACACGGCCTTCCTCGCTGAACGCCGCCCGCTGTATGACTGCGTCCTGTGCATGTACCACGACCAAGGTCACATCCCACTGAAAGCGTTGGCTTTCGACGTCGCCGTGAATACCACGCTGGGTCTGCCCATCGTACGAACATCTGTCGACCACGGCACCGCGTTCGATATTGCTTGGCAGGGCAAGGCGAAGGTGTCTAGCATGATCCACGCGGTGCGTCTGGCGCGGGACTTGGTTTCGCACTGATCACCCCCGGATAGCTCTAGCGACTTAGTGAATGCGGGCGGTAACCTAACAGCAAGAGTCAATCTTGCTCAAGCCGCCCAAACGAGCCACTTGTTGGCGGCGTCGAACCAGTTTAAAAAACTAAAACACCTACACTTTCTATTGAGTTGCATTCCAACACTTCTTCATCGGTGAAATCGCGAATAGTCCACTTCTCCCCAAGAGTCCCGCCCATAAATTGGCGAAGATACGCAGCGAGAACGACCTTATGCGTAGAATCAGACAACCCGCCCAGCTAAAATAGGGCCGATGCGTCAGCCGCTGGTCTTCCCGTTTTTCCCCTGTGAGAGAGCATCTCGACCATGAATCGTTTGCTTCGTTTGTTTTGTGTCGCTTCTATGATGGCCCTGTTAGCTGTGCCTGCTTGGGCTCAGAAGAAGGAAGTCGAGGGGCCGCCGATCCCGAACGATCCCGTCTTGTCGGTGTTGCCCAAGAAGACCTTCACCAACTTGCGGATTCGCCGTCCGGTGACGATTACCCACGCTGGCGATGGCACCAACCGTTTATTCTTCGCCGAACAGCAAGGCGTGATTCTGGTTGTGCCCAACGATCCTCAAGTGGAAGAAACGGAAGTCTTTCTTGATATCGAAGACTCGGTTCGCTTCAATCCAAAGCAAAACGAAGAAGGCCTGTTGGGTTTGGCGTTCCATCCGAACTTCAAAGAGAACGGCGAGTTCTTCGTTTATTACACGATCGAAAAGGGACTCGTCTCGCGTGTCTCCCGCTTCAAGACGAAGGACGGCGTTGGCGACCCCGAATCGGAAGAAGTCTTGCTGACGATCGAGCAGCCGTTCTGGAATCATAACGGCGGCAGTATCGAGTTCGGCCCCGATGGTTACCTGTACATTGGCTTGGGCGACGGCGGCAAAGCCAACGATCCGTTCGGCAACGGCCAGAACCTGAGCACGTGGTTGGGATCGATCTTGCGGATTGATGTCGACAAGAAAGAGAACGGCCATAACTACGGCATCCCGGCAGACAACCCTTTCGTCGACACCGAAGGGGCCAAGCCGGAGATCTACGCTTATGGTCTGCGAAACGTCTGGCGTTTAACCTTCGACCGCGAGACCGGTGCTTGTTGGGCCGGCGATGTGGGTCAGAACCTGTGGGAAGAAATCGACATCATCACTAACGGCGGCAACTACGGCTGGAACGTTCGCGAAGGGCTGCATCCGTTTTCGGAAGAGTTCGCTAAGTCCGGCGAAAAGTTCATCGACCCGATCTTCGAGTATCACCACAACGTCGGTAAGTCGATCACCACAGGCTACGTATACCGTGGCAAGAAGGTTCCAGAGCTGGTCGGCAAATTCCTGTACGCCGACTACGTGACCGGCGCGATTTGGGCCCTGGAATATGACTACGACACGAAGAAGGTCGGCCAGAACTATCGCATCGAAGAACCATCGAATCCGCCGGTTGTATGCTTCGGCGAAACCGAGGACGGCGAAGTGCTGATGTGTGCGATTTTCGGCGATTACGGCTCGATCTATGAGTTCGTTTCCGCTGACGAATAATTCGTGTTGAGCGATTGGGTGTCACAGTTGGACGAGCCAGCAGAAGCACCCGCCGAGGTGAGAGGGAATTCAAAGAACCTTCGCCAAAAAAAGTCCAAGAATGGCCGATGGCTGACGAATCCCTTCGGGGAAACGTATCCATCGGCCTTTTTCGTTTTGTCAGAAACAAGGGAATGCATGACGCAGTCGCCGTTGATCGTCGGACTATCGATTGTGATGTGCGTCGTTTATGGCGTGGTTCACGATCAGATCACAGCGCGCATCTGCGTCGAGTACTTCACCATCGGTCACAAGCCGATCTTGGGCGGGACGGAAGATCCCACGGTGCTGGGGTTGGCCTGGGGCTTTTTGGCGACCTGGTGGGTCGGGGCCATGCTGGGCATACCGTTGGCTTTCGTCAGCCAGACCGGCTCGTTAGTGAAGAAGTCAGCCAAAGATCTGATCCATCCGATGCTTGTTCTGATGGCTGGCACGGCTGCTCTCGCAGCGATTGCCGGCGTGACCTGCTATGTGCTGACGACGGGTGACATGATTCACCTGGCCGGCGGTTTCGAGCACGTTATTGCCAGCGATAAGCAAGATGCGTTTCTCATCGACCTCTGGATTCACAATGCCAGCTACGCAGGCGGATTCCTGGGTGGGGCGATCTTGATGGTCTGGGTAGTGGTCGATCGATATCGACAGACCCGCCTACCCAAAGATGAAGTCGAGGACCAGAAATGATAGGCTGTCAGGCCGACGACCGGCTACTGATACCTACGAGAACGAAGTGGTGTGTCTCCATCTTCGGCAAAGCACTGCGAGAAGCCCTGAAGAGGGCTCACCTGAAACGAGAAATTACATGAATCCTTCGGGATTTCATGTTAGCTTTATGACCTGAGCCAAGTGGCTCGATGCAAATATAATTGCAAACTTGGATTTCGAAAACTGATCATGCAAGCTCTGAATCGACACTTCACCGTCTATCGTCGTGTTCAAACCACAAAACCGCCCGAGCAAGTATTTGAATCCGTCGAACATTCACTTCGGTCGACTGTTGGGGGAGACATAACGCGCAACGGTAATGTGTTTAAGATCTTCAACGGCAATCAGAACTTGAATTTCGGTTTTGCTGCTGACATATACGCAACCGTGACATTATTAGAGCCTTCGCCGGGAACGCTGGAGTTGAACGGAGAGATTACTCTGGAGCCGAATCAACTGTTCTGGATTATGGCAATCCTCGGATTCTTCTGCCTGTGGTTTTTGTGGGCATTCAACATTCTCTACTTTATTATGGATCCTCGGATCAACTATCAGTTAGCGCTCGATCGTGTGAATCTCGAAGAAGGGACCGCGTCAGCCGGAAAACCTTTTGGCGTTTAATTTGGCAGGCCCTTAGCACGCTGAAATCATATCGAACGGAATAAGCGTCAGGCTAATTGGCTTCCATCTTACAGCCTTCGCTATTCAAGTCGTCCTAACCTTCTTGCAGCGATCAAGGCGGCCTACGAAGGCCAGCGATACGTCATTCCGCTGGCCATTCCCCTCTTGCGATAAGTGTCCAAGGCGCCGTCTCGCCGTTCTAGCCCCTGTTGCGGTACCGCGCAATAGACCTGGCGCCAGGGCGTGAACAGTCGTTAAAGGTGTTTCAGTCACCATAAAGGGGTATAAAACCCGGGATATAATGCATCGGGACCCCCATGTGGTGGTGTAGTAAGCCGTCCACCCAGAACTAGACTTGTCTTAGCATTATCTTCATTCTCGGGTTGCCACATCGATTCTGGCTCGTCGGGAGCGAAAATATAGATAGCTAAGTAACTGACGAGGGACGAACGTTCGTCCCTCGCCAGTCACCATATTGGCGACTCTGGTTGGCCCGTTTCCCCCGACGTTTGCCCCTGCCGGCCTGAGTCGCCTTTTTTTGTCTCTTGAGTTCGCTAGATCCCGCCCCCACCTGCTAGCGTTACAGGCCACACCCCCCAGGCCTCAAGGGAAAAATCCTGCCAATAAAGTTTTCACCGTATCTACATCAATACGGCGAGGACCTATCCCCACCTGACCCTTATTGGAGCCCATTCTTGCCTAAGCCAAATGGTCAAAAATAGACCTTCGAAAAACGATTGCAAGAAAACCGATAATGGGGGAATATCAGTCACAGACCGATGCGAATTAATGAATAGAGACGATTTGATTTCCATCGAGAACGAGGCAGAGTCAGCGGCCTGAACAACTGCGGCTCACAACTACCTACCTGCAAACCGGCTCACCTACCTACCGGAACAGAGGATCATTTGTCATGGCTAAGATTTCAACAGCACAGTTTGCGAAGTCAGCTTTAACCGTTGTTATGATGGTTGGCATTCTGGGTGTCGCATTTGGCGAGTCGGTTTATCGCAAGGCCAACTATGTCACCTTTCTGACGACCGAGTCCTTCCCGACGATGAATCCGCTGCACCGAGACAAGCTGGTTTCGCAGAATTCGTTTACGGACGAAGGGGGCATCATGCACCGTTTGTTTGTCTTCGAGTCGGATGCCGAAGGCGAAACAACCACCTGCCGCGTGGTGGTTACCGACCAGGATTACCAAGTGACATCGTCTTGGAACGCCGACCGCTCGAACAAGCTGCTCAATGTTGGTTTCATGGAGCACACATCGCCGCCGGTTCTCGAAATCGTCCGGCACGATTCCACCAAGCGGGCTCTGACTTGCGAGCACCTTTGCTTGCACATGGGCGTGCTGCAAGCCTATGAATATCGCCCTCGCGAAGACGGTCCAATTGCCCAATAGTCGCGTTGGTGAAATCGACCTCCGATTGACCCTCAAAGCAACCCCAGTAAAATCTTGCGGTAACTGGGGTTACAGTCTTTACGCTTACTGAGGGTGTAAAACATTGCCCCTGGGGTTTTCCCACTACCCGAACTTCGGAAGGGGCCATGTCCGCCAAGCCAACCAATCGACCGTCTAAGTATCAAGTCTTTCTGCTCTGGTCGAACGACACCGTCAAAGAGTGTCGCGATGTCCGTAAGTTCTTCAAAGAGTTCAACAAGAAGACGGCCAAGCCCGATTTTGGCGTCACTTTCGAGATCATCGATCATTGCTTCGATACCGACGACAAAGGGCACCCTGGTGCGGTCCCGGCCGAAGACCTCTTGGCCAAGGCCAAGGATACGCTGGCGCTGACCATTGGTTTATGTACCGATGACGAAACATCGCTCAATCCTTATACCGAAGCCAAGGCCCAGCAGCAGTTAGACCTGGTGCTGGAAAGTGCCAAGCAAAACCAGTTTCATCAGTCGACGTGGTTTGTCCGCACGCACCGCGACAACGGCGGTGACCAACGCGAGGAAGTCTCTGGCGAAATCCATGACCTGCTGCGTCTGCCGGAAGGTTTGAAGCCCAACGACGTTTGCCTCTTCGGCGAGAACGACAAGTTCGCCGACGTGTTGGCCGAGAATCTGACGAAGCTTCTTTCCGACGAAAGCCGGCCTTGGATCGAAGACCAGAACGCGGCTGTCCATGCGATCGAAGCGGCCCGCCGTCAGAAGATGGACAAGCTCGCCAGCATGGGCATCGACCCGTGGGGTCAACGCTTCGACAACAAGCAGTCGATCGCCGACATCCGCACGCTTGAATCTGAAATTACCTCGGAGACGACGACCAGCGACGGGGGCCGCGAGCAAACCCTTTACAGCGGTCCCAAGGTCCGCGTGGCAGGGCGTATCGTACTGATGCGGCCAACCGGCAAGCTGATCTTCATCAACTTGGTCGATCGTACCGGCACGGTCCAGCTTTTTCTCGGCCAGGCCCAGGTCGGCGAACGCAATTGGGAAATCGCACAGTGCCTGGATCTCGGCGACATCATCGGCGTCGATGGCGAACTGAAGAAAACCAAGACCGGTGAACTGACCGTCTTCGTCGAGGAGTTGCACTTCCTGACCAAGACACTCGAAGCCCCGCCTGAGAAGCACAAAGGTTTGACCGATCCGGAACAGCGCCAGCGGATGCGATACCTCGACTTGGCGTATGGCGACGGCGTGCTCGATCGCTTCGTGCAGCGGACCCAGATCGTGCGTTCGGTGCGCGATACACTTGTCGGCGACGGCTACTACGAAATCGAAGGCCCCACGCTGCACACCATTGCCGGTGGTGCCGCCGCACGTCCGTTCGAAACGTTCCACAACGCGTTGGGCATGCCGCTAGTCATGCGAATCGCTTTAGAACTGCATCTCAAGCGGCTGTTG
This sequence comes from Bremerella alba, assembly GCF_013618625.1. Taxonomy (NCBI): domain Bacteria; kingdom Pseudomonadati; phylum Planctomycetota; class Planctomycetia; order Pirellulales; family Pirellulaceae; genus Bremerella; species Bremerella alba. The sequence goes on along the minus strand of NZ_JABRWO010000001.1, from coordinate 506,598 downwards.
GTCGGCGGCATGGAACGCGTCTTTGAACTGGGCCGCGTCTACCGCAATGAAGGGATCAGCCCACGTCATAACCCCGAGTTCACCATGCTCGAGGTCTATCAGGCTTTCGGCAATTACGAAACGATGATGGATCTGACCGAGAGCATCATCGTCAACGCGCTCGATGCGATCGGCTCTGCGTACAAAGTCCCCTTCGGCGATAAGGAAGTCGATTTCACTCCGCCATTTCAGCGGAAGTGTTACAGCGATCTGCTAGCAGAGCACGCCGGGATCGATCCGACCAATGAAGCCGAAGTGATCGCGTGTGCCAAGAAGCTGGGACTGGAAACCGACGGCAAGCACGCCGACGTACTCCGCAACGAAATCTTCGAAGAGACGGTCGAAGACAAGCTGGTCGGTCCGGTCTTTGTGATCGACTATCCTGCTAGCATTTGCCCGCTGACAAAGCGCAAAACCGATCAACCGGAGGTTGCCGAGCGATTCGAACTTTTCATTCAGGGCATGGAACTGGCTAACGCCTACACCGAGCTAAACGACCCAGATCTGCAGGAAAAGCTGTTCCGCACGCAGCTGCAAGGCATGGACGAAGAGGACTCGATGGCCAAGATGGACACTGATTTCGTCCGGGCACTTCGCAACGGAATGCCGCCCGCCGGCGGACTTGGTATTGGCATCGACCGCCTTGTCATGTTACTAACTAACAGCGCGACGATTCGCGAAATCATTTTGTTCCCGCTGTTGCGGCACGAAGCAACCTAATTGCCTGCGGATTGAAGGTAAGATCCGCAAGCCACTGGCCTCTGGCTGGTGCCTAGGTTCACGTTTACTCTCCCCCATCACACTGGCCGCAAGCCAGTGGCCTACCATTAACGGGGCGAGGAGACCAGATAGAGTGCCGCGTTTGCCGAAGGATTGGCAATGTACAAGTTGATGCTCTGTCTGCGTTACCTGAGAACGCGTTACATCGCCCTGGCGTCCATCATTAGTGTGACGCTAGGCGTAGCGACCATGGTCGTGGTGAACGCCGTCATGTCAGGCTTCTCGCACGAAATGCACGTTCGCCTGCACGGGATTCTTTCCGACGTGGTGATGGAAAGCCACAGCCTGGATGGTTTCTATCAGTGGGAACGGCACATGAAAGCCGTTCGCGAAGTGGCCGGCGACGATATCGAGGACATGACCGTCACCGTGCATGTGCCTGCGATGCTCAACTTGCGCGTCCGCGATCAGTGGCTGCCGCGGCAAGTCACCGTCATTGGTATCGACGACGAAACCTACAACAGCGTCAGTGACTTCTCGAAGTACTTGAAGCACCCGGCCAACCGCCAACAGGTCGACTTCAACTTGAAGGAAACCGGCTACGAAGGTCCAGAGAAATCTCCCTTGGTCGAATCAGGCTGGGAGTATCGCCGAGAAAAGATCGCCTATCAGCAAGAGCTGGAAGCCGAGATGCGGCGTTTTGAAACACTGCATCAACACGGCCACATGCCGCGGCGCAACAACCCCAACACGCTCGCTGCGATGGACAGCCCGCTGCAAGAGGACGCCGCAGAAACGCCGGCGCTAGTCACTCCCAAGTTTGCTGACGACCCCGACGCACCGCCCCTGCCTGGGGCACCGCCAGCCGATCTGGCCGAGCGAATGGCCATGCAAGCGGCCAAAGAAGTCGATCCTAAAGACAAGAGCGGCGACCCGTTCGCCCAGCGTTACGATCAGCCCATAGGCACCACGTTCGATCCAATGAAACATCAGGCCCCCGGCATCATCCTGGGGATGGCCGTGGCCAGCATTCGCCAACGCGACGCCGAAGGGGAAGTGAAGGACTATTTCCTGGCCGTCCCCGGCGACGATGTTCGCTTGACATTCCCTTCCGCCGAAAGCCCACCCAAAGCGATCAGCGAGACCTTCACCGTCGTCGACTTCTACGAAAGCAAGATGAACGAGTACGACGCCGGCTTCGCATTTGTGCCCCTAAGCAAGCTGCAGTCGCTACGTTACATGACGCATCCAGAACTGGGCACCGCCATCTCGACGATTCAAATTCGCCTGAAACCAGGGGCCAACCTGAATGAGTTCACCAACAACCTGAGGGCTGCCTTCCCGGCCGAAACACACCCCTTCCGCATTCAATCGTGGAAGGATATGCAAGGACCGCTGTTAGCCGCCGTCGAAATGGAAAAGACGATCCTCAACATCCTGCTGTTTTTGATCATCGGCGTGGCCGGCTTCGGCATCTTGGCGACCTTCTACATGATCGTTGTCGAGAAGACCAAGGACATTGGTATCCTTAAATCACTGGGTGCCAGTGGCGGCGGAATCATGAGCATTTTCGTCTGCTACGGGCTCTCGCTGGGCATCGTCGGCTCTGGCGTGGGCTGCATTCTCGGACTGCTATTTGTATGGAATATCAACCACGTCGCCAAACTGATCGAGATGATGACCGGTCGCGAGGTGTTTGATCCAACGATCTATTACTTCCAGGAAATCCCCACCATCATCGAGCCAGCAGCGATTGCCATGGTGGTGTTTGGGGCGATGCTGATTGCCGTGATGGCGAGTGTGCTGCCGGCTATTCGCGCCGCACGACTTCACCCGGTCGAGGCCCTCCGTTATGAGTAACACGATGAGCGATACCTACACGACCACCGCGACCGCCCCGGCTGTCACTCCGTCACCCAAGAAGCCAGGCCCGCTAGTGCATACCGATCGCTTCGACACACCGATCGAAGTCGACAAGCCGTTGCTGCGTACGATCGGCCTGCACAAGAGCTACCGCAAAGGCCAGCACATCATCCCCGTTCTTCGCGGCGTCGACTTCGTCGCCAACGAAGGCCGCATCACGTCGATCATCGGCCAAAGCGGTTCCGGCAAGAGCACGCTGCTGCACTTGATGGGCACGCTTGATGTGCCTGACCAAGGCGAGATTTACTTTGAAGATCAGCGGACCGATAACCTGCCTATCCGCCAGCGCGATCGTCTCCGCAACGGCCAGTTCGGGCTCATCTTTCAGTTCTATCACTTGCTGCCGGAACTAACGACACTTGAAAACGTGCTGACCCCAGCAATGATCTCGCACGGTTTCTTTAAGTATTGGGGCGTGCGAAAACAACTCAAAGAACGCGCCAAGCACCTGCTCGACATGGTCGGCCTGGGCCACCGTTTGAACCACAAACCGCGCGAACTTTCCGGCGGCGAAATGCAACGCACGGCGATTGCCAGGGCATTAGTCTCTGATCCTAAGGTCCTACTGGCCGACGAACCCACCGGCAATCTCGACCGCCAAACGGGCGAAGAAGTCCTGGGCTTGCTGCGTAAACTGAACGAAGAACAAGGCCTGACCATCGTCATGGTCACCCACGACCAAAGCATCGCCGACCAGGCCGACTCGATTGTCCGCCTGGCCGAAGGCTGCGTCGAAACCGTCTAGCTGCCAAGCCGCCTACCAAAATCTTGTCCCCTCTCCCCTGAGGGGAGAGAGTTAGGGTGAGGGGTTTTCATGAAGGCCTTGGCTTCCACAAAATCTCACACCACGGCATCTGACGCCGAAGTTCTTCGATGCCTTTCTCGCTGGCCGCCGGATGCACATGGCGAAGGTCGAGTGTCTCCAGGGTCTTCAGCCGAACGAACTTGGAAAGAGAGCGATCCGAGATATCTGCCCCTCCGATATCTAATTGCTTGAGCGAGAGTGGCAAGTCATCGACCGCCGCTTCGGGGAAATTATGAATTTCGAGAACTTCGACGCCGAGGTCACGGAGAAACGGCAGCGGCTTATTTTCTCCACGTTCAATACGAAGGTATAGATCGCGAATCTTAAGCCGCGATAGGTAACGTTGGGCCTGCTCGGCCGTAAGGAAAGACTGGATCGTCATTCGTCGTATCCGTTCGAGCCGATGGACTTGCTGGAAGGTTATTTCCAGCTCATCATTAGGAATACCAACTAGTATCGCCACTCGATCGAGACGCCGAAAAAGGATATCGCTGTTGGTCCATTTCATCCATGTGGGAAGCGTGTTGTCATTAGTAAAATGAATCCTGCCCACCGGCTGATGTGGAATCGTCCAGCCAATAATGACCTTGTCTGGCGACGGGAAACCGTAACGAATGGGTGTCTTCTCGGCTTGCAGCGTCAACTGCTCACCAACATCAGCGTGTACCAACCCCACATACAGCCTCTGGCCGACCAGTCCAAAGACCAGGCACAGCAGCGTGATTGCAATGAAGAAAGCCCGCATCGACCAGCGCAGCCGCCAACGCTTTGGCTTCTCTTTCGTCTGCGTACCGGCTGAAGATGTTTCGTTCATGCGATCCATGATTCCATTCTAGTTCTGGTCGCTCGTGATCCCATGTTCGCGTTCATATTGCAGACGTCTCTCTCGTCGCTTGAGCTTTCGTCGCTGCTGCTTCAGCTCTTCGGACTCGAACGTATCCCAATCGATGATGCAGCCAGGCAACTTGGCCTTCAGCTCAACGAAAGTTTCATCGTGAGCTCGCATGCCGCGAAGGATTAGGAACTTCAGGTTTTTCAAGCGTGCCAGCTTGGCCATACCGGTGTCGGTCAGCTGCGTGTCTTCCAGTTCCAACCGCTGGAGCGAAACCGGCAAGTCGTCCACCGCGGCGTCGGAGAACTGCGTGTGCGACAGGTTCAGCTCTTTCAGCCCTGTATGTCGCAACCACGGCATGGGACCTTGCCCGAGCGATGCGTGCGTGGCGTGCAGCCGGTCCAGGCGGATCGAGCCGACCATCGCGGCTAGTTTCGCTTCGGGAAACCGGCTGCCGCTAATGTGTAGCAATCCGAGATGATCGAGCCTGGGTACCTGAGTGACGACAACCTCAATATTTTCGGGTGGCAGCCTCGAGTGCAGATAAATCGAATCAATGCGCTGCCAGAAGCGATCAAAGCCGGTGACACGCATCCATTGAGGCGCATGTTTAACTTGGGATTCGACCGCCCCAATGGGACCGCCTATTCCCTTTCCCCTACTAAACTTCAGTTGCTCGGAAAGTCTCCAAGTGACGCCGGTGAATCCAAACTTGCGTATCTCTTCGGCGTACGTCATTTCAATCGCATTGCCCACCTCTTCATGGACTTGCCCCAGATGCCAAATGTGCCCCAGCCAAGCAAACGCAATGCAAATTAAAGTGATGACGGCAATCATCACGCGCAACGACCACCGCAGCGGCCAAGAGCGACGTTTGCAGGATGGAGTGCGTGGCGTTGCAGTCGGTTCAGACATGACGGCCTCCACCAAGGAAGGATGCCGAAGTGGTACCTCTCTAGCGGTAGGCTATCCGCGATTGACTCGCCAGTCAAATTATCGGCGAACAGTGACCTTCGAGCCGACCGAAAGAATGCCGTAGATGTCTTCCGAGTCGCGTGGGCTCATGCTGATCGAGCCGCCTGGGCCGCCGCTGCCGTGCAGGACGATTCCACCATCGAGGTGCACCGCATGGCCTCCAAAAGGATTCGCCGGATCGTTGGCCGTCAGAATCTTCTGGGTCGCCTCGTCGTAGAACTGCGGGTTGGCTTCCTTCCGCAGCACTTCATGATCTCCGGCCGGAATAATGGCGCCGTTCTCGATGGTGATTGGGAACCGACCGGCATAACAGCCGTCGATTTCCAGCGTCAATTCGTTGTGCGTCATATCGACCTTCGCATGGAAGGGGCCACGCAGAACTTTCAGCTTTTGGCCAGGCGTCAAGTTGTTGGGGTCGGCAATGCCATTGATCCGCATCAGCAGAATATCAGGTACCTGAAATTGCTGGGAAATGCTGCTGAGTGTTTCTCCGCTGCCCACCGTATAAGGCTCTTCCAGCGAGTGCTGGGTCGAGTAAATCACGGTGCCTGCAAGTTGGCTCAGCAGTAGATTCAGTTTCTCTTTCTGCGAAGGATTCAGCTCGGGGCGATGTCGCCATGGGGTTAGCCGCCGGGTTGCTTCGACCAGGTCGTTCTGGCGAAGGTAAACCTGGGCTTCGTCCCAGTCGGCTTGGAATTGTTCGCTCGACTGCGAAGATCCGCTGCTGCTGGGGTTGGACATTCCGCCTTGGTTGCTTTGGCCATAAACCGAGGCCAACTCGGTGCGAGAAGCGTCTGGCGAAGTGGGGATAGGGGCTTCGCTGGAAGCCATTTCATTGGCCGGGTTGGTCGGTGCAGCACTACCCAGCGGCGGTAAGTCGCTAGAGCTTACGAACTTCGCTGCGTCTGCCGAAGGATCGTTCCCGTGGTCATCGTGGTCGTTTTGACTAGCTGCTGACGAGGCATCGAACGAGGGTGCGCCTCCGCCTGATTCGCCGAGCTGCGGAGCCGTCAATCGTCCGCTAGCAAATCCCTCGTTATCAAACTTGGGTGCCGAGGAAGGGGGGCCCATCGCCGAGGATGGCGACGTGGAAGGAGATCCGCCTGGCATGGCCATATCCGAGAAGTCAGGCAACGTGAGGTCCATGCTTTCGCTGGCTTGGGCCACTTCCGGCGGGATATCTTCCGGCTGATTCAAGACGGTGTAGACGCCATAACCAATGGCCATAAGTACAATGACCATGCATGCGGTTTTAATCGTTTCCACCTTCGTCCTCCCTGACGATTTCGGCTCATCCTTCGCAGGTCCTTCTGCCGAAGATTGATAATGCCGAGGTGTGCTCTTACTTTGCTTTACCCATCCCAGGAACATGTACGACAGCGACGAATACGACGAAGATTGGATCGACGACGAACCTGAAGACGATCAGGACGACACGATGATCTGCCCCGAGTGCGGAGCCGAAATCTTCGACGATGTCGATGTTTGCCCGGTCTGCCTGCATGCGATTATCCACAATACGAGTCCCTGGGCAGGGAAGTCTTTCGCGTGGATCATCTTCGGGCTGTTGGGCATCATCGCGACAATCGTCGCACTGGCCATATTGTTCTGATTGCTTGCCTAGAAACCTGCCCAAAAGCAGACCCTAGTTCCGCAAGCGTTCGCAGATAGTAGCGAAACCGGCAATTCGCACAAAGACCGTTTTCCTTCACGCTGCTAGCTGCTACTAAACGTAGGGGGTGAGAAGTGAAACGCATCGCACCGAGGGGGAAGGAGTAACCACGGACCAGCACCGATGGGCGCGGATAAGAAATTTGGCAGGCTGGGTCTCGACTCAGCCGCTCTATCGAATCATCCAGCACGCTTCCCAAAATCTTCCTCTGGCGGAAAACCATCGTCCTGCGATAGCCAACGACTTTCGGACCGTGGCGTGTTCGGCTTCGTATTGGATCTGGCGACGTGAAGCACTGCGTTAAAGTCATTCGGAACGGATCTTAGCCAAACCGTTCTTTGGGTAGTACCGGATACTTAGTAGTGACCGTGGAAGAGAAAAGACTTTTGCTCTCTTATGTGCCGTCAACCAAGCAACAGAACCGTCGCAACTACCGGCGGGAAAAGAAACTTCCCAGTTGTGCAGCCTCTAAAGTGAAGGGCGCCACAGCCGAACAAAACATGATCGCGAGTGAGTAGTTGTAGAATCGTTACCAGCGTTGGGTGGCACCCTAGCCATCGACCTCTCCTCATTAAAAAAACACAAACTTCGTGAATAAAATAGGCAATGCTATACGAAGGGTTTTGTGTGAGCTGTGTCCCGGGGCCGTCGTCTTCGTCGACAAACGAAACCGTTGCCTGCAGCCTACTACCTCAACAAGACATGCCCACAGACGTGTCTTCCTGTCTACCGACTACGATCAACAGCAAGTTCAAAGGTTGTTGGCAGTCCCCCTTCGATCGCTATCAAGAGGAGCACCACGCTATGCATCTCGGCGTACTCACACCTGGATTCGGGGCTCTGGCCATTTTGTTTGGTTCCCTTCTTTGCCTGCCGCTATCTGTTTCCGCGCAGGATATTTGGGGAGGCAAAGCCCCCTATATCGCGAAACCAAGGCCGGATGACGGAAAGCACATGGCCTTGACCATGAAGAAAATTCAGCAGGGGGACCAGCTAGGTCGACCGCTGGTAATTTGGGCGTTGGGTTCCAGCTACACCAACTTTCTCGGTGATGGCAGCGAATTGATCGACATGATTCGCCAGCGGTTCCCCAATGCCCCGGACATCGTCTATCACAAGCATGTGGGCAGCGCTACCGAGTACCGCTTTTTGGATGGTTGGGTGCGGCATCTTCTTATCGCCGATCCGCCGGACGTGGTGTTGCTGTATGCCGTCGAAAAAGGAAAGGGTACGCCGGAGGAAGTCATTCGGGAGATTCGCGCTTGTTCCACCGCCGACATTCTTGTGCCCTCGATTCACTACCGCAAACAACGCGACTACTTGTGGGGAAAGCGGGATGAACCGGTCGATCAGAATGTCGAGGGAATCAAAAAGCTCGTTGAACCTTACGGAATTGAGTATGTCGAGAATCGTGGTGAAATGGCCGCGTGGATGAGTGACAACAATCTCAGCCCCAAAGACATGACCTTCGACTCGGTTCACCAAAACAAGCGAACCCGGAACATCATCAATCAAAATATTGCCCGGCACTTCCACGTGCCTAATCAGTTCGCCTACGACCCAAGCGAACGTGAACGCAATCTTTCCGTCATCGACGGCAAAGACATTCAACTTGGCCAAGGGTTTCTGAAAACCAACAATGGGCAAGCGGTCACCGCGTCGAACCAAGGAGCCACACTCGAGGTTGCCTTTAAAGGCAATCGCATTGATATGAATGCCCGCAGCGGCCAAGATGCAGGTACGGCTCAGTTATTTCTGGACGGCCAACCGGCGGATGAAATAGATGCTTACTATGCCACATTCATCCGTCCTGAGTCAGACAAGGGGACGCCTCGTCTGACTGGCGACATGGCTCCGCATGGGATCTTTTTGGAAAAGAATATCGAACCTCAGACTTGGACCATTACCATGGTGGGGGAAGATGGTTCCGGCGGTTTCAAGTTGGTTGGCAGTAAGACCGGTCCGGACGGTCACGGGAACGCTCAGCAAGCCTTTACTAGCGACTCAGGCCAGATTCGTCTCGACCCGCTGGACTGGCGTGATCCCCAAAAGACGGTCGCCGGACACCGGTTTGTCTTCGAGGTGAAGCGTGCCACGCTGGGCGAAGTAAGCTTTGCCCAAAACAACACCGGCTCCCACCGCTTCCGCTTGGTTACGAACCTGACAAACGGTTCGCACAAGCTCAAGTTGGTCGCCAACGGCGATGGCCCGATAACCATCGAAAGCTTCGACATCTACGAGCCGCCGCTGAAACAAGCGCGGGAATAGTTCGCAGTGTCCTCTATCGCTTGATGGACTGCGATGAGTTAGCTTTCAAGCGATCGAACACTTTGCCGCTCTGCCGACGATCTAAGCAGAGCGGCGACGTCGGTTCGATCCGTCTGATTCTCACCGATACAACCGAGATCAACTGTCGAACTAGCGTCGCGCCTGTCCGCTTCCGCGGTGCGTTTCGCTTCTCACACCCTCCGAATCAGAGCCTAAACATCTTCACCGCGCAGCCGCTTTCGGTAGACTTCTACCCGTTTTTGTAGCGTCGCCTCGAAGCCTCGCGGCACCGGGCGGTAGTACTCGCGGTCGATGCCCAGATAGCTTTGCGAGGCGATGCCGTCTGGCTCGTTGTGGGCATACTGGTACCCTTCGCCGTGGCCAAGATCTTTGGCTCCGCCATAGTGCGAATCGCGAAGGTGAACTGGAACCGGCTCGACGCGTCCTTCGCGGATGTCTTTCCTCGCTTCGCCGATTGCCACGGTGGCCGCGTTGCTCTTGGGAGCACAGGCCAAGTACGCCACCGTTTGCGATAGCGTGAGCTGGCATTCCGGCAGGCCGATCATTTCGCAGGCCTGCATAGCCGAGACAGCGATCGTCAGCGCATGCGGGTCAGCGTTGCCGATGTCTTCGCTGGCCGAAATGATCAGCCGCCGCGTGATGAAGCGAATGTCTTCGCCACCTTCGAGCATCTTGGCCAGCCAGTAAATGGCCGCATCGACATCGCTGCCGCGGATGCTCTTGATGAGCGCGCTGGCCGTGTCGTAGTGCGTGTCGCCGTCGCGATCGTACTGCACGGCTTTTTTCTGGATCGACTCTTCGGCCAACTGCCGGGTAAAGTGGATTGGCTTGGCTTCGGACGAAAGGACGCCGATCTCCAAAGCGTTCAGCGCACGCCGCGCGTCGCCGTCGCACACCTCACCGAGAAATCGAGCCGCGTCCTCGTCCAGTTGAACGTCGTGCTTGCCCAGCCCCCGATGCGGATCACTTAACGCAGCCGTAAGAACATCGTGAATCTCTTCCGGCGTGAGAGGTTCAAACTGAAAGATCTGGCTGCGGCTGACCAACGCACTGTTGACGGCAAAGAAGGGATTGCTGGTCGTTGCTCCCACCAGGATGACCACCCCGTTCTCGACATCAGGCAGCAGGGCATCTTGCTGCGACTTGTTGAAACGGTGGATTTCGTCGATGAAGAGCAATGTTTTACGTCCACCGGTAGCGACTTCACGTTGCGCTTCTTGCAGCACCTCGCGAAGCTCCTTCACGCCCGACGTTACCGCATTGAGCTGGCGGAAGCGGGACTTCGTTTCCGAAGCGAGCAACTGGGCGAGGGTTGTCTTGCCGCAGCCTGGGGGGCCGTAGAAGAGCACCGACGTCAGGCGATTGGATTTGATCAATCGCCACAGCAGCTTTCCTTCGGCCAGGAAATGCTTTTGCCCGACGAACTCAGGCAAATTGCGCGGACGCATACGGGCCGCGAGTGGTTTGGCTCGATCGAAGTTCTTGGCTTCGGCTTGTTCAAACAAAGACATCTATCAATACCGAATGAATCGTGAAGCGAGGTTGCTGCATTGTACGCAATTCGCTTTGAAGAAAACGTCCCCAGAAAAAGTTTGCCTTCGATCAAATGTTGACCTAAGTTTGAAGTGTTCGGCCGAATGGGCCCTTCTGGACGGTTGCTCCAATCGTCTGCGGTCGAACATGGACACCGCACGGAGCGTTAAGCACTTTGCCGCGGTGTGAGCCCGACGTACGTTGACGCTTAACAAACGTACGCCGGGTTTTTTTATTTCTTGACCCATGGGCCCGGCGCCCCTGCCAGCAATACGCCTTGTGCGGCGTAAATCCAGCAAGCGGATATTTTTGTCCGAGTTCTGGGGAACTGTAATTCTATACGTCGTTGCAGTTGGCTATCTCGTCAGCCGTGGTGAAGCAGGTATCATCAAGCCATCGATAAATAGGGTTTGGCATCCGGTGGCCTATCGAAAGAGCCATTGTGGAATTATTCCAAGATTTGCTCGGTAAAAACGAAGTACCCCCACAGCCACCGGTCAAAGCCTACTAGAACTCGATCCGGTAACTTTGCCCGCATCACCTAGCCGCACTTACAGCCATGAATGAATCGCTATCCCAAGTACCATTGTCCGGCAACTCTGAATCAGCGCCAGGTCGCAAGAGAATCTTTCATTTCTGGCGTTGCTTCTGGCTGACCTTTCTGGTGGTCTCACTGGCATTCGCTTGGTATAGCTATTATGCCCCCTCCAATAGCATCGCCTGGGCGGACAACTATGCTGCAGCCGAGCGACAAGCAGCCAAAACGGGCAAGCCGATCATCCTTTGCTTCACCGGCCAGTGGTGCGTACCGTGCCGGATTATGAAACGCCAGGTATGGGCGGACGAACAGGTAACGGCCATGGTCAACGCGAGGTTCATACCGGTAGCAATTGACGTGGATGACCCAGAGAACGCTACGGTAATGTCTCGCTACAAAGTCAGCGGCCCACCAGTCACGATCGTGATTGATCCCCAAGGAGAAGTCTTGCAGTGGCGAACCGGAGGAATCGGGAAGCCGGAGTTCCTCGAATTGATCCAGGCTTCGAACCCATCCGCCGCAAAAGACTTGTAATGCCTAGCGGTAGACTAGTGCGGGGCACTTCAACGCAGCAAGCGTACGCAGGTATTTAACTCTTGCGAGAGTGCTTCAGGCGCCTGCGGGTCCATTCTGTTATAGACTTCATAGTTGACGAGGTGATCAGGTTAGGCCGAGCAATTATCCCAGGACCGTTCGACCTGGGGCAGCAATCAAAAGGTTGGACTGCTCACGGGAATCCGGTTGTTTCTTGAATCATGGCTTGCCAATCTCAAACAACCGCACAACTTCGGTTTCGCTCAGTGCTCGAGAATAAACGGCGAACTCGTCCATCCGTCCATTTAGACTTCGAATCGAATAGGGTTCGCCAGGATCTTTGCGACGCCAGTTTCCAAGCTCCGCGTAACCGATTCTCAGTTTATCGAGCGTTTCGGTAGGTGCCCGAAAGTCACCTTCTCGGCCGGTCTCGATGGGGGCGTTCAAAATCAATTTTCCGTCGAGATAATGAAAGACTCTGCCCAAGTTCGGATCGAAGACCGTCACCAGGTGCAACCATCGCCCCAGGTCGTCGAAGCCTAATTCAGGATCTGAGAGATAGAGAATACGCTCTTCATGTTTTGGTCGAATGCCCATTTCCACACGACCATCAGAGCGGAACTGCCAATGGATGTGCCCGTCTTGAAAGTAGTCGGTCAGCATGATCGAGCTAAATGGTCGATCGAAACCATCGATGCGTATCCAGGCACTTAGGGTAATCGCATCGAACTCACCAGGTATGTTGATCCGCACGCGATCATGAAATCCTTTGAATTCGAGCGATTCCTTCCCCGGCCAGCGGCCTTCTGCGATTTTGCAGCCCACGATCGTGCCGTCCAACCCACTGCTGACGCGATTGACGACCTGCTGAGCATTATCGGGATTGGACTGAAAGTCGTAGAAGACCACGAGATCTTCATCTTCCAGTATCTCTTGTCGATTGTTTCGCCACTGTTGGAAACGTTCGGCCGTCTGAGCGGAGAGTCGCTGGGCAACCCCGTTGATGCTCGGAAAGTCATCCGGCCGAAAGCCAATATCTTGCGGTGGGTGGTTCGAGGAAACGGTCACGGCATTTCCGGTGGTGACCGAATTAGTTGTTTCCGCGGATGCGCGTTGCAGTACGTCGACTTGTCCATCAATGACGTGAACTTCCGCCTCCTTCCCTGGAGTAACGCGAACACCAAATTCCGTTCCTCGATCAATGAAGGTCGCATCTTCTGTTTCGAGGGTGAACCCATCCTCTTGTGAAGACGCATAGACCCGAGCCTGGCCGCGGTACAATTTGCAACGCGTCTGCGAGACCAGTTCTAATTTGACCGTCCCTTCGACGACTACGGTCACTCCATTGAGAAAGTCAAACTGCACGAGACCTGCCTGTAAGGTGACCTGCTGTGGCGGCAAGCTTTGGCCAATATGCAGTGCCGTTTCCCCCGGAGCCATCACGACATCAACCATGCGCGAAATGACGGCGATGGGTTGCGTGGTTGTCGTGTAGGGAAGCGTGAACGAGCGGCTAGTCCGACTCACCTGCGTCGCGTTCGATTGTGGATCCGCGAGGTTATTCTCTCCGGACGAAAAGAAAACGAAACTTGCAATTAATAGGCATGCGGCAAGGCATGCGATTGCGAACGGCGACCAAAATGGCCGCAGTTCAGATTGACGACTTCCTTTTAAGTTCGCCATCGTAGTTTCGCTGCGCGAATCACGATGTGAAAATTCTTCAACCAAGTCGTACAAACCGGCGTGAACCCGAAAGAACTCGATGTATTCCTTCCGCGCCTCGGGACTCTGTTTTAGAATTTCCTCGAGTCGATCTAATCCGTCCCGAGAGATTTCGCCGTTGGCGTACTCTCCGAGCAGCCGCTCTAGTTCCTGATAGAGATGGGAAGGTGTCGCATTACTCATCGATCAACTCGCAAGACTAAGTTTGACGCATCGAGACAATCGTTCGCGCAAGCCGGACAGCTTTCGATAAATGCTCTGCACAGAACGGCACAGCTCTTCGGCGAGCTGGGATACCTTGAGCCCGTGGCTGTATGTTTGTACCACCAGGCGTCGGTCTTTTTCCGATAATTTTTCCAGGCATTCTCGCAAAGCGCACTGATAATCCTGGACGAGTACCGGGTCTTCGGAGATTTCCTGCGCAATCGTCGTCAGCAGCTCGGGATCCAAAATGAGCCGATCCCTCGCTTTTTGCCGGCGATAGGCTAGGACCTCGTACCGGGCGACCACATAGGCCCATTTGATAAAGTCGCTGTCATTTTCGAGTTCTTCAAACTTCGACTATAAAACAACACTCGCATTTTGCATCACCTCGTCGACGTCGTTGCGGTCGGGTAAGAGTTGATGAACAAAAAACCGCAGTTGGCGTTCATGGGCCATGAATAGCTGAATAAAACGGGACGCATCCCCCGATTCTTCTTTACCCATGGTATCTGCCAGTTTTCGACTCTTCTCCGACATCCCTAAGTCCTTGCTGCGAAAGAAACGAATGGGTAGAAGTGCCTCCTCTCTACCGGCCCGTTTTCCGCATAGGAAATGAATTCTTCTCAGTAGTTCACTACCGCAGGCCTGCATTTTTCAACGTAATTGCGTCAATTTTCGGAAAATCGCCAGTTTCGAGAATTTTCCCCGAGAATCCTTTGGCACTTCGGTAGTAATTAGTCAGGCAGCGGATGTCCTTTTTTCATGCGATCCGAAAAGCCCCTGCCGATTTCCATCGATGCCCTATCCTCAGCACGTCTTTCCATTATTCGACGTCGTAAGGGTGTCACTACTCCTTGCTTAAAGAAGGGTTGATATGATTCGAAAGAAATTCTCCGGGTTCACACTGGTTGAATTATTGGTGGTGATTGCGATCATCGGCGTCCTGGTTGCCTTGCTGTTGCCCGCGGTACAGCAGGCCCGAGAAGCAGCTCGACGAATTCAGTGTTCCAACAATCTCAAGCAGATTGGTTTGGCCCTGCATAATTATCATGATACCTATCGCGCGTTTCCCGCGGGCTATCGCATCGATCATAATAATGGCGAAACGAGCCCTACCTACGGCTGGACAGTTGCCCTGCTGCCGTTCATCGAACAGGACAACCTTTACGAAGCCCTTAGTCCGCATCAGCCCCGCCCCTTGGCTGAAGTCTATGTAAGTGGAGCGTCCACGACCGACCGGCAATTGCTGCAAACTCGGATCGACGGGTATCGGTGTCCATCCGATGTCACTGCGGATCTCAATAATCTTTGTAAATTTGGCAATACGGCACATTTCGAGGTCGCCACCTCGAACTATGTGGCAATTGCCGGTGATGGATCAAATCCTACCGTCGATTTCTCGGTGACACCTGCCAAAGCCAGAGACTCACTGGGAATGTTCTGGGGAGACAGCTTTCTCTCGTTCCGAGATATGGTGGATGGTAGCTCGAACGTCGTTGTCGTTAGCGAACGAGATGGAGGGAAGGCCTCAGGTAACGGAACCTTCAAGGCGGCAGCATGGTTAGGCAACGGCCGTCAGAACTATAACTCGGATTATGCTGCAGCTCGGTGTTTGGCCCGTAGTTCCTTCGGAATTAATCGCGACTTCTACGCAATTAGTTCGTCTGGGAATCAAGGGAAGGGAGTTTCCAGCTTGCACCCAGGCGGTGTTCAGGTGGTTATGGGAGATGGGTCGGTCAACTTTATGGCCGAGACGGTCAACATTTCGACTGTTTTCAATCCCCTATGCCGTCGAGCTGACGGAGCCGTCGTCGGCGATTATTAATTCTCTGCCGTACGAATGCGAATTGCTCGATGTATCGATCGAGCAATTCGTGGCCATTCGTGCACTTTACGTCCGCGCACCAACTTACTCATTTGATTATCTTGTTCGATCATTCGGAAATGTTTGCAATGAAAACAGTTATACCTTCCTGGATTGTTCTCGCGTTGTTGCTTCTAGGTTTGACCGGATGTGGAAGCGGTAATGCTGGCACCGTAAGCGGCACCGTGAACGTTGATGGAGAACCAAGCGGTGGCTTCTTCGTCTATTTCGATCCTATTGACGGCAGTGCCGAAGCAATTGGTGGCGCCGTCGAAGACGGAAGTTACAGCCTGACTTACGGCCGAGGAAGCAATCAGATTCCCGTAGGCGAGTATCGCGTCTACGTCACACCAACGGATCTAATCGACAATGTTCCGAAGCCGAAAGTGAAGCTAGAGACTCAGTACATGAATCGCGAAAGCACAACGCTGGTCAAGAAGGTGGATGCGGGGACGAATGTCATCGACCTGGACATTCCAAGTCGCAAAGGAAAATAGAGTAACTCGTGCAATTAAGGCCGCTGGATCCTATCGGCTGGGTGGCGCAGTTAACTTCACCATCTCGTGAAGCCTCTTATTGTGTGCCACTGTCGCCCTCGGCAGTGCAAATCCTGGATGGGCTCGATTCAACGCAACAAGTGCACGTGATTTGACTGCTCGCCTAGGTAGATGCCCTATTCAATCCAATGTGTCGCTTCACACTGCCGAGGGCGGCAGTGCCACACCTCGAGATGTCGAACCTGTGGAAAGCTTGGCCGTGTCACTAGGCAAGATTTGAAGACATTTGCCCGGCCCTTTTTCCGCGAAATTCTCTCTCGACATCAGCACGCTTGACGTTCAAAATCCAGTGACCTAATAGGCCAGTGCGTCGAGCATGCCGTTCCACAACAGCAGTCTGGCTTCCAGGCTGCGTACGGCTGCGTCTTCGGCTGCTTGCCATTTGGCATCGTCTTCGCCGCACAAGTGCGAAAGCAGGCGATGGGCCATTGGGCCGTGCGAGTCGCCGTCGAGCTCGATGTGTCGGTCGAGGTAATAGACAAATTTCGATGCCGAGCCAGATAGCTCTTGATTGACCTGAGCGACGATCTTTTGAAAGACGCCAGGCAGAAGATCTTCACGGCCGTAGGTGAAGCCAGATGCGATCGCGCAGAGATTGTCGCTCGCGATCAGGTCGAACGTGTTGGTCACGAACTGCACGATCGGACGTGGTAGGTCGGCTTCGTACAGTGCGGCTGTGACGTCTCGACCATTGTCGAGCCGTTGGAGGAAGCGATCGATGAAATAGCTATCGGCTTCGATCTGACGCATCGAGGTTTGGTACAACTCGAAGTGACTGCTGAAGCCCCCTTCGCCATCTTCGTCGCTCTCTTCGGCCAGCACAATTTCGTTCACCAGACGGCGACCCAGGTTGTTGTCGGTGGGTAGCCAGGGAACGGTCGTGCAGGTGAGCTTCAACTGCAGGGCCTTGAGCAGGGACATGAAATCCCAGACCGCGAAGACGTGGTACTGCATGAAGACCTTCAGCGCATCGGCATTGCCAATTTGCTGGTAGACCGGGTGGTCGAGCAAATCTTGCCGCTGAGGTGCGAGAACCTGTTCAATACGGTCGAGGCGCTCCTGCGCCGAAGGAGGCATGATAATCATGGGCATTTGTTACTTCGCAGTGGGGTTGGGTGTGTCCATAAAGTAACGGACAGCACACTTTGAAACTAACAAAACAACGGAGGATCGGAAATGCAAATTCGGTAAAGCGCATCTTCAACGCCGGTGATATTGTGAAATTCCTGGAAAGATCTCCTAACGGTAGTAGGTCTTACCGAAAAAAAGTGAACAATGGCCGCACAATGTCAGTACGGCTTATGGTGTCTTATTCTGTTTCTAACGATCCCCCCAAAGAGTAGACGATGGAAAATTCAAATCAGACGAACGAGTCCAATAATCAGACAGCCGAAGCAACCGGCCAAGGTTCGCCATCGACGTCGTCGCCTGGCCGCTTGGGTGGTTGGGTGAAGAACACGGCCTATGGGTTCGCAGGCCTGACGGTCTTGGCGCTGGTCATCACGGTTGTCTCGCCAGAGGTCGCCGTGGCCGTGACGCAGTACCTTCCCAAGGAGTACCAAGAGACTCTCTTTGCTAGCTCTGCTTCAAGTGAAGCCTGCTCGGCTGGGATGTCGGTCGGAGTCTCCTCAGGCTGCTGTCCTTCGACGGTGGCCTCTTGTTGCAGTGCCGGCACGTCGTGTGGCGCACCCAGCGCAAGTTCTGAGATAGCCGACGACGCGTTCGCCGTCGCAATTCCCTCTCTGTCGCTCGATGACATGTTGGCCGGACTGAGTGACGATTAAGCTCCAGCTGATTCTCAGACCGAGCAATTGCCTCGTCCGAAAAGGTTCCATGTTGGATTGAGATCGACTAATATCGATGGCAGGCCGAATCCCGGTAGTTTCGGCTTGCCCCAATCCCTTCGAGAACCTTCGTCATGCTTCGATCGATCCATACGCTTTCCCTTTTGATGGGACTCATTTTTGCTGTCGCGCCGCTTGCCACTGTCCATGCGCATGAGCCGGCCGGCGATCCTTCGGTTGTATTGAAGACCCCAGGCTTGGTGGCTTTCTGGACGTTCGATGAAGAGCCCACACAGGCCCGCAAGTCGATCGCCTCGGCAGGGGATTTCCCACTGAGCGAAGTGAACGGACCCATTGCCCGGGCAGACCAGGGGCCGTACTCGGGGCATAGCGTCGACTTTAACGGCAAGCAGTATCTCGAGCTTCCTTACGAAAAGACCGGTAAGCTCAACATAAGCGGGCCGGATGCTCAGGTCAGCATGTTCGCCGTGGTGCGGGTTATCGATCTTCGCCAAAGCCGTACGATTGCGGGCATGTGGAGCGAAGGTAAAGGACGCGACGACGACAGCGGCACGCGTCAGTATGCCCTGTTGATGAATATGCCGGCTTACGGCGGCCCGAATCAATTGGTGCCTCACATCAGCAGCGAAGGGGGCGTTACGCGTCGCGCCGATGGCTCAGCTTTTCCTTGGTGTGCCGACTATGCCGCGACCAAGCGTAAAGTTCCTGAAGAAGAGTGGTGCACCTTAGCGTTCACTTACGACGGCAAAACAATCACCGCCTACATCAACGGAACCTACGAGAAGCGTGAGCTCGATCCGAAGAAGGATCGTCGAGACGATCGCTACTTCACCCAGGAAGGTCCCGACGGTAAAGATCGCGGGATGAATCCGTATTACCACGGTCGCGGTATCTTCACCTACGACCCTGAAAAGCACACCGAGTCGAAGCCAGACGGTGGGTCCGACTTTACCGTCGGTGCACGCTATGCGGTCGGTTCGTTTCTGCGCGAATCGACCAAAGGCAAGTTCGGCGGCCTGGCAGTCTTCGATCGGGCACTTACCGACGAAGAGATTCTTGCGTTGCATGAATCGGCCAACATCGACGCATTGAATGCCGCCGACAAAAAGTAATTGCGGCCTCATCGACACTCCTTTCGCCTGTTTGGGTTCTTCCTATGAAGCGTCGTACGTTCTTGCAAACTTCCGTGGCTGCCGCGTTGGCTTCTAAGGTCTATGCGGCGCCGGCCAAGCGGCCGCGGATCATTCTGCGGTCTTCCTGGCAAGTCGTGAACATCGGTGACATCGCCCACACACCAGGGGTGATGGCATTGCTCGAGAAGTACCTGCCGGAGGCCGAAGTCACGCTGTGGGCCTCAGGCGACTTCTCGGAAGAGGTCCACGCGATGGAAGCCAAGCGGTTTCCCGACATGCGTGTCGTAAAAGGTTCTATCGGTGAGTCGGGTAAGTTTTCCAACGCCGAGTTGAAAGATGCCGTCAATTCGTGTGACTTTCTGCTGCATGGCTCGGGCCCTTCCTTTGTGGCCCGCCGTGACGTGGGGCGGTTTGTCCAACACACGAAGAAGCCATTTGGTATTTATGGCATCACCTATGGCGGCGCCGATCGGGAAACGATCGACCTGATGAGCTCTGCCAAGTTTGTTTACTTTCGTGATTCGATCTCGTTGAAGAAGGCGAAGCAGGATGGCATCCAGAGCCCGATCATGGAGTTCGGCCCTGATGGTGCGTTTGCCTGCGACCTGCGAGACGATGCCGCTGCGGATGCCTACTTGAAGAAAGTGGGGCTCGAGCGGGGCGAGTTTCTGTGCTGCATTACCCGCTTACGGTACACGCCTTATTGGGAAGTGAAGCAGGGGCGAAAGCTCGACGAAAAACGGCATGCTCGTAATAAGGCGATGAAGGACCACGACCACCAGCCGATCCGCGAGGCGATTGCTAAGGTGGTGACCGAGACCGACAAAAAGGTGCTCTTATGTCCCGAGGATATGACCCAAATGAAGGTCACCAAGCAAAACATCTACGACCATCTGTCGGACGAGGTGAAGCAGAACGTAGTCTGGCGCGACAAATTTTGGCTCACCGATCAGGCCCTCAGCACGTACGTTCGCTCGGCTGGGTTCTTCGGGCTGGAAATGCACTCGCCGATCATGTGTATTGGCAACGGCGTTCCGGCGATCGTCGGCAGGTTTGAAGAGCAGACCTCCAAAGGGTTTATGTGGCAAGATATTGGCCTGGGTGATTGGCTGTTCGATGTCGATCAACCAGAGCAAGTCGCCCAGTATCCGTCCTCCGTGTTAGACTTAGTGAAGCGGCCAGAGCACGCCCAGCAAATGGTTGCCCAAGCCCAGGCCATTGTGACCAGGCGGCAACGCGAGTCGATGGAAGTCGTTCGCCAGTTGGTTGGTCTCTGAGTAAAATGCACGCTCCCCCTTACCGTTGTTTCCTTTAGGCAATCGTTCTCATGATGACCCGCACATTTGCCATTTGGTTGTTGGCCATTGCCGGCCTTGGTTTTGTTTTTCCAAATTTCGCCGAAGCCAAAAAGCCAAACATTATTTACATCCTTGCCGACGATCTGGGGATTGGCGATCTTGGTTGCTATGGCCAAGAGAAGTTCGAGACCCCCAACATCGACCGCTTGGCCGCCGAGGGAATGAAGTTCTCGCAGCACTACAGCGGCAGCACGGTTTGTGCACCTACCCGCAGTGTGCTGATGACGGGGCTGCACACCGGGCACACGCCGGTTCGCGGTAATGCTGAAGTGAAACCGGTCGGGCAAGAGCCTATTCCGGCCGATACGATCACCCTGCCGAAACTGCTTAAGGAAGCAGGCTACACGACCGGTGCGTTCGGCAAATGGGGCCTTGGCTATCCTGGTTCCGAAGGGGATCCCAACAAGCAAGGCTTCGATGTTTTCTACGGTTACAACTGCCAACGGAATGCTCATACTTACTACCCGACTTGGATGTTCGACAACGAGAAGAAGATAGAGCTCGACGGCAAGACCTACTCACACGATTTGATCATGGACCGCGCCTTGCAGTTCATTCGCGACAATAAGGACAAGCCCTTCTTTTGCTACCTGCCGATCGCTATCCCGCACGCCGCGATGCACGTGCCGGAAGAGTATGTGGCTCCTTACCGGCAGAAGTTCTCGGAGTATGAAAACAAGATCGGCAAGTACGCCGGGCCTCCCGTTAAAAACCCCATTGCCGCGTTCGCCGGAATGTGCACCAAAATGGACGAGGACGTCGGCCGCGTGATGCACCTGGTTAAGCAACTTGGTTTGGACGACGACACAATCATTATGTTCACCAGCGATAACGGGGCTCACAAGGAAGGTGGTCACGATCCCGACTTCTTCAACAGCAACGGACCTTATCGCGGTCACAAACGCGACCTGATCGACGGCGGTATTCGGGCTCCTTTCATTATTCGTTGGCCTGGCCATGTGAAAGCGGGCAGCGAAAGCGATCTGATCAGCGCTCACTGGGATGTGTTGCCGACGCTTTGTCAACTTGCCGGAGCCGACATTCCTGCCGGCATCGACGGGATCAGCATGTTGCCGACTCTCACCGGCGAAGGGGCTCAGCCGCAGCACGATTACCTGTACTGGGAATTCTTGGAACGGGGCGGCAAACGGGCCGTTCGCATGGGCCAATGGAAAGCGGTTCAAAACAACATGACCAACAATCCTGATGCCCACATATCGCTGTACAACATCGACAAGGACATCGAAGAAAACGTCGACCTTTCCGAGCATCACCCGCTGGTGATTGCCAAGGTTCGCGAGATCTTCGACGAAGCCCACGTCGAGAACGACCGCTTCAAGTTCAAGTTTGAACGGAAGTAACGCCGTTACTTCAGCTTCTCAGCAAATTGCTGGCGAAACTTGTCGAGCTTTGGGCGAACGACCATCGCGCAGTACGGGTTGCCGGGGTTATTGGCGACGTAATCCTGGTGGTAGTTTTCGGCCGAGTAATAGTTGTTGATCTCGGTCACTTCGGTCACGATCGGGGCCGAGAATGCGTTGCTTTCTTCAAGCTTGCCGATGAACTGCTTGGCTGTCTGCTTCTGCTCGTCCGAATGGTAGAAGACCGCACTGCGATACTGCGGGCCGACGTCGTTACCTTGCTGGTCTTTGGTGGTTGGGTCGTGCGTTTGAAAGAAGATCTCCAGCAAACCTTCGTAGCTGATCTGATCGGGGTCGTAAGTAATTTGAATCACCTCGGCGTGCCCGGTCTTCTTGGTGCAGATTTGCTCGTAGGTTGGATTGGCAACGTGCCCACCGGCATAGCCGGACTGCACGCTCTTCACGCCACGAAGCTCTAGAAACACGGCCTCGGTGCACCAGAAGCACCCGCCGCCGAAAGTTGCCGTTTGGAAATCTGCCATGGTGATGCTCCTAAATATAAAGGGAGCCGCAGCGCCGGTACGTGGCCGAAGACCACTCTAGACGCATGCACGCTCGCTTGTGAAACAAAGGGAAATGGGGTTGTCGTATTATATGCGTGCACGTATGCCTAACTCCAACGCAACTGCGGCGGGCTGTATAGGTGCCTGATGGTTGGGGCCGAGCGGCGCGGCCAGTCGCACCATGAACATACGTTTCTGCTAACGAAGACGAGGGTACAGCACCCCCGGACGGATCATGATCCGCAGGGTGTATGTGCAATTTAGAGGCGAAGTGCTTCATTGAGATGGGGTGCCCAGCAATTTTTTGCTCGCACTGTCTAGGAGGCTGGGGACAGGCAACCGAGAAGAAGTCGAGTGTCCTCTTGCCTGGGAGTAAAGTAAGAGGGCAGAGAAACCTTGATGTAATTCCCGGAGCCGTGATTGATGGACGACACTTCGTCGAGCAACCCGTTTCACGTATTGGTGTCCAGTTGTCCCGGCCACGAAAAGGTAATTGCCGAAATCTACTATGGCGATCACTTTGTCGCGTAAGTGAGTCACGACGGCGATACGCCGCTAGTGGAAATGCCAGGCATCAATTTGGATGAAGCTTGCATTTCAAGGGTCGTGCCGCTGAAAGGGTTTCAAGACGCGCTGTCCGGGCCCTACTTTACTATTTGTTCTCCGTGCCGCGTCGCCGCATCTCCTGCCAAAAGTCTCTCGACTTTTCGACACGTTGATCAAACAGGCTAATCATGACCTCGTTTTGCTGATTGAACCAAAGATATGCCGTTAGTGCTGTACTTAATTCCTCTGGGGTCAAAACTAAGTCAGACGCATTTTTGGGGTGCGTGATTCTGTTCCTAACTTCTACCGAGCGAATCATGCAATTCCATCCTTCTTTCGAAGTGTCTAGACTGAAACTCGGGGCAAGTACTTTCGATAGGATGGCAAACGCAAATCTCAAGTTAGGTGCAAATCGAAGTCGCATCCTTGAGTCTTTAATTTTCCCATTGTTCTTTAAATCAATTCCAACTTCTTTACAGATAAGCAGTTCTTCGAGCGTAAGTTGCTCGTCGAGATCGCGGCTCGAAGCCGCTATTTGCTTCATGCAATAGACGACACCTTCAATCGTAGAGAAAATGGCTCGTATTAGCATTCTTCCTTTGTGCGCTGGAGTATGTCTCAAATCGATATTATAACCACCGCTAGAGTGTCGGGTTCCGATGGATTGGATTATGTCGTTAACTTCTTTTTTCAGCTCTTCTTCGACAGCAATATACTCCTCAACGCTCTCATGACTGGGGGCGTTTTTAAAAACGTGGAGGTGCTCCTTGAATTGATTGGCATTGATTTGAAATGACTTGTCCATCTCTTTACCTATTAAGGCTTAGGGGGTGCGAAGCTACTGACACGAAACAACAAGTCGTGGTTCATTTAGGCATGGTTAAACTGCTCGGCGCAGTATACCCGGATGAGAATTTGTTCACGGAGTGTGCCATGATACTGAGGTCGATGCCACACTCAAAAGACAGGTAAGAATAAGATTAGCAGGAAGCTTACTGCCCGTTGTAACCGTTGAGCAGTGGTTTTAGGTACTGCCCGGTATAGCTTGCTTCTACTTCAGCGACTTGTTCGGGCGTACCGGTGGCGATGATGTGGCCGCCGCCGTCGCCACCTTCGGGGCCGAGGTCGATGAGCCAGTCGGCGCACTTGATCACGTCCAGGTTATGTTCGATCACCAGGACGGTGTTCCCCTTGTCGACCAGGCGACTGAGGACCGATAGCAGGCGGCGGATGTCCTCGAAGTGGAGCCCTGTGGTGGGTTCGTCGAGCACATACAAGGTGCTGCCGGTTTCGGTTCGGGCAAGCTCGGTGGCCAGTTTGATGCGTTGGGCTTCGCCGCCGGAAAGGGTCGTGCTAGGTTGACCGAGCGAGAGATAGCCGAGTCCCACATCGCACAGGCTCGCCAGCACGCGTTGGATCGCTGGGACGGCGTCGAAAAATTCAGCGGCTTCTTCGATCGGCAGGTTCAATACGTCGGCGATCGAAAGCTCTTTGTATTTGACCCGCAGCGTCTGGCGGTTGAAGCGTTTGCCGTGGCACTGAGGGCACTCGACGAACAGATCTGGCAGGAAGTTCATTTCGATCTTCCTGAGGCCTTGGCCTTGGCATTCCTCGCAGCGGCCACCCTTGACGTTGAAGCTGAATCGTGACGCTTTGTAGCCGTACTGCTTGGCTTGCCGCGTGTCGGCGAACACCTTGCGGATTTCATCGAACACGCCGGTGTAGGTCGCCGGGTTGCTGCGTGGTGTGCGGCCAATAGGGGACTGATCGATTGGGATGACCTTGTCGATCTGGCTGATGCCACGCAAACTGCTGAACGCCCCAGGTCGCTGCGACGGTTGCCCCAATCGGCGAAGCAGAGCGGGAGTGATCGTTTCGTTGACAAGCGAACTCTTGCCGCTGCCGCTGACCCCGGTGACGCAGACGAACGCGCCCAAGGGAACTTGAACGGCAACGTCCTTCAAGTTGTTGGTCGTCGCGCCTTCGATCGAAATCATGCGTGACTTAGCCACCTTGCGGCGGATGGCCGGGACATCGATCTTCGTGCGGCCGCTGAGGTATTGGCCGGTGATCGATGCTTCGACATGGGAGACAACTTCCGGCGTACCTTCAGCGATGATCTGCCCACCGCGGCTGCCGGCGCCGGGGCCGACATCGACCAGGCGATCGGCGACGCGCATGATCGCTTCGTCGTGTTCGACCACGATGACCGTGTTGCCATGGTCGCGCAGTTCGACCAATGCTTCGATCAAGCGGTGATTGTCGCGCGAGTGGAGCCCGATCGAAGGTTCGTCCAAGATGTAGCAGATGCCGACCAACCCGCTACCGATACCGGTGGCTAGGCGAACACGTTGCAGTTCGCCCCCGCTAAGCGTATCGGCGGCGCGGTCGAGGGTGAGGTAATCGGCCCCGACCTTCTCTAAAAAGGCCAGCCGCTTGGCGATCTCGCGGACGATGGGGGTGGCGATTTGGATCTCGTGTTCGTCGAACTCGAGGTCGTCAAAAAACGTGCGGGAATCGTTGATGCTCAGACGCACAATCTGGTGAATGTTGTAATCGGCCACGCGCACGGCAAGCGCTTCGGGCCGCAGCCGTGCGCCATGACAAGCAGGGCAGGGGAGCTTGCCGCGGAACTTGCCGAGTTGGTCGAGCCGCTTCTTACGGGTCGTGGTGACGTACTCTTTTTCCAGAGCGATCAGCACACCTAGCCAAGGGTTGCCTTCGCCGGAAAGGAGTTTGGTGCGTTGGTCTTCGGTCCAGTCACTGAGCTTTGAGGTGCGGTCGAGCTTGTGTTTGCCGAGCCACGTGTCGAGCCCTTTGGCGACCTTGGTTAAAGCGGCCGCCGTCAGCCCACGCCAGGGGGCGATCGCCCCGTCGTCGATCGAAAGCTCGTGATCAGGGACGACCAGGTCAGGGTCGAACTCTTCGCAGATGCCCAGGCCTTCGCACTTAGGGCACGTGCCGTAAGGACTGTTGAAGCTGAACGTACGGGGTTCGATGTCGATGAAGCTCAGGTTGCACTCGGTGCAGGCCAGCTCGGTATTGAAGATGTGATCGACCCAGGTGCCTTTGGGGTGCTTGCTGTCGACAAGGGTGGTGTCTAAGTGGCAGGACAGAAGCCGGCCATCGCCCAGTTTCAAGGCCATGGTTACCGAGTCGCTCATCCGAGCGCGCAGCCCTTCGCGGATGATGATGCGATCGACGACGGCTTCGACGGTGTGGTTCTTTTTCGGATTGAGTTCCGGAACTTCGTCGATTTGGTAGACCTCGTCGTCGACGCGTACCCGCAGCAGGCCTTCGCGACGAATACGATCGAAGACCTCTTTATGAACCCCCTTGCGCCCCTGAACCATCGGGGCCATGATCATCAGCTTGGTTTCTTCCGGCAGGGCCAGCAAGCGATCTTGAATTTGTTCGGCCGTTTGCTGCGTGATCGGTCGATCGCACTTCCAGCAATGCGGCTGCCCGAGCCGAGCCATGAGCAGGCGAAGATAGTCGTAGATCTCGGTGATGGTCGCGACGGTGCTGCGCGGGTTTTGACTGCCGGTACGCTGGTCGATGCAGATGGTGGGCTGCAGGCCGACGATCAAGTCGACATCGGGGCGTTCCATCTGATCGAGGAACTGCCGGGCATAGACCGAGAGACTTTCGACATACTGCCGCTGACCCTCGGCGTACAACGTGTCGAGCGCCAGCGAGCTTTTTCCGCTGCCGCTGGGGCCAGTGATGACGATCAGTTGGTCTCGCGGAAGGTCGATATCGACGTTCTTCAGATTATGAACGCGGGCCCCGCGGACGCTGATAGAGGACGTATCTTGCGTCGGGTCGATGGTAGAGAGCTTGTCTCGATGAAAATCCACGATGGCAGACAATCATGCTGGGCGTAAAAGGCGGGACATGGTGCCTGGCCCCTGTCATGGGGCAATCCCGACCTTAAAGGTATAAATGATGAGTGGCAATTCAGTTCAAGCTAACAGGGCCCTCCCAGGGTGGCAACTAGAGGGAAGTTGAGAGAGTTCAGTTTTCGGGGTTCGGTTTTCAGCAAGAGGGAGTCAACGCAAATCGGTGTATTGGCCTAACTCCTGTGCGCTAGACCCTTTGGGAAGAGGGGGCGGGTGAGGGGCGAACCTGGGTTTTCGTGGACCAACCTACGGCATAGGGCCCTGTTGTTAAAACGGGATACAGGAAACAATCACGATCACTCTCAACGATTTTCCTCCTGAGAACTGAACACTTCAAACTGAAAACTATCAGCGAAGCGAATGCATCAATTCATGAATTATGATCAGCGTGAGGAACGGCTTTTTGCTCCCTATGCGCTGCGTAGTAAACAGTCGAGTGGACGCGAACATGACGAAGCGGATCAGCAATATCGCTCGCCATTTCAGCGCGATCGCGACCGGATCATCCACAGCAGCGCGTTCCGCCGGATGGCCGACAAAACCCAAGTCTTCATGAACATCAGCGACTACCACCGCACGCGCCTGACGCACACGATTGAAGTCGTCACGGTGGCTCGCACGATTGGCCGAAGCTTAGGGCTGAATGAAGAACTGATCGAGGCTTTAGGTTATCTGCACGATTTAGGGCATCCACCGCTGGGGCACACAGGCGAGGAGGTCTTGCAGGAATGCATGGCCGATTGCGGCGGGTTTTCGCACAATGCGTTTGGATTGGTGTTGGTAAGGCATCTTGAAACGCGCAGTCCTTACTACGATGGGTTGAATCTTACTCACGAGGTGCTGGAAGGTCAGATCACGCGGGTCGACAAACGGCAAATGACCTTCCTGCGGCCACTGCTGGAAGCGCAAACGGTCGAGGCTTGCGACAGCATCACGTATGACACGCACGATGCCGACGATGCCTTGAAACTGGGCCTAGTGAAATTCGACGAGTTGATGCAGGTCCCGCTGTTTGCCCAAAGTGCCGAGAAAGCGTATCAACGGTATGGCCAGCTGGAAGGTCGTCGGCTGCGGAAGATGGTTATTCACCAGCTGATCGACATTCAGGTCACCGATGTCATGCAGACGGCGATGGAGCGGATAGCCAAGTGGAACCCGGCAACGCCGGAGGAGGCGGAGATGTGCGAACCGATCGTGACGGTGAGCGACAGCCTGAGAGCGCGAAAAACGCAGCTCGAGCGGTTCCTTTTCGATCGGGTCTATCGCCACCCAGAGATTGTCGAGTTTCGCCAACGTGGTCAGGACCAACTGCGGCAGATGTACGAGGGATATTTGCGGCGTCCGGAGCTAGTCCGCGGAAAATGTGCCGACTGGTTCGAGGTTTGGGGCTTGCCGCGAACGGTAGGGTATTACATAGCCACTATGACCGATTCTTATTGTCAACGAGAATTCGATGCCCATTTTCGCTAGTCTCTGGGGATGCTTTCCCTGCAATCGCGGGGTAGAATAACGTTCTTGGAATTGAGAATAGGTTTGTCTTTTAAGGGGAGCACGACCTGCCTGGGCGAGGGTTGCCGTCGAGAACCTTTCGTTAATGGTCGTCTCCTGCAGGCTCTCCATGGCGCTAATAATATTACGAGTTATTTTTATTCTGGTGGCTGCCGGTGTCGGCATCACCGTCATTCAGGTTGATGCGTTCCGCAGCGCACTTCAGGACCAACCTTGGCCTGCGTTTGTCGGGATCATGATCCTCGCCCTAGCGGTCATCGGCATTGATCTCTTCATCAAGAACAAGCGATACGACACCATCTCCGGGGTCTATTTTGGCCTGTTGGTAGGGCTCTCTCTGACGTACATCCTGGGGCTGATCACTCAGGTTTGGTTTCCGGCAGATAACCCCGGGGCAGTCACTGCGCACCGTGCGCTGCAACTAGTGATCGGGATGGTGCTGTGTTACAGCTGTATCAGCTTAGTTCTGCAAACGAAGGATGATTTCCGCTTTATCATTCCTTATGTTGAGTTTGCCAAGGAACTGAAGGGCCCTAAGCCGTACGTGCTGGATACCAGTATTGTGATCGACGGTCGAATTGCCGACGTCGTCGAGACAGGCTTTTTCGACAATGTGTTGATCATGCCGAGATTTGTGCTGGCCGAGCTGCAAGGTATCGCCGACAGCAGCGACAAGCTCAAACGTAGCCGCGGCCGGCGTGGGTTGGATATTCTCAACCGACTGCGAAACAATGATCAGGCCGACCTGAAGATCCACGACCGAGAGACGCCGGACATGGAAGGCCAGCCGGTCGATATGAAGTTGGTCCTGCTGGCGAAGCTGCTTGAAGGCAAGATCGTCACCGGCGATTACAACTTGAATAAGGTTGCCAAGCTGCATAACGTGGAAGTAATCAACCTGAACGAGATTGCCAACGCCCTGAAACCGGTCTTCCTGCCCGGCGAACATCTGTCGGTCAGGATTGTCAAAAAGGGTGAAGAAGATACCCAAGGCGTCGGTTACCTGGACGACGGCACCATGATTGTGGTCGAAGGTGGCCGCGAGCACATCAACACCCAGGTCCGTATTCTGGTGACTAGTGTGCTGCAAACCAGTGCCGGACGCATGATCTTCGGTCGCTACGAGGCGAACGAAGGGGGCTCGTCCGGCGGCGGTCAGAAGACCCACGCCAACACTTCGGCCTAAAAAGCCAGTCCGGCGTTCCAACACCATACCAACTCAAGTTCCCCGGCATTCGCGTGACTGAATCTGACAAGCCTGAAACTTCCGGCAACAATGACGATAATCGTAGCCTTCAGCTCGCCACGGCAGCCGCCCAGGTGATCGAAGACAACAATGGCCGCGATATCTGCATCCTCGACATGCGGCACCTGACGCCGATCTTCGATTACTTCATCATCGGCACCGGTGGCAGCCGCCGGCAGCTGCACGCGATGAGCGAAGAGATCGACGACAAGCTTGAGAAAGAACTCGGCGATCGCCGTATGGGCCGCGAAGGCTACGACGAAAGCCGCTGGATTCTGCTCGATTACGGCTCGATCGTGTGCCATCTGTTCGACGAAGAAACCCGCGAGTATTTCCAGCTGGAACAACTGTGGGCCGATGCCAAGAAGATCGACCTGACCGGCATCTTGCGAAACCCGGGCGAATAACCCCAGCCAGGGTGCCGCTGCCGGTCGATTTCGCCATAATCTAACAAGCCCAACGGGTGTGAATCTCCACGTCTACGCGGAGATTCCTCATCTTGTCCCCTCGCCCCTCTGGGGAGAGGGTTAGGGTGAGGGGCGAACCGTGTACCCGTTTCCCAACCCTGACCCTTGGGAAGGGAGAGGGGACAATTCACGTGCACGCGCAAGAAGTCTTGAGCGTGGCACCCAGAGAACTTTGATCCATTCAAGCTGCAAGCCACTTCCATGAATATCCTTGCCCTTCTTCGTGCCCGTTTTAAGCCTGTGCTCGAACCCCTGACCGACGAGGTTGGTCCGTTGCTAGAGATGATTCGCCCAGCTGGCGATCCTAAGTTCGGCGACTATCAGGCCAACTTTGCGATGGGCCTGGCCAAGAAGCTCGGCAAGAGCCCGCGTGACTTGGCCACCGAGGTTGTTGAAAGTGTGAAGCTGGAAGACCTTTGCGAAGCGCCAGAAGTCGCTGGGCCTGGCTTCATCAACTTGAAGCTACGCGACGAGTGGATCCAGCGGCAACTGGAAAACGCGAAGACCGACCCGCGGATCGGGATCGAGAAGGTCGACGCGCCGCGGACCTACGTGGTCGACTACTCGTCCCCCAATGTGGCCAAACCGATGCATGTGGGGCACATCCGCAGCACGGTGATCGGCGACGCGCTGTGCCGTACGCTGCGGTTTGTGGGGCACAACGCAATCAGCGATAACCATCTCGGTGACTGGGGTACTCAGTTTGGGATGATCATCTACGGCTACAAGCATTTCGCCGAGAAGGAAGCCTATAAGAAAGCCCCGGTAACCGAGCTGTCGCGCATCTACCGGGTCGTGCGGGGACTGATGGATTACTTCGATGCGAAGAACCAGATGCCGCAGTTGATCGAGAGGCTCGCCGAGCGCACGGCGGATTACGAAGCGGCCAAGAACGCCCCGGTGCCCACCGACAAAGCCGAAGCGAAGAAGCAGAAGAAGGAAGTAGGCCGCTTTCAATCGCAGATCAAAGATCTGAACGAAGCGATCGAGTCGACCAAAGCCAAGATCGCCAAGACGGAAGACTCGCCTGAGCTGAAGAAGATGGCCGAAGAGCATGCCAATATCAGCACGGCAGTCCTCCAAGAAACGGTCAAGCTGCACGAAGGGGATACCGAGAACATCGCCCTGTGGAAAGAGTTCCTACCGTTCTGTGAAGACGAAATCAAACGTGTCTACGAACGACTCAACGTCACCTTCGATCATCAACTGGGCGAAAGCTTCTATCACGATCGACTGGCCCCGGTGGTTGCCGACTTCGAAAAACGTGGCCTGGCGAAAGAGTCGGAAGGAGCAACGTGCGTCTTTCTGGACGGCTTCAAAGCCCCCATGATTATCCGCAAACGAGACGGGGCGTTTCTCTATTCGACCACCGACCTGGCGACCATTGCATACCGCATGGAGCATTGGAAGCCGGACGCCATTTTGTATGTTGTGGACTTCCGCCAAGGGGATCACTTCGAGAAGCTCTTCGCGGCCACGCGGCTGTGGGGCTACACCAATATCGAGCTGAAGCATGTCAGCTTTGGTACCGTCATGGGCGAAGACGGCAAGCCGTTCAAGACGCGGGCCGGCGCTACGGTAGGCTTGGAAGGTCTGCTGGATGAAGCCGTCAGTCGGGCTTCCAAGATCGTCTGTGAAGGAGACGACAAACTGCCTGATGGGCCGGTGCTAGATGAAGCTCAGCGCAAACAGATTTCCGAAACAGTAGGCATCGCCGCGTTGAAATATGGCGACCTCTCGCAGAATCGCGAGTCGGACTACAAGTTCAGCTATGAAAAGATGCTGGCGGTCAATGGAAATTCGTCGACCTATATGCAGTATTCGTATGCCCGAGTGCAAAGCATCTTCCGCAAGGGAGAGGTCAATATCGAGGCCCTGCGAACCAGCGGCGCTCAGATCACGATCGAGCATCCAGCCGAACGCCAGTTGGCGGTGGCCATCCTGCGTTTTTCCGAGGCGTTGGACGACGTGCTGCTCGACTATCGACCGAATTACCTGACCAATTATCTGTTCGATCAGCTGGCCAAGTCGTACAGCAGCTTCTTCGAGAACTGTCCGGTGCTCAAAGCCGAGACGACCGAGCAAAAGAATAGCCGACTGCTGCTTTGCGATTTAACGGCCCGGGTGATACAACAAGGCCTGGAATTGCTAGGTATTCAAACGGTCGAAAAGATGTAGTCTCGTTTTTGTCCCCTCTCCCTGCGGAGGAGAGGGGACAAAAAACATGAGCCGCCGGAGAAGATCATGCCACGGAAGGTTTCGAAGGCGGCCTCGCCACCATTCACGCTCAACACCGTTCATCACGGACATGCCCGTGATGTTCTGCAAGCCTTTCCCGATGAGGTGCTCGACTGCGTGGTGAGCAGCCCGCCGTACTTCCAGCAGCGGAACTACGACGGCGACGATCAGATCGGGCAAGAGGCCTCGCCAGAAGCTTACGTGCAGAGCCTGGTCGAGGTCTTCCGAGAGGTTCGCCGCACGCTAAAAGAGACGGGCGCTTTGTGGCTGGTTTTGGGAGACAAATACCTCGACGGTGAGTTGCTGGGTCTGCCGTGGCAAGTGGCGCTGGCTATGCGCTGCGATGGTTGGAAGCTCCGTAGCGATATCATTTGGCACAAGCCCAACGCGATGCCCAGCAGCGTGAAGACGCGACCGACCACCGATCACGAGTATGTCTTTCTGCTGGTGAAGAACAACCAGTACTTCTACGATGCGGACGCGATCCGCGAGCCGCATGTCACCTTCAGCGAGAAGAGCAAGATGAAGGGGGGCCGCAACCACTTCCATCGCCGCGGCAGCACGCCGGAAGCTGGCAAGAATGGTGGCAGCAACAACCTGCACGATGCCCGCTGGGATCAGGCCTTTCATCCTAAGGGACGCAACAAACGCACCGTCTGGTCGATCCCCCTTTCTAAATTCCGCGATGCGCACTTTGCCGTCTTTCCAGAGACGCTAGTCGAAACGTGCATCCACGCGACGTGCCCGGCCGATGGCGTGGTGTTCGATCCGTTTCTCGGCAGCGGCACGACGGCGGTAGTCGCCAAGCGGTTGGGACGCAGCTACGTGGGTATCGATCAGTCGGAGAAGTATGTCGAGATGGCGAAAGGACGCCTGGCCGACACGAAGACCGGCCAGCTTAGTTTGCCGGGTCTTGGGAAGTAATGCGTCGACGGGGCTGAGCACGAAATGCCACCCAGACCGAAGCCACCACAATCCCTGCCATCACGCATCCCAACAGTGGCAAGCTGTTGCTGACCTTTACGGCGGTGAACGTTTCCATGTGTAAGTGCCAACGCAGCGGTGGGTTGGCCAACGCGAACGGCATCATCAGTAGGCCTACGAAGTAGCCCAGCCCAATCGATAAGACCACCGACTGCCGTGGTTTCAATATTCCGAGACCAATGACCGCAGCTAGGGTGCCGGGGATGTATTCCAGGTACGGCAGCGACGCCAAGACGACCTCGGTCCGGTAGATGCCGAACAGAACCAGCAGCGTCGCCACCAAGGCCAAGACCCATGCCGTGTCCTGCCAGGAGGAGTGCGAGTTTTCATTGGGCGTATCCGGCATGACGCGATCCTTACCAGGAAGAGGAGACAACCGTCGCTACGGCGATTCTGTCCTGAATCGGCACCCATGGCAATGATTTTGTCAGATCTTAGGCATTTCATAAGTCGTGTCTTATCATTCCGGCGGCCGATTTGCCGGAAAACTCGCCATGGCTACTCGATGCTATCAGGCGAGTCCTCCTCGGTTGCCAGTCGCTGGGCAGCTTCTTTGCCGAAGAACCAAAACATGCCTGGGCGAACTAAAAATTCGCAGAACGTACTAGTAACCAAACCGCCGAGAATGACCGTCGCCACCGGAAACAGCATTTCCTTTCCCGGTTGGCTTCCACCGATCACCAGCGGCACCAGGCCGATGCCGGTGGTCAGCGCGGTCATCAGCACCGGGGCCAGACGTTCCAGGCTTCCGTTGACAATCATTTGCTGCGTGAAGCCTTCCTCGCGGTATTGCTCTAAGTAGGTCGAAACCAGCAGCAGGCCATTGCGGGCCGCAATCCCTCCTAGCGAAATGAACCCGACCAATGCCGCGATCGACAGCGTTTGCCCGGTAATGAGCAAGGCCAGCACGCCCCCGACAAACGCGGCCGGCAGACTGAAGAGGATCTGCAAAACAATACTTGTCGACGGATAGGCTGAGTACAGCACGACGAAGGTGACCAGCAGGGCCACGATCGAGAGCCCGAAAATCCGGGTGCTGGCACTTTGCTGGGCTTCGAACTGGCCTCCCATCGTGAAGAAGTACCCTTCAGGGAAGTCGACATCATTGCGGATACGTTCGTCGATTTCCGCCACAGCGGTTCCGAGATCTTTTCCCAGCGTGTTAACGCGGACGACGATCCGGCGGCGACCATCTTCGCGTTTGATGGTGTTCGGCCCGCCCGCTTCATAGACGTTGGCCAGAACTGAAAGGGGAACATGCTGGCCGTTTTCCAGTTCTAAGGGAAACCGATGCAGGCCCTCTAGATCGGTTCGATAGCGGTCCTCGAGACGCACGAGCACATCGAAGGTGCGCTGCCCTTGATACATCTGCGTGACGACTCGCCCATTGAGGGCCGTTTCGATGGTTTCGTTAACGTACGAAGCAGGCACGCCGTAGAAAGCGAGCGCGTCCCGTTTTAGTTCCACACGAAACTGCGGAATCATCGCCTGCTGCTCCACTACCGGCGGAGCAATTCCTTCGATGTCGGAAATCGCATTCTTGACGTTATTGGCCGTTCGGCGAAGCTGCGTGAGATCGTCTCCATAGATCTTGATGGCAATTTGCGCCGTTACCCCGGATAGCATGTGGCTGATCAGGTGGGCGATCGGTTGCTCGATTTCGATCTCGATGCCAGGGACATCTTTGGTAGCTTCGTGCAGGATTGCGATCATTTCGTCGCGACCCTTATGCACTTCAGGATTAAGTGAAATAACGGTCTCGGTCACGTTCACGCCCATGGCATGTTCGTCCTGCTCGGCGCGGCCTGTTTTGGTGGTGTACCACAGCAGCGGACCGGTCGGGTTCGCTTCGCTTTTAGTGAGCTTAGCTAGTTCGTCATCGACCAGCTTGGCGAGTTTGCGGCTCGTTTCCAGAGAGGTGCCAGGAGGTGCGAATAGGTTGACCTGCACGGCTCCTTCGTCGAACGGGGGCAGAAAGTCTGTCCCCAGTCGCATCACCAGAAAGCCGCTTCCGACCACCGCGATCAACACGCCAGAGAGGATGATCGAGATCCCGTTTGGCGTGAGGCTCGCGCGGACGACTGGTTGCGCGATCCACTTCAAAAATCGCAGAAACGCACCATCGCCGCTGTGTGTGGCCTTGGCACTGGGAAGCAGGTAGTACGAAAGGACTGGCGTGACAGTTAGCGAAACGAGCGTCGAGGCGAGAATCGAAATGATGTAGGCCACGCCCAGCGGCGTGAACAAACGGCCTTCCATGCCGCTCAATGCGAACAGCGGCGCGAAGACCACGATCACCAGCACGGTGCTGATAATGATCGCATTACGTACTTCGACACTTGCCTCGAAAATGACCTTCAGGATCGGTCGGGGGTTCTCGAGCTTGGCGTTTGCTTTGAGTCGCCGGAAGATGTTTTCGACGTCGACGATCGCATCGTCCACCAGTTCTCCCATGGCAACCGCAATGCCGCCAAGGGTCATTACGTTGATTGACATGCCCAGGAAGTAGAAGATCAGCGACGTGACGAGAATGGAAAGTGGGATCGCTGTCACGGTGATGAAGGTTGTGCGGAAGTTGAACAGGAAGAGAAACAAAATGATGACCACCAAAATGGCCCCGTCCCGCAAGGCCTCGATCACGTTGGTGACGCTGTGATCGATGAAATCACGTTGCTGGTAGGTCGTTTCGATCTGCACGTCCTGAGGCATGGCCAGTTTTAAATCGGCGATCGCCGCGTTGATTTGCTGGGTAATCAAACGCGTATCGACGTTGGGCTGCTTTTGAATGGTCAGCACGACGGCGTCTCTTCCATTGATGCTGGAATCACCCCGTTTGATCTGCGCACCTTCCTTGATCTCAGCGATATGCCGCATCAACACGGGGCGTTGGCGATTGGTCGTGAGGGGGACGTCTTTGATGTCATCAATCGTTTTTAAAAGCCCCAGGCCGCGCACCAGTAGCTCTTGCGAGCTTCGATTGACATAACCGCCGGTGACATTTAGGTTGCTCTGGCTGAGGGCGTCTTCGATGTCGCTCAATTGCAGGTCGTACTGATGCATTTTGTGCAGATCGACTAGCACCTGGTACTGCTTTCGTCCGCCCCCCATGGTGATCACCTGGGCGACGCCAGGAATGGTGAGCAGTCGTTGGCGGACGGTCCAGTCGGCCATGGTGCGGATTTCTAGCGGCGAGGTCGTCCCGTCGTCGCTCCACATGCCGACCATCATGATCTGCCCCAGCAGCGAAGACATCGGGGCCATCTGCACGTCAGTTTCCGGCGGAAGATTATCTTTTTCCAGTGCCAGGCGTTCCTGGACAATTTGCCGAGCCGTGTAAATGTCAGTGCCCCAGTCGAACTCGACATAGATGACTGAGAATCCGATATCGGAGGAGCTGCGCACCGCTTGCACGCCCGAGGCACCAATCAGGCTGCGCTCGAGCACGTACGTGATTCGCTGTTCAACTTCTTCCGGCGAGAGCCCGTGCGATTCGGCAATGATGACCACGCGCGGACGAGTAAGGTTCGGCAGCACATCAATCGGTAACTGCACGGTGACGACACTACCCACCACGATCACCGCCAGCGCCGCCATGACGACAACCAGGCGATTGCGGAGGGCGAACAGAATGATGTTGTTCAACATGATTTCGCTCCTCTGCGATTAGTGGTTATGACCTTGGTGAGCATTTCCGTCACCGTCACCAGCTTCGGAAAGCATTTCTAAGTACAACTGATAAGCGTGCGTTACGACGACCGAGTCTCCCAGGCGAATTCCTCCCTTGCGACTGATCACGGCTGTGGTCGTGTCGCGATGGATGACCTCGACGGGGACCTTTTGAAACTCCTTCATGCCAGGCTCGACATGGCCGAAGACTTGTTGAAAGACGAACGTTTCAATTCCTTCCTCGACGAGTGCTTCGCGCGGCAGGACAAACTGGTCTTCGAATTTGTCCATTGGCAATCGCAGGTGCACGCGTTGCCCTGGTTTGAATCGCCACTGCCGCGTGACCGATTGATCGAGAAGCAGCGAGTCGGCGGCGATTTCATTTTTCAGTCGAAGATAAAAGAAAAATGTGCCTGTTGTTTCATCGGCGTGGTTATCGATGTAGGCAATTTCCGCGGTTCGTGTCGCGAAGTTTCGATCCGCTTCGTTTTCATGCGAATGACCGAACTGGACTTCAATGGGGACATGATTCGCTTCCAGTTCGTACAGCCGCGGCACGTCCTGCTCGAACGCTTCGCCGCGAATGTACAGATAACGGTGGTCAGCCAGGCGGGCTAGCGACGTGCCGCGTGGGACGGTCATGCCGGGGTGGATATCGAGCGTTTCGACGACAAAAGAAACGGGATCCTGTTCTGAGGAAGCGGTGTCCCGAGGGGCTTCGTTAAGCAGCACGTCGATCTGTTTGATTAGCTTACGCTGCTCGAGCACCGTCGAAACCTGACGGACGGTCAAACCTCGGGCGACCAGTTCCTGTGCTCGGGCATCTTTACGGTTTTTCAGCTTCTGCTCTTGGTACTCAAATTCAAGCGGCGCTTTGCCGGCGATGGCTCCGGATTGAGCCAAAGGGGATAGCCGG
Source organism: Bremerella alba (assembly GCF_013618625.1). Classification (NCBI taxonomy): domain Bacteria; kingdom Pseudomonadati; phylum Planctomycetota; class Planctomycetia; order Pirellulales; family Pirellulaceae; genus Bremerella; species Bremerella alba. The sequence continues at coordinate 468,697 of NZ_JABRWO010000001.1, read as the reverse complement.
TTGATCTCGGCTCGGGTGACATCAATCTGGCCGAGCACATCCAGCAGGTCGACCTGAGCGGAAAGGACCGGTTCGTCGACGATGTCAAGCTTGAACAATGGATCGGAAAGGTGAACAAGCTGTCCGACGTCGACGTTGACACTACGAACGTTTCCACCAACCGGGGCTGCCACCGTAAAGCTGCTGCGACCGGGGATCTCGACGACTTCGCCGGGAATGGTCAGCGGCGAGACGTAAGTTTCGCCCCGCATGCTTTTGACGGCGATCTTCAAATTGTCGAACGCCGAGTCGGTCAGCGTGACGACTTCTCCGGAACCATGATCGTGTCCCTGGTCGTCCTCGTGGGCATCGCTTACCGTATCAGCCACCGGAGCAGGGGAGGGGGCGTTTTGCATTCCGGTGAAATATCCGATCAAGCCGATCGCGATAGCAATACTCAAAAAGAGTGCGATTCGTAGCAAAATCGTGCGAGGCATGATGAGCCTTTCTTGCTAGTTTTAGGTAGTAATCCGGCAGAAAGATTGAGTACCCCCAGCCATTCTAAGGTTCAACAACCTAAGCGATGGAATACCAGGGGAAATGCCTCAAAGAATGAGGCAAAATGGCTGCCGGAAACTAGCAGCGAAAGAGCTGAGACTGGGCGCGCAGCGTCCTAGTCGGAGGCCCTGAATCGCACGGAGATTGTGAGATGTCGCGAGAAAAAGTAAGCGTGAACGAACTGCCTGTCTGGTCGAGGCTGGGTAGCCAGGCCATTACCTGCGAGGCGTCGCTGTCGACCGTTCGCGCGGATACCAAAAGTGCGGAATCGTCTTCCTGGTCGCAGTCGCAATGTTCCTCTGGCGTATGCTCGTGTGCACAGCTTGGCATTTCCTGGTCGTGCTCTGTCAGGTGATGCATAGCGGCGTACCACTGGTTTTCTTCCAGACAACCGCCCGGGCAAACGCCGTAAGAATAGACCATGCTCAAGATGGCCAGAGCCACCGTCATGGTGCGAAATCGAATTGGAAGAAGATGGAACATACGCTCAAATCATAGTCCGGGTGACCCAGGCCGACAATTGCAATTAACGGCCAAATGGCGGACAGGTTGCGGTTATTTTGCGGTTATTTTGCGGTTATTTTGCGGTCGCGGCCGTTGGAATCTTCAATTTTGTAGGATCTAAGACCACGTGCTTGATCGTTTCGCGGCGATAGGTATAGACGATGTGTACTTTGCCGTCGGAAGACTGGATCACGGCCGGATACGAGTATTCGCCCGGTTGTCGCTCGAGGGTCAAAACGGGATGCCAGGCATGGCCGTCCTTCGAGATCGCCACGTTCAGCATGTTACGGCCAGCCGGAAAATCCGACTCACGAATGGTGTGATTGTAGACCAGCACCTGCATACCATCGGCCAAGCTCACGGCGTCGGTGCCGGAATTCGGGTTGGGCAAATCGGTTCCGCTTAGTGCGCTCCAGGTCTTGCCGCCATCTTCCGACCAGGCCGAAGCAACCAGGTTTTCGCGTGTGCGGCAAAGGATCTGCATCTTGCCGTCTCCATGCGTCAGGATGCTAGGCTGGATGGCATTAAACAGTTTGGCATCGTTGATCGGACCGATCACTTCCCACGTCTTGCCGAGGTCTTTGGTGACCTCGAAGTGGACCCGCCATCCTTTGTGTTCGGTACTGGAAGGACAAACGATCGTGCCGTCGTCTAACTGAATGGGTTTGTTTTTCACCGGGCCCAGCAGATTGCCGATCGCTTCCTGCTCGCCGAGACGAGCTGGTTCGCTCCAGGTGATTCCGTTGTCGGTAGAAGTGGTCAGCATGCCCCACCAGAGACTTGGGCTGGGGCCAACCTTATAGAAGAGCATGAGCGGCCCTTCTTTCGGTTGAAACAGCACGGGATTCCAAGCAGGGTAACGGAGTTCTTCGCTTTGGTAACCATCGGCAACTTCCACAGGGGTCGACCAACCGTTGCCCGTGTTGCGTGAGATCCACACGCCTACATCTGGATGTTTTTCGTGGGTCCCGCCAAACCAGGCAGCGACCAGTCCATCAGACGTTTCGGCAATGGTCGATGCGTGGGAGTTCTGAGTGGGGCGATCTTCCGTCGGAAAGATGAACTCCGAAGCCACGAACGCTGGCGTTTCTTGTCCGGCGACTTTAGGAAGTTTGGGGGCTTGGGAATCGGCAGCTTGGCCGCGGGCAGGACATACAAGGAGCCCGACCAACAGTCCAAACAAGCCACTATAGGTAACGATTGATTTCATGGCAGTGTTAAGCAGTAGTCGTTTATGGGATCGCTTTGCGAGCGATTGGGGGTGGGCATCGCATCGAAAGATGCTTTCCCCAATGTTCCGACATTCGGCCATCTGTGTCAAAGCGAATCGATAGGGTAATTTTTTCGCGAGTTCTGGCCTTCTACAGTCTACGCCAAAAACCTATGCGCATGAAAAAACCCTCGGATATCTACGCATCCGAGGGTTTTGATGGTTTTTGTCGCAGAAGCAGGCGAATTACATGGTGCCCAGCTTCTTGACCAGGTCGGCGGTACGAGCCGAGTAACCGGCTTCGTTGTCGTACCACGAAACAACCTTGACCAACTTCTCGGAGATCACGGCGGTGAATGGAGCCGCAAAGATCGAGCTGTGTGGATCGCCGATGATGTCGGACGAAACGATCGGGTCTTCGGTGTATTCCAAGATACCCTTCATCGGGCCTTCGGCGGCAGCCTTGACGGCGGCGTTGATGGCTTCGACGGTGGCCGACTTGGTTAGGTTAGCAGTCAGGTCGACGACGCTACCGGTTGGAACCGGAACACGCATGGCGATACCGGTCAGCTTGCCCTTGAGTTCTGGAATGGCCAGAGCAACAGCTTTGGCGGCACCCGTCGAGGTTGGGATGATGTTCTGAGCGGCAGCACGAGCACGGTAAGGATCGCTGTGCGGCAGATCCAGCACGTTCTGATCGTTCGTGTAAGCGTGAATCGTGGTCATCAAACCGCTTTCGATGCCGAACGAATCGTTCAGGACCTTAGCGACTGGAGCCAAGCAGTTGGTCGTGCAACTAGCGTTGGAAACGGTGGTCATTTCGGCGGTCAGTTGATCGTCGTTGACACCGAGAACACAAGTCAGATCAGGTGCGTCCTTGGCCGGAGCGGAAAGGACAACCTTGCGAGCACCAGCGTCGAGGTGCGAGTCGTAACCAGGCTTTTCGCCGGTCTTCTTCGCGGTGAAAACGCCGGTCGATTCGATAACGACATCCACGCCCAGGTCGCCCCATGGCAGGTTGGCTGGATTACGTTCTTCGAGAACCTTGATCTTCTTGCCGTTGACCGTCAGGCCTTCGCTATCGTATTCGACGGTGCCTGGGAAGCGGCGATGCGTGCTGTCGTACTTCAGCAGCGTCGCGAGCATTTTGTTGTCGGTCAGGTCATTGATCGCAACAACCTCGAACTCCTCAGGGCGAGCGATCATGTTGCGGAAGGTCAGTCGACCAATACGTCCAAAACCGTTAATTGCAACCTTTACTGCCACGGCACTATTCTCCTGAGGGGTAAATCGTTGGGCGGCGAGGATTCGCCGTCATGTATGTTTGTGTCTCTGTTCCCTTAACGGGACGATCGCCGAGTGGGGTGTGCTCTCGGCGTTATAGCACGCATCCTGAACGTGCCCAAGCGGGCCAGACATCCGTGCCCAGAGTTTTCTCGCGAAGCGCCTAACAAAATTCACGAAAACGTGAGTGCTTCTCAAGTGAAGGCGATTATACGGCCCCTTAATTTGATGCACAAGCGGCATAAGGGGTTACGAATGCAGAGGAAAAGAGTCACAAGCTAAGGGGTGTTATGGCCCGGTAAAGCTGCGATTGTGGGCACGAAGATGCCTCAATGGTAGGCACTGGGGGGATGAGCCCGGAAAGAAGATTGCAAGAAGAAAGCTACGAGGCAGGTCTCGCCCGATTGCGAGACCTGCCTAATCGTCCGTACGACTATCGGATCAGTGCCGCGTTCTGGTCGCGGGAAAGATCTGCGTGCGAGAGATCGCCGGACGGTTTTTCGGATTGGTTGGGTGCTGGACGAGACTTGTTTTGCCGGGATTCGGCGAGTTTATGGACGCCGAATAGGACGGCAAAGACAGCAGCCCAGGCCAATGGATAGAGCAGCACTCCCGGTCCGAGGATGACAGCCCCTAGGACGCTCCAGAGAATTCCGATCGATACTAAAAGGATTCCTAATTTCATCGTGCTTCATCTCCCTGGCCTATTCGTGACCACTCCACTCCTCGGAATGTCCGCCCAGTCACGTTACGGTAAAGGTGGCGCTGTTAAGGGGCTTCTATGGTAAGTATACTCTCAAAATCTAATTTGGGCCTATAGGAATATTCTCTGCAAATCGGGGTCCAAGCGACAAAATTGAAAGTAGGAATCGCCATATAGCCGGAAATTATCGAGGAAGTGGCTGGGTTTTCCTGCTCGAGGTCGGTTATCCTAGGCGGACACTTAGTAGCACCAGGGAGGAAGCCCCATGACCGATACAGTGGAAGCAACCAAGTCAGACAACAGCATGCGTGGCCTGATACTTATTTTGGTAGGTATCGTCTTGGGCGTACTTTTAGGGCTTTTCTACGGCAAAACGATGTGGATGGCCTCGGAAGGCCCCGAGAAAGCACTCGCACGGTTCGAGGAAACGATCGAACAAAAGAAATCGGACGCCGCCAACTACCGCCAGGAAGCAGAAGAAGCAGACGATCCTCAGGTTGCCCAGCGTCTCACCCAGGAAGCCGATCGCCTGGAAGATCAGCTTCCTAAAATTCAGGCCCGCATCGAACAGACTGAGAAAACGGTCGAAGGAGTCGAGGCGGATAAGAAGGCCGGAAAACTCGGTTTCGCACAATCGGTCTCTATCTTTTGTGAATTCTGCGGCGACTTGTTCCTGCAAGTACTTAAACTCTTGGTCATTCCGTTGGTTATCACCAGTATGATCAGCGGAATCACATCGCTCGGTGATATTCGAAAGATGGGGCGTGTCGGGCTCTCGACCATCGTCTATTACTTCAGCACCGGGGCGATCGCAGTTTTCATCGGGATTGTGTTGGTCATCATCATTCAGCCCGGTATCTCGGCCGATGACACGTTCGCGTTCCGTACCGATAGCGTCGAAGCGAAGGAAGGTCAGACCACCATGGAGGTGTTTCTTGATGTCTTCCGTGGCCGCGAAGGCGACCCAGGCAGCGGCATGTTCCCCTCGAACTTGTTCCTGGCCGCGACCAACACCAACGTGCTGGCACTGATTGTCTTCGCCATTGTCTTTGGCGGCGCGCTCACCACGCTCGGCGAAGAGGGGGCTTTGGTCATTCGCTTTTTCAACGTGTGCAACGAAGCGGTGATGAAGATGGTGCATCTGGTGATGCTGTTTGCGCCGATTGGTATCTTTGGGCTCGTCAGCTCGAATATCGCCAAGAACGGAGGTGGCGCCGGTTTCCTAGAGCAGCTTCAAGCGATTGGTTGGTACGTTGCCACGGTGGTGATAGGACTGCTCATCCATGCGATCGTTCTTGCCACTTTGCTTGCTGTTCTGGGTAAGCGAAATCCACTGACGTATACCTTCAACCTGCTGCGTGCTTTGCTTACATCGGTCAGCACGGCCAGCAGCGCGGCGACGCTGCCGGTCACTATGGAATGCGTTGAAGAAAACAATGGCGTCTCGAATCGCGCCGCCTCGTTCGTCTTGCCGCTGGGGGCCACTATCAACATGGACGGCACGGCGCTCTATGAAGCGGTGGCAGTGATCTTTATAGCGCAGACGCTGGGGATCGATCTTTCAACAGCGGATCTGGTGATTGTGTTCCTCACGGCATCGCTCGCTGCGGTGGGTGCGGCTGGTATTCCGGAAGCGGGCCTGGTCACGATGGTCATCGTGCTGCAAGCGGTTGGGCTTCCGATGACAGGGATCGGAACGATCCTGGCAATCGACTGGTTTCTCGATCGTCTGCGTACGACCGTCAACGTTTACGGCGACGCATGCGGGGCCGGGATTATCGATACGATGGTGGTGCAAAAGCAAGCGGCTGCCGCCGAGCAGACACCAGCCGCGACGTAATCATTTAATCCGCAGCGAATGGGAAACCAGCCGCTACTGCGTGGAAGGGTCGTCCCGAAAACCAAGCACCCGGCGGATTTCAGCCGGGCTGGTCGTGCCGCTAGATAGCATTACTTCGGCCTGGATCCACCGCGTCGGCATGCCGGCCTCGACGGCCCAGGCCTCGATTGCGGCGGACGTGGCCGTATCGAGCGTCAGCTTCGAGAGTTGATGCTTGTGCGGTACAAGCCACTCGGCCAGCAGTGTGCGTCCCAGATAGCCGATGCCTTGGCACTTCTCGCAACCGCCGGGCTGCTTCATGCCTTCGAGATTAAAGCCCAGACGTTGATCGTCTTCGCAGGGGAGAGCGCACTGGCACAGCGTTCGCAATAGTCTCTGATGCAGCACACCCAGCAGCCCGCTTTGAATCATGTAAGTGGGAATGCCCATGTCGATCAACCGCCGGATCGCTTCGGCCGCACTGCCACTGTGAAACGTACTGAGGACAAGCTGTCCGGTAAGACTGGCCTGCATCGCTGTTTCGACCGTGACCGGATCGCGAATCTCACCCACCAGGATTACTTCCGGGTCTTGCCGCATCAGGCTTCGCAGACCTGTCGCGAAATCAAAGCCTGCGTTGGGGCGGATATGACTTTGCGAGATACCAGGGATTTCGGATTCAATGGGGTCTTCTAGCGTCACGATGCTCCGTCCGCCATGTTGCTCGGCGACGATATGCCGGAGGCAGGCATAGGCTGAGGTCGACTTGCCGCTGCCGGCCGGGCCGGCGATGAGGATCATCCCGGAGGACTCTTTCAGCAGCGTGGCGAGATCGTGGGCAATGTGCGTGGGCAGCCCCAGGTCGCTCAGCTCTTGGAGTTCGTCTTGCTGCCAGAGGATCCGAATGACGACCCGTTCGCCATGCAGCGCCGGGAAGGTGCTCACACGGACTTCCTGACCAAACGTAAGGTCGCTGACGCGTCCTTCTTGAGGAATATCGGTGCGGTAGGTCAACAGGCCGGCGAGAATCTTGAGCCGGGCGGCCGCGTCCGTCTTTTCTCCGCGAGGGATCTCTCCCAGCGTTTGAAGGACACCATCGATGCGGATTTTGATTTGGTAGCTGTTGGGGGCCGGCTGAAGGTGCACATCACTTGCTCGCAGCGACAAAGCCCCTTCGAGCAACGCGGCCACAAGCCGTTCGGCGTAGGCGTCGACCTTTGGGTCTTGGCTGAGTAGTTGCTGGTGAAGTTCCGTCAGTTGCATCAGATTAGTAGACCACTTCAGCGGAAAGGGAGAGACGAACGACAACTATCTTATCGTCGTCTGCCACACGAGAACAAACAACCCGACTGCCAGACACCACCACGCGAACCAGTGCAGTCGTCCCCGCTGAACGATCCGCAGCAACAGGACCAGCGATGCCCAGCCTACTGCAAAAGAGACCAGAGCTCCCAGCAGCAACAGCCAGGCCGGCAGCCCATTGTTGGCTTCCGCTGGTTGTGAGAGGGACTTGGCCAGCTCTAAAACAATCGCTCCAAGAATCGCCGGCACCGCCATCAAAAACGAGAAGGTCGCGGCGGCTTCACGCGAAAGTCCCAACGCCTGACCGCTGCAGATGGTCGATCCACTGCGAGATATACCAGGCAAGATGGCAAGGGCCTGGGCGCAACCAATCCACCAGGCTTGGCCCCAAGTGGTCGCTTCGTACATTTGTTCGTTCTGGCTCAATCGCTGCGAAAGCAACAGGATCACACCGGTCACCAGTAGGCACATCCCAGCGACCAAGGGAGATTCAAGTAGCGCATCTCCGCCAGATAGTTTCAAAACGACAGCGGCAATCACCGCCGGTAAGGTTGCCAAGGCCAGCAGAAACAGGATCCGCCAGTCTGTGGTTAGCGCCTCGAAGAGGTGTCGACGATAGACAACCAGGATCGAGCCTAGCGTGCCGGCATGCAACACAATGTTGAGCTCGACCAGGTCGAACGTTTCGGCATCGGCACCCAGCAGCGTCGCCAGAACCACGAGGTGGCCCGACGAACTGATCGGCAGGAACTCGGCTATGCCCTGCACAACGGCCAGCAAAATGATTTGCCAAACTGGAAGATCCACAAGCTCATGACCCCGACGCAGCGGAAGAAAGTTTCTCTATTGTCAGCCGCGATGAAGCGGTTAGGAGAGAAGCCACCGGGAAATGTGTCTTCGCGATCGGCCGATAGCCGATGCGATCCGCAGAACCGCTACAGCTGGCGTGCTGTTAGTTCGCAGCTTTCTTAGGGGCGGCCGGAACAGGAGCCGCGAGGCTAGGCAGCCGCACCTCAACGTACCGGACCACGGTGCCTAAACGTCCCGAACCATGGGCGTCGATCAGCAGGCGATACCGGCCAGGCTGCCGCGGCAATTGCACCGGGATGTTGACTTGGCCGTCGGGATTGGTCGTCAAACGAGGCTGCCAAAGAACGGGTTCGGATCGAAGCGTTTCGGTTTCGCTCTGTGGATCGCCCGAACGCCCCATCACGCTTTCGGCGGACTCAATTTCTACCGCATCGGCTTGAGGATCGTTGGCATCATTATCCGCAGGAGCTTCCGCTTGGGGCGAAGGTTCTGGTTGCGATCTCATCAAACGCGGTGTCGCGCCAAAGCTTTCCATGCCGGCACCTCGCATTTCGGCGTTACTTGCGTTAGCAGGAGCCGACAGGGGGGATCCGCCGGGAGCATCATTCGAGGGCTCTCGCATGCCTCCGGCCGTGGGCTGAGCAAAGCGGGCCGGGCCCGATCGCAGTTCGACTTGAGCTTTTTGTGACGGTTGGCCATTGCGTTGCAGTTCGACAGCAGGGCGAATCTGAGGAGCGTTAGCGGACATACTACCAGCAGCAAAAGATGAAGCCGCTGCGTTGTCGTCAGCCATCGGGATGACCGCGCCATCGGCCTGGCGTTCCTTTGGCAGGTCTTGAGATGCCTTCGCAAGTGGGGTCTCTCGCTTCTCAATGGCATCGTTCAAAGCGACCATCTCAGTCTGGCTCGCCGAAGGGGCGTTCATTTCTGGAAGGGCCAGATTGAGCGAGAAGATTCCCCACAGTACGGCTCCCAAGGCGACCAATAGGCCTGGCCCCCAAACACCAATCTTCGGCAGGCCTTGAACGACGGCCAAGCCAATCAAACAGACCACCAAGATTCCGCCAGCGACGGTCAGCATCCAACTCGACGTCTGGCGAATGTCTTCCAGTTGCGACTCCCAATCGGCATGCACGGCGGCGAGCGCGGTTTGGTATTCCGACTGAACGATCTTTTTGTTGGATCGTCGCATGACTGGCAACTTGGCTTGCGTTGCAGCCGATGCCGTGTCCGCTTCCTCTGGAACACGAGCGGTCATCTCCGAGGTATCGGAAGTCGGTCCGACCGATTCTTCCTTCCACGTCGAAAGGGCCAGGACCTGATCGAACCAGACGCTGTCTTGTTCGAGATCGCGGATGTTTTCTGGAAGGGCTGCAGCGGTGGCTGGAACTTGCACGCGACGATTAAAGAACCATTCTCCTTCCAGACCCAGCGGCTGCTGCGACCGGGGGAGTAAGTCGGTCACGCGTTCCATCTGGACACCCAGAGTGGCCTGAGCGGGGCTGTCGAATTCGTCGGTCACGCTGACCTGCACGTTCAAGCTTTGCCCCGGATCGGCTTGTGCCGGCAGGCCTTCGACGTCGATATCGTAACGCTGCACGGGAATGCGATAGATGATTCGTTCGGCGATCAGCTGCGGCTCGGCGACCGAGTCTCCTGCGTCGTCTTGCTGAGGCACGCTGAAGAGCTGCACTCGCTGCGCACCACTGGCTTCCGCTGGCAAGTTGAGTTGCACCGGCTGTGTGATCGGAGCGTTAACACCGACATCCCAGAGGTTGTGCCCGATGGTGTTGTGTCCGTCACTGGCGACCAGGGCCAGCGTGCTGTTGGCTTGAGCAACGCGGACTTCGACTTCCAGCGGCTGGTTCGCAGGGGCGACTCCGTTGTTGATCTGCATCGCGGCCGGTAGCGACTGGGCCTGGGCGATTTGTTCTTCCAGCGGTGCCTGATTTTCTTCGACCACTTCCACGGTGTAGTCCTGCATCGGCTGCGGGACGAAGTCGAAGTAGCCATAGTCTTGATCCGGCTTGTCGGTCTCGGCGACCTGCTTGGCTTCCGCTCCACGAACCTGCATCCGAGCGCGATTGCCGCTGGCTTGATCGCGCGTGGCCAAGTATCGCAAGCGATTCGACACGCCTGCGACCAGGTTGCCACCTTCCGGCCTGGCGGCAATCTGCGAGGGCGCACCGCCGCCGTAAGCACCGAAAGTGTTGTCCTGGTAGGCGCCGTATTGACGAGTGCTAAGTCGAGCTAGGCCTGCTGGGTCTTTCGCGCTGGCATCGGCGATAGGCAACGCACGCTGCTGATAGTTGTTTTGTAGCTGAGGACTTTGGATACCCAGTTCGACATTGTCGAAGTCATTGGCCGTTGGAACTTGCATCTGGCCTTGAGCAACCCCTTGAAGCGTCGCACGTTCGGCGCTGGCAATGTGATTGAGCCCTCGCTGATTGGGAAGCCTGTAAACGAAATCGACATTCGCGGACTGGTCGCGATTGGTTTGTGGATCGAGCACCACGGCGCGGAAATTGACCATTTCGCCTGGCTCGGCGATTTCGCGGTCGGTTTGCAGAACGGCGATTGGTTTGGGGGGGGCGGCCTTCACGTCGATGTCGAGCGTGCTCTTCGCTTGCTCGTGCCGGGCCACCACTTCAAGCTTCGCAGCATACGAGACTTCGTCGGCGGGAATCTGGCAAACGACTTGACCATTGGTGGCCGTGGTCAGGCCATAGTAAACGGTCGCCCCTTCCGGATTCTTAAACGTGTACTCGACTTCGGCGTCGACCGGCTGCGAATCGGCGTCTTCAATCGAGACGAAGAAGTCGTTGCGAACTTCGGCCGCCATTAACGAGGGCCCAGTGACCGAGACGCTCAGGAAGTTTTTCGCCAAGTGTTCCTTCTGCTGAGCGAACGCGAGCGTTTGGTCTTGCTGGTCGATGCTTAGCATCGGGTAGCCGAACGCCGCAATCAGTAAACAGGCTGCCAGGGCCGCGACGACTTGTAGCGTGCGCGAAGCCCACATGGCCGCCGGAGTGCTTGGTGTGGGGCGATCGTCGTCTGCTTGCCGTTTCCAGTCGTCGTAGTTGGGAGGCTGCGTATTGGCCTGGGTGACTTCGGCCAGCAGTTCGGTCTGTTCCTTGAGCTCGGCATATTCGCGTGCCAACTGCCCGTCGGAACTGATACGATCGACCAGCTCTGCGGACTGCTGGTCCGAGAGTAAGCCGTATATCAGTTCCAGCATCTGCTGCTGGATTTGTTCGCGTTCGTCCATTGCTCTCTTACTACGTTCGATTCTGTTGGGTCGAGGTGTTCCCGAATTCGGTTTTGAGGATTCGCTTAGGTTTAGGTTAATTCAATTGAGGATCAATAGCTTACAAAGGATTCTTCCGTGGTGACTCTTGGGGGGCTAGGTGTTCTCTCAGGTGCGAGAGGGCCATACGCATGCGGGTTTTGACAGTTCCCAGGGGAATGGAAAGCGTTTCGGCGATTGCTTCGTACGTGAGGTCACCGTTCTGACGAAGCAGGAAGACTTCCCGTTCTTCATCACGGAGCTCAGATACGGCAATCCGTAAACGTTCCATTTGCTCGGACCTGTGGGCGTGGTATTCGGGAGTCGGCTCTTTGCTGGGAACGACTTGCTGCTCGTCACCTAATGCCTGACGTTTGCGTCGCCAGGCTGTCATCCGCATATCGCGACCCGTATTCACGGCAATGCGGAAGATCCACGCCCTTACATTTTCTATTTCGGGTAATTGTTCACGGTGACGCCAGCACTTGATGAAAGTCTCTTGGAGGGCATCGTGAGCATCATCCATATTGCCCAACAAGTGGTACAGCGTACCCAATAGTTCCCCGTGAAGACCCGAAAAATGGGTCTCCAGCGTATCCCCACGGTTTTCCGCAGGGGGGGTACTGCTTGCGCGACGCGATTGCTCCACAATGGGCCCTTACGGATAGTTAGACGAGATGACCTGCCAAAACGATTTAGGCTGGGCACCGATTTTTTAACAGAACGGTTGCGATTTAACACCAGATTGGCAGGTTTTATCGGTTAATGTGGGGGCAGTTCCTCCGGAATTCTATTCTGGTGGCTTGCTGGAGGCCCCCCTCGTTCAAAATAATAAATATATGTGGCCGGAAACTGACAAAACGCAGCAGCTCCTTCAAGGTGCCCGAGACGGGGATACTTCCGCTCGGGATGCCCTTTTACAGCGTCATCGCGATTCTCTTCGCCGAATGATCGAAATGCGACTGGATAAGCGGATTCAGCAACGCGTCGACGCTAGTGATATTGTCCAAGAGGTTCTGGTCGATGCCAATCGCCGGTTGGCCGATTATCTGGAAAACCCGAAAATGCCGTTCCATCTGTGGCTACGGCACATGGCCAAAGATCGAATTATCGATGCCCATCGCCGTCATCGGGTTAGCGGAAAACGAAGTGTCGACCGCGAACAAAATATGAACGTCGGATTCAATATGGATCAGTCGTCGGTCGATTTGGCTGCTCAATTGTGCGACCAGAATACGACGCCCGGGGCGGCCGCGACCATGCAAGAGCTGCACGTCCGCTTTCAAGCCGCCATTGAAGAATTAGACGATCAAGACCGAGAAGTCGTAATTATGCGACACTTCGAGCAGCTTTCGAACCAGGATGTGGCCGCGGCGCTCGATCTGAGCCCAGCGGCGGCCAGTATGCGATATCTGCGGGCCATTCGCCGTTTGCGAACGTTATTGGGTCCGACGGCCGTCGACGAGTAATTCTTCTTTGAGTCAACGCGAGAGCATGGCCACCGACCGGGATCAAATCGACGAACAACTGGCCGAGCTTCTCGACGAATTGACTCAGCGCGTGCATCGCGGTGAAATGGTCGACCTGGATACCGTCGCCACGCAGTATCCACACCTGGCCGAAGATCTGAAAGAAGTGTGGGGCGCGGTGATGTTAGCTGATGCCGTGGCGCTCAATGCTTCAATTACGAGCCCCAGCGTAAGCGACGAACCGATCCCCGAGAAGCTTTCCCAGTTAAAGCTTCCGCTTCGCTTTGGAGACTACGAACTGCTCGAGGAAATCGGCCGGGGTGGGATGGGGGTCGTTTATCGAGCACTGCAGGTAAGTCTGAACCGCATTGTGGCCGTGAAGATGATCCTCAAGGCGCAGCTTGCTTCCGAGGACGAACTGAGCCGCTTTCTGGCCGAAGCCGAGTCGGCCGCACGATTGAGCCACCCTGGCATTGTCCCAGTGTACGAAGTGGGGCACCGCGACGGACGATATTACTTCAGCATGAAGTACATTGAAGGAGAGACACTTGCGCAGCGGCTGACGCGTGGGCCGATGCCTGCAAAGGAAGCGGCGCGGATGATGCGGATCATCTCGAGTGCGGTCCACGAGGCCCATCAGCATGGGATTTTGCACCGCGATTTAAAGCCGTCCAATATCCTGATCGATAAAAATGATCGCCCTGTGGTCACGGACTTTGGTCTTGCCAAGCAGGTGACCAGCGATGTCGATAGCATTACGCGTAGCGGGGCAATCATCGGTACGCCAGCGTTCATGGCCCCAGAGCAGGCCAGCGGCGACCGGGGGGCCGTAGGGGTTTGTAGCGACGTCTATGGTTTGGGAACGATTTTGTTCGCCATGATTACCGGGCAGCCTCCTTTTCAAGGGAGAACGCCAGTCGACGTGCTGCTGAAGGTGCTAGAGCAAGATCCACCGTTTCCGCATCAGGTTAACCCAAAGGTCGATCGCGATCTAGAGATGATCACGCTGCGCTGTCTGCAGAAACCGATGGACCTGCGATATCCCGATGCGCAGATGCTTTGCCTGGATTTTGAAGCGTACCTGAACGACGAGGCTATCTCGGCACGCAGCGGTCAGTTCTTCCAAGTTGTTTCCCGGTTGTTTCGCGAGACGCACAACGCCCAGGTTCTCGAGAATTGGGGCCTGCTATGGATGTGGCACAGCTTGGTTCTGTTTATCTGCTGCGTGATGACACAGATTCTACAGTGGAACAACGACGGTCATCGCTGGCATTACATTGCTATTTGGACAGTCATCTCTGGAATCTGGGCCGGATGCTTCTGGTATCTGCGACGAAGAATGGGCCCGGTCACGTTTGTCGAGCGTCAGATTGCACACGTCTGGGGCGCCGGCATGATTGGCGTGGCGTGTCTTTTTCCGATCGAATGGCTGTTGGGCCTGGCACCCCTCGAGCTATCGCCGCTGTTGGCGGTGATTTCGGGAATGGTCTTCTTAATCAAGGGAGGCATTCTGACAGGCTGGTTTTACTTTCAGGCGATGGCCTTGTTTGCGTGCAGCGTGCCGATGGCCTTGTACCCTGATGCGGCCCATCTCCTCTTTGGTGTCGTATCGGCGGCCAGTTTCTTCATCCCCGGACTGCAGTATTATCGACAACGGCTGCGCTCTGGACGCGAACGTCCTTTCGTGTCGGCGCCTTCTACTTTTGTAGAATGAGCTTCCCTGACTTGGTTTCACACAAACGATAAACCGCATCGCCGTGCTGGATCCAAACTTCTTTTTCACCGGCCATGATCTCTTCGGATTGGATGGTGCGCTTTAATAGCGTGGCAGGTTCAGGCGTAGGCGTGGGTGCCTTTTGGTCTTGATCCGAGGTGTTCATGCGAAAGCTTTTCGAGGCATACGAAGCGGGAAGGGAACCGAGGAAAATTCGCTGATGTCGTTGACACTGGCTAACGCTCTGTTAGTTTATAGCGATATTGATACTCGGTATCAACCATGACTTGTGAAAACGTTTTCTTTAGCATTTTGCGACGTGCTTGCCAGCGCTCAGCGCCAGCCAGCTTTCACGGCACCCATTTCAAGCGGGACAATTTCCGCAAAGCGAGGGGATGTTGGCTGGAACTCGAAGTAAGCTCGATCCGAGTTTGAGCTTCCCGTTTAGGGACAGGACGCTGAGTCCTCGTAGCATCCCGGCAGTCTTAAAATCGATCCTTAAATCGCGGTATTTGGCCGTGAACGAGGTAAGTCAGCCATGATCGATCGAGGATTGCAATTGATGACTCGGAACCCTGTGGAAGCCAGTGTGGGGATGGCCTTGGTGCTGATGTTGTGTTCCGGATGCGGTAACTCAGCCAGCGAGATTACCGGACGCGTGCTCCTGGATGGACGTCAGCTGGATGGAGCCGTCATCAAACTGTTGCTCAAGGCAAACGAACTCCGCCGGGTATTAAAGCGGCCCGGTTCATAAACCAACGCGATGCTCGCATCGCCCCCATTCTCTCCAGCAGAAGCCGTGAGCGGATCCCTTGTCGCAGGGGGATCCGCCGCGGTATTCTCACTCGCTTTTGATGACCTTCGTTTCCCAGCCGTCGTAGGTGCCGCCTAGGGACTGGGCCAGATCGAACAGTTCAATGCTTACTTGGTCGATGGAAGCTTGATCGACATGATCGACACGCTCGATCTGCACACCATACGGATTGGGTTGCTCTGCTTCTTCTCGCAGGTTTTCCTGTTGGATCTGAAACCCTTTTTCCTGGACCGACGAGATGAACTGCGCTCGCGATTGTTCGCTTGGAAAATAGGCCCAGTGGGATACGAGGCGTTCTTTTTCGAGCGTATCTCCGGCCTCGAGTAGGTTGTGAAGTACCGAACAGTTTTGCATCGACTGAATTTCGTACGGAGTGGGGTACATGATTTCAAAATAGAAACCCCACTCTGCATCCTCTTGGTAGCCACTTCGTAGTTCGTACGTGGTGTGCTCTTGCATGACCGGAGCAAGTGCCACGTCGATTCCTTCAAACGTTGGGCTATAGAACACAATATCCCGCCGTCCATTGTGTGTCATGCAGCCAACATGGACCGCATCGAGTGCTTCCTCAATCGTCTCGACGATGCCTTCTTCTAAAGGTTGGATTGCGGCGAATTCCTCATTTGATGTCAGCCCGTAGTCATCGGGTTGCTGGAGAGGAATCAGCACCCGGACAAGCCATTTGCGCTGCGGATCGGGAACATCGGAGACGATACCCATGTCCAATAGAATCGAAGCAATAGAGTCTTCGATCTGCGTGAGATATGCGTTCCAATCGTCTGACACGGTTTGCCTCCTAGGGAACATTTAAGTCGAGGTAGAGGCCACAATATAACCCTACGTCAGACCATGCTCCACCGTTTTCTGAGATACCATTCCCAGCCGAGCAAACCGACAATCAGCAGCAGGTTGATCCAACTATCGCGTCCCGATTCGGGCCAGGTCCACTTGGTTTGCACTTCGACTTCGGTTTCCGGTGGGCGGTTCTTGATTTGATCGAGCAGTTGCGGCAGCTCTTCCGGCGTCCAGGTTCGCCCGCCGACTTCTTTGGTGATCGCGGATAACGCCGCCAACTGCGACGGCCTGGCTGAAGGGTCGCTCAGTTCCAGGTCCTGATCATAAACAAAAAAGCGTCCCAGGCCGGTGCCAACGCTCGTGCCGTTCTGCTTGGCGACGACTTCAATGGTGTAGTCTCCCATCGCTTCGCCGGCGTCGAGACTTCCTTCAATGACGCTATCTCCGGGAAGCGTGCGAATGCTCGTGCGGCTGCCGTCAGGAGAGATCAGCGTCGACTCGAACGTCACGTCGCGCAGTGGCTCGCCACTTTGAGAGTTGGCACTCGCCGTAAAGCGAATCGGTGCCCCAGGGACATACCGCCGCTGCTCTAGCTGGACCCACACATCGCGTGTTTCGAGTCCATCCTTCTTGGCCAGCCACAAGATAATCTGCCGCCAGAAGCGTTTGTGGATGTCGCTCTTGCCGGCCATAACCCACCGCCACGTGCTATCGGCGGTGAAGGCCAGCGTCCTACCGAGACCATATTCGCCGGCCACCAGCAGCGGACTGCCACTTTGCGTTTCAAGGATCGTTATTCCCCGCTGCGTAGGTCCGGTGACTTTATTGGCCCCGGACAGCCCCGGCACGGCCGTCAAAGCCGGGGTTCCTTCGGCATCGGTTCCGAGCGAAGACAAGAAGTGGTTCTCGGTGGCGACAATCGTGATCGGCCCTGGCAGGTGCATGTCGGTACGGATTGGGGCATCGAAGTCCTGCCGGTCAAAGCGACTCATCTCGACCGGCAGCACGTTTTGGAAGATAGTGGATTGGTAGCCGCCAGCCCCGAAGGAATGAAAACCGCCAAGCATGATCAGACCTTTGCCCTCTTCAACCTGCTGGGCCAGCAGATCGATCGTTTCGGGGCTTAACGCCGACGAGTCGACGTCGCCAATGATATAGACATCGTATTTCCCTTTTTCGATAGCTTCGGTCAAATTGACCGGCCACTGATTGCGTCGTCGTCGATCAATCCAGCGGAAGTCGAGTTCCATGTCGGCCGACTCGGCAACGACCTGACGCAGCCACTTTTGCTCTGGCCGATCGACCGTGCGTCCTTCCAGATACAGCAGCTTGAGTCCCCCTTCCAAGACATTCAAGTAAGCACTCAGCACGTTGTTTTTGGTGACCAGCTCGCCGTCTTGATCAGGCACCAGAATGCTTAGCTTAAACTGTCCCGATTGCTGCGGCGTGTAGCGAAAGGTCACGTCGAGTGTTTCCTGGACCTTAGACGTGGTGATCTCTTGCGTTTCGATGATGGTTTTCTGGCCTTGGGAATCTTCCATGATCAACTGTACCGGGACCGGTAGATTGGCCATGCCTTGAATGCGGACCGAGGTTTTAATCGCCAGTTCGTTTTTCACGAACACGGTGTAATGGTCGGCCAAGGTTTCTACGGCGACGTCGCGGGCCTGGGAAGGATCGATCGCTTTGCCGTAGGTGACGGTGTGTAGCGGCGTATCCAATCTCGCTAAGTCGCGTGCCGCTTGCTGCATTTCGACCTGGGGCGAATAAACCCGCTGGGCTCCGTCCGAAAGAAGAATCACGCCGGCCAGCTTCTTGCCGATGTTTTGCTGCATAACCTGGGCAATCGAACTGCCGATGTCAGTGAAGCGCCCGTCGGGGCTATTGGGGAACTGGACCTGGCCGTCGGTGGATTCAAGCGGCGTGGCGTTTTCATCAAACTGATAGATGGCGACGTCGATGTCGTCGCCGAGCGCGTCTAGTTCAGGGGCTAAACGCTGAAGTGTTTGTTTCTGAGCTTCCCAGCGCGGGACGCCGTCGCCTGCGTCCGGCACCGTCATGCTGCGGCTCGAGTCGAACATCAACACCAGCAGCGATTTCTGAGTCTCTTTGATCGAGCGAACCCACGTCGGACGAAGCAGCGTTAAAGCGATCAGCAAGATCACCGCAAAGCGAAGCCCTGTGAGGAGCCAATGCCGTTGAGGAGTCAGTCCTTGAAACTGTGGCCGAAGTACCAACAGCGCAACCAGCGCGAAGACCAATATCCCCACCAGGAGATAGCTTTCGCCCAAAGGTTGCAGGTACCAGTACGACATGTTTCTTGCTTAGGAAAAGGAAGAGCTGTGACCATCGGTGTAATTCGTGGTTGCTCTTCTTCTTCAGTGGTTAAGTTTCGCTAGGTGTTTGTCGGTAAAAACGATTGGCCAATACATTCTCCAGGCCGAAGACGATCACCACGATCAGCATCAGCCACGGGAACAGCGGTACGCCTAAGCGGGCCTTGCCTTGTTCGCGGACGATCTGTTCTTGCTGGCGAGCCAAACGATAACGGCCCGGGCCGAGGAGGTCATCCAGGTCGGCTTCGGTCAGCTTGTCCATACGTGTGGCATACGGTGGAAGGTTAACGCTAAAGCCCATCGACTTGCCGCCACTCAATGGACGCACGCGATACGTTCCCAGGCTGCTGGTAAAGGGAATGGTAATCGTGCCGGAATCCGGAACGACTTCCTGCGGATCGATGCCGTTGGGGGTGAACAGCAGGTGGGTCGCCGTCTCGTTGCCTGGTTCGGTTTTCAGCGTCGCCATCTCGCCGGCGGTATAGTTGAAGTGATTGTCGCCGCCTTGCACGACGTACCTCGCCATTTGATTCCATAACACGAAGAACGGCCAGGTATCGAGCCCCGTGAACAATTTGTTCCACGCATCGCCGCGCGGATCTGAGACCGAGGTCGTCAGCGTTAGGACAAGCCCATCGCCGATCCGTTGTTCGATCAAAGCTGCCGTGCCGTTGCTGTACGGGACGATCGCGTTGATGTCGTCGTCCATTTCATCGAAAGACCAAAATCGATCGACCGCGTAGTCGCGCCAAGGGACCGACGCCCCGCTGCCGCGAAACGGAGAAAGGACTGCATGCTGATATTCGGAAGGGGCTAGAAACCATTCACGGTTACCTGCCCGCCATTGCCGCGACAGCTTCCCTGGTAGAATGCTTTGAGCGGCTTCAGTGTTGAAGTCTGCTTTCACTGCAGCGCGACCCAAAAGCATCATCAGGCCTCCGCCGCGGCTGACATAGCTGGAAAGAGCCTGCCAAGTCGCGTCAGGCATCGGAGCCGGGTCCAAGAGGGCAATCGCTTGATAGGCCTCCATCTTGGCAGGCGTCAGTTCGCTTTGTGAGATGACATCGATCTTGAAAGCCGCACGTCCCGATTCACGGAAACTGGGCGGGGCCAACGCATCGACCAGGCGATCGCTGACCGCGTTGTCGGACTTGACGACCAGCATCGACCACGGCAAGCGGGCTTCAATGGTAAACCAACGCCGGTTGTCGGCCCCTAGGCCATCTTCGCCGACCAGTTGGATCCAGCCGTGGTGCGTGCCAGCTTCCAGTCCGGTAAGCCGAAAGCTCACGCTGCGTGGCTCGTCGTCGGCTAGTTCAATCGTCTGGCGATTGCGACGGGTAGCTGCAGGGGCAATCAGTTCGCCGTTCTCGACGATGGGTAACTTGTCGTCGACCTCTTCCACGAACATTTCCAGTGTCTGCGCCTGGCTGCTTCCATCCGATACGACTTCGACCTGTAGCGTGACGTCATGGTTTTCCGGCATGCTCTCGGCTGATAATGCCAGGTCGCTGATGGCGACGTTTTGGACGTCATCGGCACCCACGTCGATAATATAAAGAGGAATGTCCGGTTGTTCGGCGAGCGTGGCTTTCAGACGCTGGGCCTGGTTGGTATCCCAAGCCGGAGCAGCCAGGTCCGTCAGGATGTAGATCTCTTTGCGAGCAAGCTCATTGCTTTCCAGCATCTCGAGCGCGTTTTGAGTTAGCTCGATCAAGGATTGCCCGCCCACGGCGATCTCCAGTCGCTGGAGTACCTGACGTGCGGCTCCGCGGTCAGGCGCGAATATCGTCGACGGGGTTCGCTGATCGAGAACGGCCATCTGGCTGTCTTCCGGCAACTGCGAAGTAAGCCACATTCCCAGCTCTTGGGCTTTCTCCAATCGTGTTTGATTTTGGTGCCGGTAAAGCATTCGCGGTGATGTGTCGCAGATGATTACCGCGGCGACCGGGGCCTCCTGCTCTCCGACAATGGGCCCCGAACTGCTGGACATGGCCATCAGTGCTGAGACTAACGCGCCCATGCCTACCATCGCGGTGATACCGGTCAGGATATAAGCCAACATGCGGCTACTGCCGGCCAGCCAGGCGGCAAGGGAAACGAAGACGCCAATCAACAGAATTACGCTGAGCGAGCCCGAGAGCACCCACCGGCCAAGTGCTGCCGAAGCAACGCCAGGGCGGGCCAACGCGGCCACCAAAGCCAGCACGGCCAAGCACCGCAGAGCGAGCAGCACCCAATGTTTTAGTTGCAGGCGGCGCGTATTTTGGACGCTGCGTTGCTTGACGAAACGTAGGGCAGGAAACTCGAGTTGTTTCGGCTGCTGCCGCATCACCAAATGCAAGATGACAGGCACGGCCACAAGTAGGCCTCCCAGCAGCAGGCCGACGTTGGCGAACTGCATAGATCAAAACCTTGATTGGCGGCTGATGAGGTACTCGGTCAGGGCTTTGTCGAACTGCATGCTCGTGTCGAGTTCCACATAATCGACCCCGGCCTGAAAACAATCTTGGCGATACTTGTCGCGAAACGCCTTGACCTCTTTCTCGTAGTCTTTGCGGTAGTTGCTGGCGTCGACCTTCATCCGCTCTTTGGTTTCCGGATCTTCCAGTTCGACCATCCCGTCGAACGGGAACGTCACTTCCGCTTCATCCAGAATGTGAAACAAGATGACGTCGTTGTTGCGGTGACGCAGCTGATAGATGGCTTTCATCACTTCGTCAGGATCGGCCAGGAGGTCCGAAAAAATCATCACCACGCTGCGGTGCTTCAGCATCGCGGCCAACTGCGAAAGACTATGTGCGATATCAGTCTCGCCGGTCGGCTTCAAATTGGCCAGGAGCGAGAGGATATCGCCCAGCTGTTTTCGCTTCGATTTTGGGGGAAGACTGGCCCGGATTTTCGTGTCGAACGTCACCAGGCCGACCGGGTCTTGCTGATGGACCATCAAGTAGCATAACGCGGCGGCCAGACTAATCGCGTAGTCGAACTTGGTCATCTCCTGGCGATACGTGTAGGCCATCGAACGACTCAAGTCCATCGCCAGATAGCCGGTAATGTTTGTTTCCGCTTCAAACTTTTTGATGTAATATCGGTCGGTCTTGGCGTATACCAGCCAGTCGATGTCCTTCGGGTCGTCTCCCTGCTCGTAGCGGCGATGTTCGCTGAACTCGACAGAGAACCCGTGGTAAGGACTGGCATGCAGCCCCTGCAAGAACCCTTTGACCACGAACTGGGCGCGCAGATCGAGACGCGAGATCTGGCGGATCACCTCTGGCTTCAGATAACTTTCAGCATTGGTCAACGTTCAAACTTTTCGATTTTGGGTTCCGGGACTTCTCTCAGCAGCTTTTCGATGATGTCGACATTGGTCATCCCTTCGGCCTGGGCCTGAAAGTTCGTGCCGATACGATGCCGCAGCACAGGGATGGCAATCTTCTTCACGTCCTCAATGGCGACCGAAAAGCGGCCTTCCATGGCAGCGATCGCTTTGCCGCCGTTAATCAGGTTCTGTCCGGCACGCGGACCGGCACCCCAGTCGACCAGTTCCTTGATGAAAGCAGGGGCCTCGGCATCGCGCGGCCGCGTTGCCCGTACAAGCCTGGCAACATACTTGATGACGTATTCGCTGACGGCCACCGATTGGACGAGCTTTTGAATGTTGAGGATCGCTCGACTACTAAACACCTTGCGGACTTCGACCTTCTCTTGCCGTGTGGTGGCCATGAGGATCTTTTCTTCCTCGTCCAGTGAAGGGTAGTCGATGATGATGTTGAACATAAATCGGTCGAGCTGGGCTTCCGGCAGCGGATAGGTCCCTTCTTGCTCGATCGGGTTTTGCGTGGCGATGGTGAAGAATGGCTCTGGCAGGTCCATCGTCTCGCGGCCGACGGTGACTTCGTGTTCCTGCATCGCTTGCAGAAGCGAGGCCTGGGTCTTGGGTGGCGTGCGGTTGATTTCGTCGGCCAGCAGAATGTTGGTGAAGACAGGCCCTTCGACAAAGCGGAAGTTGCGGCGGCCATCTTCGTCTTCTTCCAGCACGTTGGTACCGGTAATGTCCGATGGCATCAGGTCGGGCGTGAACTGGATTCGCTTGAACTGCATGTCGAGCACTTTAGCCAACGTGCTTACCATCAGCGTTTTCGCCAAGCCTGGCACCCCTTCCAGCAAGCAGTGCCCGCGCGTAAAAATGGCCGCGAAGAGTTGCTCGATGACTTCGTCCTGGCCGACGATCACCTTCTGCAGCTCCTGCTGCATGACGATGCGTTGTTGTTTGAACTCTTGAAGAACTTCGCCCAGGTTTCTGGTTTTGCCCACAATAGACGCCTTGTCTCAGATGGGGGATCGTCGATGGTGATTAAGTGACGCTATGTTTGGTATCGGTCGACATCCGGTTCCCTCGCCTCTTTGGGGAGAGGGGACCGGATGTCGACAATTAAATTGATTAGCCGGGTAATTGTAAGTTACGCAGGGGAAAAGGTTTGGTTCCTTTCCAGCAAAACCCTCCGCCTTGCCAAGTGATTGTAGAAACGTGCTTCGATGGAAACAACGTACCTGCATTTCGCTTGTGCCCACCGCAGGCAGACGTAAGATGAAAAGAAGCCAACGCGACGTGTCCCGGAGGAGCTCTCGTTTGTTCCCACTGAGAATCACTAGCTACTGCACGCTGATTGCAGCGATCTTTCTGATTGTGCCGGCTGTTCAGGCGCAACGAGCCGCTGCGCGCGGTGGGGTGACTCCCCAAAATGTCCGCGACGCGATGGATAAAGCAGTCCGTTATCTCAAGTCAAATCAGCGACAAGACGGAAGCTGGCAGGACTACGCAGAATTTAAGGGCGGGGTGACCTCGCTAGTCACCTTGGCACTTTTAGAAGCAGGCGTTGCGAAAGATGATCCGGCAATCCAGAAAGCACTCACTTCTTTGCGTAGTACGCGGGCCGATAAGACCTACGCGTTGGCACTCCAGACAATGGTTTTCTGCGCAGTCGATCCGCAGAAAGACCTGCAACTGATTAAGTCGAACGCGGCACTTCTGGAAAGCTTTCAGATCGAATCTGGCGAACGAGCTGGGCTTTGGTCGTATGGTTCCCCGCGACAAGGGGGAGGCGGTGGCGATAACAGTAATAGTCAGTTTGCATTGTTGGCTTTGGACGAAGCGGCCGAACACGGAGCCACCGTGAAAGAGCAAACCTGGCGTCGAGCTTTCCTCCGCTGGGATTCAATGCAAAACGGCAGTGGATCATGGGGATATCTGCCCAATGCTCCTGGTACTGGAAGCATGACCTGTGCCGGCATTACCTCGATGATTATCACTACCAAAAGGCTGGAAAGTGGTGACGCCGAAATCAACGGCGACCACGTTAACTGCTGTATGCCGCTGAAGAAGGACAGTTCGGTCGATCGCGGTTTCGACTGGCTCGCACGCAACATCACACTGCGAACCAATCCATCAGAGGGAGGCGGCGGCGGTAATTCTCTACTTTATTACTTGTATGGTATCGAGCGTGTTGGACGGTTGAGTGGGCGTCGTTTTATCGGAACGCACGATTGGTATCGCGAAGGGGCCGAGTTGTTGGTGGCCTGGCAAGATTCGCTGGATGGAACCTGGAAAGGGACCGGCGTCGTCGAGCAAAGCAATCCGTTGGTTTCGACCAGTTTCGCGTTGCTCTTTCTAGCTAAGGGACGCCGCCCGGTGCTGGTCTCGAAACTGCGTTACACGGCCAACCAAGATTGGAACCCGCATCGACATGACCTCAACAATTTGAATCGCCACGTTGAAGGGCTCTGGCAGCAGAAGATGACGTGGCAAGTTGTCGATGTGAACGCGATCAAGACCGCTGAAGATCTGTTGCAATCTCCGGTGATTTGGATCAGCGGGAAAGATGGCTTTCAGATCACGCCGAAGCAAGAAGAGCTGCTGCGTCAGTATGTCGAGGGGGGCGGATTCATCTTTGCCGAAGCTGGCTGCGGCGGTCAGAAGTTCGACACCGACTTCCGTGCTATGCTCAAGCGAATTTTACCAGATAGTACTTTCCGTCTGTTGCCGCCCGATCATCCGGTGTGGTTCGCCGAGCAGGCCGTCAGTCCTGACTTCGCCGTTCCGCTGTGGGGGCTCGATGCATGTTGCCGAACGAGCGTGGTCTACACGCCGCAAGACTTAAGCTGCTATTGGGAACTTTATGGCAGCCGCAGTTTTCTTGACGACGAAAGCATTTCGATCAAGGTCCGCAGCCAAGTGAAAGCGGCCAACGCGATGGGTGCCAACGTGTTAGCTTATGCCACGGGACGGCAACTGAAAGACAAGCTAGAACGGGTCGAACTAACGACCGACGGCGGTGTCGAGGACGAGCTAGGCCGCAACGTTTTGAAGGTCGCCAAGATTCAGCACCTGGGCGGTTCGGACGATGCCCCGGCTGCGTTGGCCAATATGGTTCGCGTTGCTGGCGAACAGCTTGACCTGCGATTCGATGTTGAAAAACCGATGGTCGCGCTGCAAGACGATTCCCACCAGTTCTACCCGATCTTGTTTATGCATGGCCGGCGTGATTTTGGTTTCAATTCCCAGCAGCGGAAGAACCTGAAAGAGTACATCGAGCGGGGAGGCTTCCTCTTCGCCGATTCAATCTGTGCCAGTAGGCCATTTACGGCCGCGTTTCGACGCGAGATCGCAGCAATCTTCCCCGACGCCAAGCTGGAAGCGATACCGATCGACCACCCGATGTTATCAAACGGGTATGGCGGTTTCGATATTACTAACGTTACGCTCAACGATCCTCAAACACGCAATAGTAATGAAGGGGGCCTCCAGTCGGTCCGTCGTGAATCGAGCCCCGAACTGGAAGGCCTGTTCATCAACAATCGCTTGGCGGTTGTTTTCAGCCCGAACGACTTGAGCTGCGCGATGGAAAGCGGCGCTTCTTTGCAATGCAAAGGGTACATCAAGGAAGATGCCGCCAGGATCGCTACCAATATTCTTCTTTACGCCATGCAGCAGTAAGAGATCTCCTTCCGATGCATCAACGCAAAACGCATCAAAGGTAGGAGGAGCAAGGTTTGCCAGTCCGGCACCAGGTTGAAGTTCTCGCGAATTTGGTTTCTGTAACGTTGCCAAGACGCTATCTTGATCAGTGGGTCAGTGATTAACTCTCACGCTTTCAGAATCGATTTTCACCGCGCATGCCGATAATAAAGTGGGGCGTGTGGTCGATGCGATCGACGAAATGGGTGAACTCGACAACACGCTGGGCAGTGCCAAGCACTATAATCACTTTCCGGCTGGTTGGGCTTGGGCGATGTATACGCCATTTCAGTGGACCAAACAAATTGCCAGCCACTTTGGCGGAACACGAAATGGGATGGCGATCTCGTGGCCTAAAGGAATCCAGGCACGCGGTGAAGTGCGTGATCAGTTTCACCATGTGATCGACGTCTATCCTGCGATTCTCGAGATTGTGGGCGTAGAGACTCCTGTTCAGTTGAATGGAATCGCTCTGAAGCCGGTTGAGGGGATCAGCATGGCCTACTCGTTTGACGACGCGAAAGCCGAAGGCCGTCGTACCACGCAGTACTTTGAAATGCTCGGAAATCAGGGTATTTACCACGATGGTTGGATGGCCAGCGCACTGCGCGGTGTGCCTTGGGTTTCTGAGAACCCGCCGGCAAATCTGCTGGAAATGCCATGGGAGCTTTATCATGTTGAAGAAGGTTTTAGCCAGGCCTAGGACTTAGCCAAGCAAGAGCCGGAAAAGCTTAAGGACTTGGTTAAGCTGTTTTTCGCGAAGCTTCTCGCTACAACGTGTTGTCGTTGGATGATCGCAAGACGGCGAGGCTGGCCGTCGACAACCGTCCTAGTTTTACGCAAGGACGAGACAAGTTTGTCTATCCGAACTTGCTTCGCCTGACGGAGGGTTCGTCCCCCGACTTGAAGCACAAGAGCCACACGATTACCGCCGATGTCGTCGTGCCCGATGGCGGTGCCGACGGCGTATTGTTCACTCAAAGGGGTGAGTTCTGCGGGTACGGATTTTACGTGAAGGACGGCAAACTGATGTACCATTACAATTTGGCCGGTGTCGATCGCTATACGGTCGTTTCGGACGAAAAGATCCCCACCGGAAAAGTCCAGCTGAAGATGCAGTACGTCACGGATGCGGACAAGCCGTTTGCCGGTGCCAATGTCACGCTCTACGCGAACGATCAGGTTGTTGGCAAGGGACGCGTTGAGAAAAGTATCCCCAATCGCGTGACGCCCGACGAAACGACCGATATTGGCTTCGATACCGGCACGCCGATAAACGACACGTACAATGTGCCGTTCAAGTTTGGCGGGCGTTTGAAGGCGGTTACGATTGAGTTGCAATAAAGTACGGTCTTGGAAACCGCTCAAAAAAAGCGATCAGTCGAAGGGGCTGATCGCTTTTCGCTTGAGTTGTTTACTTTGACAGGTCAAAGCTAAGATCATTTTCCCCAGGCTTAATCGTTGCGGTCAAGCCACTGGTCGCTGGATTCGCATATCGCAGTGGAATCTGGTTCTTTCCGGAAACGATGTTGCCTGTTTCCGGAGGTCGATCTGAGGGAAGATTGGCAGCTAAGTGGTTTGCCAAGTCAGGCTCGGCAAACGAGTTCACAGCGACTTTGGCTTCACCAACCGGAACGCCATCGTTGGCGGTAAACGTGGACAGGTTAAGGATCTGGCCGTCTTCAATCTGCCCGTGGGAAGGGCGATTTCCTTCCACTTCAACGATGATCGCACCACGTTTAAGAGGCTTTCCGTCATAGGTCACCGTACCGTGCACGCTTCCCAAATTCGACTGATGTGAGCAGCCTCCAGCGACCAGGTACACTGCTACCATTCCCAGCGGAACCAAGAAACATTCCGAGTATTTCATGCTCGTATCCTTGTGTTAAGGATGATTTGTGAAAGAAGCTATTTGGTTTCCTGGTTATTGAAAGCCTTGAGCGACTTCGCCACCGCTGCGCGAGGCACCGGCACGGTAGGCGGCACCATCCATCGTTTCTGGCAAAAAGCGAACCGAGCCATCACAAAGAAGAAAGTTGGCACCGCCGGGATGGAAACTGCGAAAGTTGATGTTCTCGCGCCAATGCGTCACCGTTGGACCAAGGCTACCAGTAAGAAATTCATGGTTACGATGATTAATCGGGAAAGCCGTGTTCGCAAAGCACTCGGCACCCCAGTTCTGCCAATGCGACCAGGCCCCAACGCATTCACCCAGTAAGTAAGTATGCGATAGACCATCGGTGATTTCTGAGAACTTCGCGCCATAGTCCAAGGTGCCGATTACGCCCCGCGGAATTAGGATATCGTTACCAGCGTTGGTAGCCGTCACGCCGACGCCGGCGATGCCCGTTTCGTTGGGGTAGTCGCCGATGTTGGCAGCATAATCTGATTCCGCGATTTCCCAGTCACTTACGAAGTCGTGCTGAATGTCGGCCGCATGATTCTGCGAATTAGAAGGACAGTGGAACTGTGGGTGTTCCATACGCATGAACTTGTAGTTACAGGTTACACTCGGATCGTCCATCATCGAGACATCCCAGGTGCTCGGGCGGTCCCACGACGGCTTTTCGAATTCAAGCTGATCGAAGATCGCGGTTTGTTCCATGTGGGCCATGATGCGTGGAGCCCAGCCCCACTCGCGACGCTGCGAGCCCGTCAGGTCAGAATTGCACGGGGGCAGTTGGCCGAAGGTATCGTGATAGTTATGCATTGCCAGCCCAAGCTGCTTCATATGGTTGGTGCACTGCATTCGCCGTGCTGCTTCGCGGGCCTGCTGAACCGCAGGCAAGAGCAGGGCGATCAAGACGCCGATTATGGCGATAACGACTAGGAGTTCCACGAGCGTGAACCCATTCAACTTGCGACTCAACATGTGCCTAAAGCCTCGAATTAACGAAAGGAGATTAATTGGGGCGATGAGAATAATGAGCGAAATTGCAAGATGGGTGAGTGCGATTCTAGGCGTTTAAAATTCCCCTGGCAATAAGAAATATTCAGTTTGGAAAGCATTTTGCGCAGGAAATACAGCATCTATGCAAGCCTGAACGTTGTTCTGTGTATTGCGTTAAGTCCTTATACCAAAAGACAATGCGGCACACTAAACCGATGTTTGATGTGTCGCACTGTAAGTTAAACCCGATGAAGCTACTGGAAAATAGAGTCAAACCAGTACGGATTTGGCTATACGTCGAGGAACTTGCCGTACTGCATAAAGGTCAAAAGCCCATGCATGTACGAACCACCGCCTATGAGTTTGACGTCGGCCAGTTTGAGCTTGTCTAAGCCGGCGTACGTGTTCACCGAGTAGGACGTTTCTTTCGAGATATTCTTAAGCACCGGTTCGATCACGTCGTACAACTTGAAGATTTCTTCCGCCGTATCAGGCTTCTTCTTGATTTCTTCCGCCTTAGAGAAGGTGAGACTTAACTGCCGCACGAGGATACGCGTGAAGTTCTCGCCCCCAACTTCCAAGCTGCGGAACCAAATGGAATTCGGCCCGCAGATGATCAGGTGACTAGCATCTGAGCCAACATCGAGAATGCCAACAGCCTGTTCGGTTTCGACCATTTGCTGGCGATACGATTCTTCCGAGAACAAGTCGTAGTCAAAGAAATTGTAGATCGCCATTTGATCGGTTTGCACCAGGCTGGGGGTGATGCCCAGGCCGCGGAGGAATGCCAGCCGCTCTTGGAGTTTGGTCAAGCGTGTTGCAACGACCACGCAGGTTCGCTTGGCTCCACTTTCCAGTCCTATCTCTTCCGGTGCAAGATTGTCATCCCAGACGTGATAGTCCCACGACAATTCTTCGATAGGAAAAGGGATTTGGTGGCGTACTTCATATTGAACCGTTTTAGGGATCTTCTTGTCCTCCACCGGCGGAAGGCTTAGGAAGCGTCCCAATACCTCGGTTGCCGGCAGGCTGAGACAAACAATCGGCTTGCCTCGTTTGTCGTTGAAGACATCTTTGCCGACGGTGTTGAAAAACTGTTCGATAGCGTCTTGGATCAGCCCGCGACGGTCGGCGTCGTCCGCCCGGGATAGAGGCCGTTTGTATTCGATTTTCACCATCTGTTCGATGTGAATGATCGTCTCGGCATCCTTCTTTTCACCTTTGCTCTCCTTTCGCAGCAGTACTGCCTTCAAGCCGGAGT
The DNA here is from genome assembly GCF_013618625.1 of Bremerella alba. Taxonomy (NCBI): domain Bacteria; kingdom Pseudomonadati; phylum Planctomycetota; class Planctomycetia; order Pirellulales; family Pirellulaceae; genus Bremerella; species Bremerella alba. Next base: position 438,945 of record NZ_JABRWO010000001.1, on the reverse strand, counting down.
TACTTAAATCGATTCCCCAAGCAAGTTCGCCGGTGGGGGCCTTTTTGCCAGCCCCGATCAAACCAAAGACGCCACCACTTTTGTTGGGTAGCAAGTTCGTTTCGATCTTGGCGACGCCGATCCCTTGCAGGGCAAGTCCTGTTGCGACGACGAAACCGGAAGCGAAGTTGTCGAAGTGCTCGTTATCGTTGACCGCATTCGTATTGAATTTACGGAAGCGTGGATAAAGGTCGACGGGAATACCAAGGGTTGTTTGCTTGGGCGGTTCATTCCAATACGAGCTTGCCGTGTTGCGATTCTTGCGGGCCTGCTCGCAGCGTTGGGTGATCTTGTGCAGTCGGTCAATCGACTGCTTATCTTTCGGCATCATCTTGACCAGGCGGCTTGCCATGCCAACGAGAATTGGGTCAGCATAGGAACTGCGACGCAGGTCTGCGGAAAGAAAAGCCAGTTCAGAAACTTGGTCGAAGAACTTCAGGAAGTTTTCCGTTCGTACAGACTCTGGTACTTCGGTCAGAACCTGGTGGGCTCGCTCGTAGCGAAATTGCTTAAGGTACTGCTTGGCTTTCTCTATCAGCTTCTCGCGTTTTAAACGATCGGCCTGGTCTTGCGATTTGCGGAGCTTTTCGACCAAGCGTTGGGCCGAAATATCGTGCGGTTTGAGCTCTAGCAGGCGTTCTACTTTGGGAAGTAAACGTGATGTGCGACGCTCTTGAATGGCCGTTTTAATTTCTTGAGCGAGACGCTTAATCTGCTTCTTCGTCTCGCTAACTTCTTCGTAGAGCTCTTTAAGCGATTCTGGCCAAAGTACTTTGGGTATCTCCCGAATCAATGAAACCGCTTTTTCGGCATGCTTCCCATCACGAAGCTGCTTGGCTTCGGCTTCGACTTCCGGAGCACGGTTGATCAGCCGTTCTTTCTCAAGAGTGACTTGGGTGATCATGGTGGCCGCGCGCTTGGCGAACTCCATCTCTCCTTCGTGCTGGGCTTTGGTTAATTGCCGCAGGGTATCACAAGCACGATCGTGTCGCCCATCCTTAATCAATGCTTCCGCTTCATCGAACTTCGCTTCTAACGCCTCTTTTTGGGCGTTAGCGGAAGCCTGAATGTTAACACCGCATTCCCCGCAGAATCGTTCATGAACGGTGTTCATGCCGCCGCAGTCTGAGCAAGCCATGAACAGGGCATCACCACACGCGGAACAAAAGCGTCGCGAGGGTGGGTTATATGTCGAGCACTTGCGGCATGGAATGCGTTCCCCAGGCTCGGCCGACTTGATTGCCCTGCCTGGGTCGCTCCTGTTAGAGCGTGACGCGGGCTGAACCGTGTGGCCACTTTGCTGAATATCGAGGTTATTGTCGTATTCGGCCTTTTTGCCTTGGTCGGTCAGTGTCGCAATCGCGTCCTCAACATGATTGAAGACCTGTCGCCAAAGCGCAGGGTCAATCTCTCCAAACTTGGAGTGAAGTTGTTTGCGTGCTTTTTCGCCATACTTGCGGATGTAATTGACGTCTTCCTCAAATGCCTCGAGTTTTAATACCTCGTAGAAATTGAGTTGCTTCCCTTCGGTCTTTATTCGAAGGAGACGGTCGTAAGGATCGATGGTTGATTCGGTGGATGACATTTCACCATTGTAAATACGAATCATGAAGGCTGTGTGAAGACGGTTCCGTCATATGTGTGCTTATTTTACGTGGAATTCGATCATGATCCCTACTCGTTTTTCGGATGGAACACGGGGGATGTAAGGATGGTCACTTTCGAGAGCAATATGACTGACGGTTTGGCCGTAATAGTTCCCTTCGGGGGCACCGGGGGGGACTTGCACTTGGAGCTGGAAAAAGCCCCGTTCTTTATCGAGTGGTATCACATCGACCTTAAGAAAGTCCGGGTATTTACGGATGTTGGTGAGGTTCCACGGAATGGAGCCCTGGTCGACGCGAAAGTTGAGTTTGAGGACTTCGCTTCCTTCCTTCGATGAGACTTCGCCGAGCTTGACACGCCCCCAGCCATCGATCAAAGGAGAGAAGAACTTTACGCTTGGCTTTTTCAAACGGAGGTCGATATTGAGGGCAACGCTCGGCGTCTGCGCTTCTTCCTCCTCTTTGTGGCCTGAAAGTTCTTCGGGGTGAGCTGTGAATACAACTTGCCCGACATGGTCGCCCGTTTCTAGGTCGCTGGGAACCTCAACCCGGACGCGATAACCACAGCGTCCTTTTACAGGTTCGAGGTCTGCTTGGGTAGCTTCGTGCAGCGTCACTTTAAGTCCAGGGATTTCCGCCTTGACGGTCTGCTCGATTTCGCCAAGCGACTTGAGAGTGCGAGAGTATAAAAGCACTTCCTGACTAGGGCTATCGCCGGGATAGAGAGACGAGAAAACGACCTTGGATTCGCTGAGACCAAGCCGGGTCTCCGTCATGCCTTGGACGATGAATTCGATTTCTTGACGGTCAGGATCGTTCGTGTAAATCACGGCAGATTGCGAAAATAGGCCTTCCTTGAACTTTAGGGTCCATTCAAGCTTGATTTCTACTGTTTCGCCCGGCATGACCCGATCGGTCTCAAGACCCAGGATGGTGCAGCTACAAGAGCTAGGACCTTGTTCAAGCTCGAGGGGAGCAGTTCCATCGTTAGTGATTTTGAAGACATGACTAGCATGGGTAAACCGCGGCAATACGCCAAAGTCATAGAGTGTCTCTGGGGTGACCGCGATAGGAAACGCCGTCAATTTTTGGGAAGGGGAGTCATCTTCGTCTGACTCCGCTTGTTTGGACGTTGTCTTTGGGGGGGGGGCATCGGCTTTAGCCGATACGGTCGTGTTCTCTGAAAGTTGACTGGTCTGGGTGGAGTCGAAGGGGCCTGACAACCATAGGACTCCCGCAATCGCGACGGAAACCGACAGGATGATCAGGGGCATGAAGCGGCTCATAGGAATTCACTCAGTCAATAAATAAAGTGGAAAGTAACATGAAAGCGAGCCTTGGGGTCTCCCCCAAGGCTCGGACTTTCTAGAGGTATCGTAGTTTTCGGTTCCTCTCGCAGGTAAGGCAAAGGTTATCGAAGACTAGTCTTCGAAGGTACCCTTGTAAGCCTTACGAGGTAGGATGGAGACACCGTTGTAGATGTCGAACCAGTCCATTTCGACGGTGTTGTCCGTGTAGCCGACCTTGTCGATCATGACGGTTTCGTCATCGACGCCGGTTGGGTCGATGTTGAAGCCTGGGTTCAGGAATCCGTCGCCGTTAATGTCGAAGGCGGTCTTAACCGAACCGTCAGCCATCAGGATATTGCAAGCACCACCGGTCTTGCCGACGGCGTGCCAAGCGAACCAGTCGCGAGTATCCTGACACCACTGAACGCCGCTACCATTCGTACCGGCCATGCGCTGACCTTGAGCGTTGAAGTTACCGGTACCGGTGGTGTCGTTGGAAACTTCGTCGTTGGCAAAGGCAGTTGGGTCATCCAATCCGTCCCATTCACCAGGGCTACCACCCTGACCGTAGGCCGTGAAGCCCGAGGCACCAACGTCCACGGCATTCGTCAGACCGGTGGTCCCCGATGCGACCGTACGGGCAGGACCATCGTTGAACGATTCAGCCAGACGAGCACCTGCTTCCAGTTCTGCTTCGATGCTCAGGTCAGCGGACAGAACAGCTTCGTCCGTATCGCCAGGAGCAGCACAACCGGTCAGCGGAATGGCCTGCGAAGGAACGATGGCCGATTCGATCGTACGAGTACGGATACCACCCTTGGTACCGCCAAGGCCCTTCATCGGACCAGGGACGATCAGGTCTTTGTTGCTAACACCACCAGCGGTGAACTTGACGTTTTCACGAACAGCAAACCAGCTGGAGGCATAGTTAGTGCTATAGCCTTGATCCAACAGGTTAACCTTCAGGTATTCAGCCCGATCAGTGCCATTGACAGAGGTGTTGTCGAATGGCGTGGCCGAGTTTGGACCACAAACGCCAGCGAACAACTTCAGAGTGGCAACGCCTTCGTTTGGGTTGGTCGAAGAAGTTGCGCCCAATAGGTCGTTCAACTTTTCCGAGCCACGTAGTGGGGAGGTCGGGCAGAGCATTTCAGCAGGTGCAGCAGAACCCGTATTGACCAGGTCAGCAACCCAACCGTAAGTGTCAGGGCAACCATCACGAGCGAAGTCGTATGCGGAGCTGATCAGACGACCACGCTTATCGACACCGGAGAAGATGTAAGCACCGATACCGAACTGACGCAGGTTGTTTTTGCATTCTGCATTACGAGCAGCTTCACGAGCACGCGAAACGGCAGGCAACAACAGAGCAACGAGGATACCGATGATGGCGATAACCACCAACAGTTCGATCAACGTGAAACCACGTTTCTTCATTGAATATCTCCAAGGATTAAGTTACAAGCAATTGTGGAAAGAGTGTCGAAAGACGCTTTTTGAGAGGGCCGGAGCATCGGAGTTCCAATTCGTGTGCTTCGGTCTCTCTCTTTTGTGCTGTGTGCGTGTTCCATCTGGGGCGGGTGTTTTGAAGGCGTTCTAGCAACGCGATCAGAAACGGGTTGACTTAACTACGATTAGGAACCGACTTACTACTACGACCTCCAATGACTAAAGTGATTTGCATAGATTGTCGCTTTGAATTGTCAACGTTATATGAATCTCAGATATCAAATTTGATTAAGGTTAATTCCCGCCCATTTCGAGCATGGAATTCCGCGTCTGTGGCAGCTATTTGAATTTCGTCGGGTTTAAGTCCCAGTGCGAATAGCATTCGGTTTCAGGGACTTCTGCTTCTTCTCCGGTGTATCCCACGACGTATCCGTCTCCGGCAGCGAAGCCCGGGTTGAGGTAGCCGTCGCCGTCGGTGTCGTACAGCGAGCGAACGCTGCCATCTGCCATTAGGACGTTGCAGACATTGCCGTGATTTACGCCCAGTTGCCGCAGGTCTTGCCGGCAGCGTTCCCACCAAACACCTTTCCAGGTTTGAGAGGTCGGAGTTCCCGTGAACTGAGGAGGAGCCATCAAGGTAGATGGAGTCCAGCCCGGGTAGGCGGTGGTGTCAGATACCAGGGGACCATATGTGCTGTAAGGGACCATAGGCTCGCCGCTCTGAAGTTCGCCTGAGACTGCGATGCTTAAAATTCCACCGCCGCCCGACAGGCCGTCGCCCAGCAGGGGGACCAGGCTGGACGAGGTGGTTGCATTGTCCAGCATGGCCGACGAAATGGGACCGCGCGTCGATGCAAGGGTGGTGGCAGGCTCGCCGACTGCTACGTTATCTACGGTGCCGGTGGGTTGCTTCGAGGCGTACGTCATCCGCACGCGAGAACGAATCAGGAACCAATGGGCCGTGTAATTCGTGTTGTATTGTTGATCGTAGATTTCCGTCTTGACGATTTCATTTCGCTCGGGGCTATCCGGGGCGTAGTTATTGGCGGCGATTTTGCGGCAAGGATTGACGTCCGAGAGCCCACTCGCCGCGACGGTGCTTACCGAGCCAAGCGAATCCCCTGCGGCGTCGGCAAATTGAGCTTTATCGCCTGAAATGCTCACATTGGCTTCTGCAATCAGGTCTTCGTAGGTCTCAGAAATTTGCGAGTTATTGGAAGTGCAGAGCATGCTGCCGACAGCAATATTCGTGTTAACCATATCGGCGACCCAGCCCACTTCGGTAACAGCACCGTCTCGTTTCCAGCTAAATCCGCCGGAGCATAGACGTCGCCCCTTATCGATCCCGGCAAAGTTAACCATGCCGATGCCGATTTGCTTGAGGTTCGACTGGCATTCCATGCGGCGGGCAGAAGCACGCGCCGTAGCCACCGCTGGCAAGACGAGTCCGACCAGGATTCCAATGATGGCGATAACCACGAGAAGTTCGACCAGCGTGAACCCTTGACGAAGCTTAGTGAGCGAAATGTTCGATGTCATGGAGTTCCTGCGTTTCCAATAGCGATGAAGCAGTGCCGCACTTCTGGCAGAGGGCGACATGGAGTATCTCGTTCCACGTTCATGGGGAGCCTTGCCGAATTACTTAATGCGTCAACGCCAATGGCGTATGGGGCGTAAATTCGAGAGGCTAGGAAGCGATGCGGATTGGCAAAATAAAGCAAAAGCGATATGGCTCGTACTTACTTGATTGCCCGCCTTGCCGCTTACATTTCGAGGCATTGTGGGGGGCGCATGTTAAGAATGGATTCAGGCCTCGTTGTCTTCACTTAAAGAGAAAGTCTTCGCTTAAAGTGAAAAATCTTTTGGGCACCGGAAGTCGCGCAAGGATCTCAGAGGGCCCAAGCGGCATGGTTAAGAGAGCGTCGCTTTTTCAAGCGTCGCATGGGTTGGACCTAAAAGGAAGAAAGCCACCCAAAATCGCCCGTGATATCAACGAACGCCATTGGGTGGCCTTATCCTGGAACTCACACTTGCTACGTAACATTCTTGGAGAGAAATGTTTCGATATGCTTGTTACGATCTCTTCATACCAATGGTTCGAGGCGTGGGTTAAATATTTCCAGAAAAGATTTCTCCACGTTGTTATCGATGGGGAAAACCTCTCGAGAGGTTGTTGGATCTTTCTGAGGCAAGGGCCATCCAAAGCGATAATTGCGGCCCTGAAAGGCCTCGGTAGTGCTCTCGGTCTACAATCCTTGTGCAAGGAGTAAGTGTTGATCATTAAAGGAGTTGTCTTGCAAGTCGCTGTTGGATTGCCGCAGCAATATGGCAGTCCGAATGCGACTGATCCGATGGATAAGCCCTGGCAAACGGGCTTCTTTAAGCAGCCCGTGACCGGCGCTGTGCGATTAAACAGATTGGGTTTCGAGGGGGATGGCGTCGCCGATTTAGTCAATCACGGTGGGAAAGATAAAGCCGTTTTGTGTTATTCCGCCGAGCATTACCCTGTTTGGCGAGCCGAATTTCAGCAAATGGAAGCAGTTTCCGAGCGTTTTCCCCTCGAGAGCTTTGGCGATGGGGCATTCGGAGAGAACCTGACCATGGCCGGTCTGTCTGAGGAAAACGTCTGCCTGGGGGATGTCTACGAAGTGGGATCGGCGAAAATTCAAGTGTCTCAACCGCGGCAACCTTGCTGGAAGCTAGGGCGTCGTTGGCGTCTGAAGCAACTCACGGCACTGGCAGTATCAACCGGGCGAATGGGCTGGTATGTGCGTGTACTTGAGGAAGGTGGCGTGGCGGCTGGTGAAGAGATGGTTCTGGCCGAACGGACGCTGCCAGAATGGCCTGTCTCGCGATTAAACCAGCTGTTTTACCGTGATCGAAGCAATCTTGAAGATGCTCAAGAGATGGCCAATTGCGATGTGTTAGCGGAGGCTTGGCGGAGTGAATTTCGAAAGCGGATCAAAAAAATAACGAGCTAGCAAACGTTGTCTTTGGGGACTGATTGGCCGAGTTTTATCGCAAACGAAAATGCCGACAGGATTTAGTGAACCTGGGCCTAGGGAATGGACGAACTTATTCTTCGTGTTTCCGACCTATCCTCATCGTTGTTATGGGGTAAAATAGGGGAGCATCACGAACAAATGATATAAACCTTCGGCACACATCGGCTGAGGGACCATTTTTTTGCGATTGCCCGTTTCATCAACGGCTAGTGCAAGTGCACGCTTAGAAACGCGCAATTCTCGCAGCGACTCCACTCGTCGCATCTGGCCGAAGGTTTACTTTCAAAAAGCGCTCCGCTGAATAAGCGGGGCGTTTTTTGTTTCTTGGACGGAAGAAGGGATGGTCTTGCAGACTGCGGATAGTAGAAATTGAAAATGGGAGCCGCTGTTGGACAAACCAGCCATGGCTCCCTGTCACGTTCTTATCAGCGACTATCCGTGCAAACCGTGATTAAAAATCCGAGTGACTAAGAAGCGGTCCCTTCCAGTGGAACCAAGTTTTCTTTCGAGAGTCGCCGAAGTTGCCCACATGCCGCGTTGATTTTGTCTCCTTTGCGGTGACGGAACTTCACGGTGATGCCGTGGTTTTCCAGAATCTCGCGGAATCGCTGCTGGGCTTGGACGGTTGGCGTTTCGTAGGGGAGGCCCGGCACGGGGTTATAAGGGATCACGTTCAACAGGGCAGGGCGGCCCTTAAGAAGCTTGGCCAGTTGCTGGGCATGTTCTGGACGATCGTTCAGCTGAGAGAGCAGAACGTACTCGAAAGTCAGCCGTCGCCCGCTCACGTCGAAGTAGTTGTCGGCCGCGTCGAGGATCTTTTGTATGCCGATTGTCTTGTTGACCGGCACGATCTTCGTTCGCAGCTCGTCGTTAGGGGCATGCAGCGAAACGGCCAGCTGGTAGCGTGTTTCGAGCTTAGAAAGCTTGTCGATGGCGGGTGGTAGGCCAACCGTGCTGATCGTGATTCGCCGAGCACTGATGCCTAGGCCGTCTTCCGATGAGGCTAGGTCGAGGGCCGGAATCAATCGGTCGACGTTTGCCAAGGGTTCGCCCATGCCCATGACGACGATGTGGCTCAGGCGTTCCCCTTCCGGCAGAAGGATCTGCAGCCGCAGCATCTGTTCGGCGATCTCGCCTGAGGTCAGATTGCGATCGACGCCATCGAGCCCCGAAGCACAGAAAACGCATCCCATTGCGCAGCCGACCTGCGAACTGATACAGATCGTCCTTCGGTCGCCGTCACGCAGCAAGACACATTCAATGCGACCGCCATCGTGCAGCTGGACTAGCAGCTTCTCGGTTCCATCGTCAGCCGTAGTGTGTTTGGCGATGGTCGTCGTCCAGATTCGGCACGACTGAGCCAGCTTTTCGCGAAAGGCCTTGGGCAGGTTGGTCATCTCGTCGAACGAATCAACCCGCTTCTGCACAACCCATTCGCGCAGTTGCTTGGCGCGAAACGCAGGTTGCCCTAGCTCCTTGACGGTGTCTTCCAGTTGATTTCGGACGATTTGTTCTACGAGATCGATCATGGTTAAGGTCCACCAGTGAGACCCTATAGCTATTTCGAGGGAAAGCGGTCTGCCCATGGTGAATGGCAGCAGAATCCGTTATATTAGCTAAATTCAACCCATTGCGAGGGCAGGCCCCTTAGGTGAACACATCTTTTACTAGATTCTCGCCTTCGCAAGTAATTGGTCAACTTCCCACAACGGCAAGATTGCACTATGGCTCGAAAAGTCGCTAATCGTAAAGAGTTGCGCGCTCAAGTGGAGGCTGCCGAAGCCGCCGAAGCTTCCGGCGAAGCCGCACCCAAGAAAAAGAAGGCAAAGCGCAAGTCTCGCAGCAAGAAAACCACCGAAGTCCGGATGAAGATGTTCTGGGGGGTTTTCAATCAATCGATGAAGCGGGTCGCTCTTTACGACTTCGATCAAAAAGAAGAAGCCGAAACCAAAGCCGCCGATCTGAGCAAGTCAGGCAAGCCGCCGCACTTCGTTCAGAAGGTCAAAGAGACGATCGAAGAAACGATCGAGTAACGGCACCCACCGCGCCCTGTCCTCGGTGCTGTTTTCGTAGTTGCCTCGTCCTAGTACCAACAACTCACCTGTTTGAGTGCGGGAGCCCCCACGATGATGCTGCGAATGAGTCTGTTATCCTGCGCCATGCTTCTGTTGGCGACGCTGGGATGCACGAGCGAACCCTCGGCACCTGCGACCACGGGAGGTGGCAGCGCTGCGTCGCCTAAACCGGCAGCTAGTACAGCGAAGTCGCCCAAGGTTTCGCTGGCTCCCGCTGGTGAAGCAACCCCGCCGCTCGATGGCGGACGGGTTCAGTCGAACATGCCGGAAGGATGGAAGTTCCTGCCGCGCTCCAACGATTATCTCTTTGCGGCCTACTACGAAGACAAGGCCGGCGTCCCTCGGCTTGTGCTGCGTGAGGTCGATGCGGGCGATCTGCCTGAGACCTCCTCGACCGATTCCGCTAAAATGCTTGTCACCAAGATCACCGAGGAAGTCGGTAGCGACAAAGACGCCGCGATGACGGTGGTCAACATCGGCGACAGTTGGTTTGTTCGCTACGAGAAAGCGATGAAGTTTCGCAGTCTTGCTGCCAGCGGTGTCTTTTTGGAAGCAGTCCGCTCGGGCAAACGCTATTCGATCGAGCTTCTGACCTACAGCGTCGACAAAGAAAAGTTCTTGCCGGCGCTCTATCGCTTTGCCGCGGACTTGAAGGTGGAAGCGGCGCAGGAGGCCGAAGCCGCGAGTGAACCATCTCCGCCAGAAGAGGCGAAGCCTGAGCAAGCAAAGCCAGAGGAAGAACCGGTAGCGGAAGAAAACGAAGAGAAGCCTGCTGAAGAAGAGTAGCAGCAATGGCCCGCTTCACTAGTCGAGCGGTGCTGATGGTCACGAAAAAAGTCTTTGGATACTCAGGTCAGAAATGTTACTCTTGGGGGGACTCGTCTCCCTCTTTGTAGTTCTTTCTGATTCGGAGCTGATCCGTGACCCACTCCGCGCTCAAATTGCCGATCTCGCTGCTGCCCATCGGTACCCTGGTTTTGCTGCCGGTCGCTTCCAGCACGCTGCACGCATGTATCGATGGCATTGAATCTGCTGGTTCAGCACAAGTTGCTTTTCTACCTAATCGCCGCGGTCTGGAGATGCCCCAGATTGATCGCCCCGAGATGCGTCGTGCTCGTATCAAGGCCAAGATCGTCGACCTGACCAAAAAAATTTCCAACGAAGGGAAAACGGCTGAGCGTTTTGCTGAGCGGGGCGAACTGCATGTGCAACTGGATCAAATCCATTGGGCTGTGGTCGACTACGACGATGCGATCAAACTCGAGCCGAAGAGTTTCGCCTTACGTGATCGACGTCTGGTCTTAAATCGCGAGTTGGAGAACTTCGACCAGGTGGAAGAAGATCTGACCGCTTTGATCGAAATCGACAAGAGTGCGATTCGGTTCTTAGAACGAGGCAAGTTTTTTGTCGAACAACGCAACAACGAAAAGGCCATCGAGGACTTCACTTCGGCAATCGAGTTCGATCCGAATCTAGCTGATGCCTATCTCCAGCGGGGGCAGCTTATCAAGGACAAGCCGTCTCAGATTAAAGAACTCTATGGCATTGATCAAAGGAATCTCGAGGAAGCAGTCGTCGACTTTGCCAAGGCCATAGAGTTGAAGCCAGATCTCATCGAGCCACGACGAACCCTGATCATTGCCTATATGAACCTGCAAAGGTATTCGGACGCAGTCGATCAGGCTACGGCAATTATCGAGCGCATTCCAGACGACGAGTGTGCCAAGTATTACCGAGCGAAGTCGTACAAGCACCAAAAGAAATATGATCTCGCATTAGCGGATCTCAACGACTTGATTGAGCGAGTTCCCACGGCATCGAAGTTTATCGAGTTGCGGGCCGAGATCTATCGCGACACTAATCAGGTCGACAAAGCGATTGAAGACTATCAACACAATATCGAGATCGACGGCGACAATCACGCGACCCATACTCTTTTCGCTCGGTATCTACTGAGCAATAAAAAGTATGCGTTGGCCATTAAGCCCTATTCCGATGCAATTGAGCTGAACCAACACGACCAACGCCTTCAAGCCCAGTTATTTCGTGAACGCGGGAACGCACACTACTGGTTGGGTGAACTAGAGGAATGCGAGAAAGACTTGGAACAGGCCATCAAACTCAGCAAGAATCCCTCGTTCTATATGCGTGAACGTGCCCGGGTGCTGGTTCGATTGGAACGTCCGGATGAAGCGATCGCCATCTATGAAAACATGATCGAGAACTATCCCGACAACAAGGGCAGTTACATGGACCGGGCCCGCTTGTACATAGTTAATAAACAGTACGACAAGGCGTTAGAGGACGTAAACACTTTCATCAGCCAAATCAAAAACTACGAAGAGAGCTACTTGTTGCGGGCACAGATTTGGGCACGAATGGGAAACGAGGATGGAGTTCAAGAAGATCTTAAACGAGCGAAGGAAGCCAAGGAGCACTGGGCGGAGGTCAAAAGAAAAGCAGAGAGCCGAATGTAAGAGCACACAGCAGAGTTAGGCTTAAGCAGCCGGATCGCACACCACGCTTCGCGACAATCATTATCGTTGGAAGCGTGGTGAAAGTTGGCTACTAGGTAGACGCTCGTTTTACGAGACCGCACACGAATCATCATCGGGGCACTGGTAGTCGAAGAACTTGCGTTCCTTGATCACCTTGGCCACCGGTGGTGGTACCATCGTTTCCCAGGTGGGGTCGCAATCGCCGATCTTCTTAAGCACATCTCGCGAGAAGATGTCCAGGCACTCGGGATTGTAGTTGTCGAGATCGCTGATCCCATCCCGTTCTAGCAAGTAGCGGTAGAGCTTCTGCAGTTCCGGTTTGATGTTCAGCGATTCGCAGGTCAGTAGCTCGCCGGTGTCGCGATCTCTCAGGGGGTAGCAGTAGATCTTAAGATCGTTCTTGAACAGTCGTCCGAACGACTCCAAGATACCGCCATCGAGCTTCGTGTAATACTTTTCGTCGAACAGTTCACGGAGGCTGGCTGCTCCCATGACCACGCCGATATGTTCGTTAGTGCAGCGAGCCAAATAAGCGCCCAGGCGATAGTATTCAAAGTAGTCAGAAATCAGCACGTTCATGCCGCAGGCGGCCATCACGTCGGCCCGCGCCAAGAAGTCGCGGCGGTCGATTTCACCTTCGGCTTTCAAGTTCCGCATGGTGATCTCCATGATTTGAGCCACCTCTTTCCCTTTGACGTCAGGAAGCTGCGAGAACTTTTCGTGAGCACAATTAAGCATGTCTAGGTTCACGTTGCAAACCGGACGGAAGCTGCCGCGTTCTACCAGAATATGTTTCTTGTAAAGGAATTCCGACGGCTGCAAAACCTCGCCATTGGCAGCGAACATGGCCGCGCCGCTCAAGCCCAATTCCACCAGCTTCAAGCTCATCAGGCGGTTATCGACTCGGCGGAAAGCGATGCCTGAGAACTCGATCATGTCGATCTCGATGCGCGAGGTCGAAAGACCATCTAGCAGCGAATCGACCAGCAATTCAGGTTCATGATGGTAATTGAACGCACCATACACCAGGTTTACGCCAACAATGCCAAGCGCTTCCTGTTGCAGGGCCATCTCGTTGTCCAGCATGCGGACATGGATGATGATCTGGCTGTCGTCATCGCGAGAGTGGGCTTGAAACTTGATGCCCATCCAGCCGTGACATTCCGATCCCCCCTGATAGCCGCGGGCTTTCACGGTATCTGCGAAAGCAAAGAACGTGCTTGTCTCGCCCCGCATGTCGGTCAACCGTTCCAGGTTCAGTGCGTGCTCTTGGTCGAGCATCGCTTGCAGCCGTTCACGGCAGACGTATCGCTTTGCACGGCCATAGATCGCATCGCTGACCTGCATGTCGTAAGCTGACATGCTCTTGGCGATCGTGCCGGCAGCACCACCAACACGGAAGAACCAGCGAACGACCTCCTGGCCGGCACCAATCTCAGCAAACGTGCCGTATCGGCGGTTATCCAAATTGACGCTGAGCGCCTTCTGGTGCGTATCCAGGGGCTTTCCGGATGTATTCTGGAACATGCGACTTCCGCTCGTTAAGCGTTGAGTTGATTGAGAAGATCGCGCGGCGAGTAAATTATCGCGCCCCGACATTACGCCGCGCGTGTCCTGCGATCAAGATAACAATTAGGGCAATTCGTGCCACAGTCATCTATCGGGCATGTGTCGACCTGAGTCGAGCGCGAAGGTCAACTTTTCCAAGTTTAAGGGATATGAGCACGCTAGCGGCTGTTACGGGCAAATCACGTTCCACTGAGTTTATATGAGAATTTGGCGTATTCTCTGCGTTATGATTCGGAAAATTGTTGTGACCGGCTGACTGGGGTTCTAGATTTCCGGATAGAGCTCCTGAACTGTACTATGCGTTTTGTGCATAGTAGCCATAGGGGATATTCATTGGATGAATTGCTCGACATACATCAGAATCTAAGGAAGACGATAGGCCAGCGTCCCACCGTGGGCCATTTCCCATCATTCTCAACCAACCGGAGAGATCATGACACGAACAATTCCCATCACCACTTTTTGGGCGAGTTGTGCGGTGATGTGCCTCACAGTATCCGCCTCGGCCCAGGAGCCAACCGTACCTGCCGGCCATCCGAGTGCAGACTCGGTGGCACCGGCGAGTAAGTGTCCTATCACCGGAGCCATGAATGCCCTATTTACCGCGGCTCATGCCAAGACGGATGATGGGGAAAAGATTCCGGAAGCCTACATGAATTCCGGCCCCGTGATGTCGGTCAAGAATTGGTGGCCTAACCAGATCGATCTGCAGGTGCTCCATCAGAATTCAGCCCCAAGCAATCCTCTGGGTCCCGATTTCAACTATGCCGAAGAGTTTCAGAAGCTTGACCTCAAGGCAGTGAAGTCCGACCTCAAGGAGTTGATGACCACATCGCAAGACTGGTGGCCGGCTGACTATGGTCATTATGGTCCGTTGTTTATTCGCATGGCCTGGCACAGCGCCGGTACCTACCGCGTGACCGACGGTCGCGGGGGTGCTTCAGACGGTACCCAACGTTTCGCTCCACTGAACAGCTGGCCCGACAACGCTAGTCTCGACAAGTCGCGTCGCTTGCTCTGGCCCATCAAACAGAAGTACGGCAACAAAATTTCTTGGGCTGATCTCATGATTTTGGCAGGCAACTGCGCATTAGAGGATATGGGATTTGAAACCTTCGGTTTTGCCGGCGGTCGTGAAGACGTTTGGGAACCGCAATTGGATGTCTACTGGGGTCCGGAAAATGAATGGCTCGGGAGCGATCGCTATCACGGCGATGGCGAACTCGACAATCCACTGGGTGCAACGCAGATGGGTTTGATCTACGTCAATCCAGAAGGCCCCAAGGGCGAGCCCAACCCGCTAGAAGCTGGCAAGGCAATTCGTGTCGCGTTTGGTCGCATGGCAATGAACGACGAAGAAACAGTTGCCCTGATCGCCGGTGGTCATACGTTTGGTAAAGCGCACGGTGCCGCTCCGCCGAAAGATAATGTCGGTCCTGAACCAGAAGCAGCCAGCATCCAGGAGCAAGGCTTGGGTTGGAAGAACAAGTTCGGCAAAGGCAACGCGGAAGATACGATCACCAGTGGTTTGGAAGGTGCTTGGACCTCCACACCAGCCCAATGGTCGCACGAGTACTTTGAGAACTTGTTTGGTTTTGAATGGGAACTGACCAAGAGTCCTGCAGGTGCCCAGCAGTGGAAGCCTGAAAATGGTGAAGGTGCCGGTACGGTCCCAGATGCTCACTTGGCAGATAAGTCACACGCCCCGATGATGTTCACGACCGACCTGGCGCTGAAGATGGATCCGGAATACGCCAAGATCTCGAAGCGTTTCCACGAGAATCCGGCCGAATTTGAAAAGGCGTTCGCCAAGGCTTGGTATAAATTGACCCACCGCGATATGGGCCCCCATGCTCGATTGCTGGGTACCGATGTCCCCGAACCGCAGCTGTGGCAAGACCCTGTTCCGACGGCCGACTACGAAACGATCGATGATGCCGACGTGGCTTCCTTGAAGAAATCGATCCTCGATACCAATCTGACGGTTCCCGAATTGGTCGAAACGGCCTGGGCTTCGGCAAGTACGTTCCGTGGTTCGGACATGCGTGGTGGTGCCAATGGTGCTCGCATTCGCCTGGCTCCGCAAAAGAATTGGGCCGTGGACAACCCAGAGCAAACCGCCAAGGTAATTGCGACGTTGGAAAAAGTCCAAAAGGATTTCAACAATTCGCAGTCTGGCGACAAGCAGGTTTCGTTGGCCGACTTGATCGTGCTGGGTGGTTGTGCGGCGGTTGAATTCGCAGCCAAAGAAGCCGGTCACGATGTGAAAGTTCCCTTCACGCCTGGTCGGACCGATGCGACCCAGGAAATGACCGACGTCGAGTCGGTTGCCTACTTGGAGCCAACTTCTGACGGCTTCCGTAACTATATCGGCAAGAACGATTACGATCGTCGTAATCCGGAAGAAAAGCTGATCGATAAGGCGAACCTCTTGACGTTGTCTGCTCCGGAAATGGCTGTCTTGGTGGGTGGAATGCGGGCCCTCGACGCCAACACCGGCGACTCGCAGGCTGGCGTGCTGACCAACAAGCCGGGCGCACTAACCAACGATTTCTTCGTCAGTTTGCTGGATATGGACACCACTTGGCACCAGACCGGTGACAACGCTTTTGAAGGCCGTGATCGCAAGTCCGGCGAGGTCAAATGGACGGCAACCCGCGTCGACCTGATCTTCGGATCTAATTCGCAGCTTCGGGCGATTGCTGAAGTCTACGCAACCGACGGTGCAGAAGCACGGTTTGTCAGTGACTTCGTCAATGCTTGGAGCAAGGTGATGGATCTCGATCGTTTCGACGTGGATCGCTCGGACCGAAATTAATCGCCGGTTTTCGGGCAATCAAACCTTTAGAAAACGCGTCTTGCCGCACCCCAGTGGCAGGACGCGTTTTTGTTTTTCTAATAGACAAAACCTGAACCAATTCCTGCGTTTGTCGCGGCGATTACTGATGTAGCTTGGGATGTCGCAGCATGTCTTGCAAGGCATCTAGCGAAGGGGGCTTGGTCAGGTGTTCGTCGTATCCGGATGAACGCGCTTCATTGCGATCGGAATCTTGGCCGTATCCCGTTAATGCCACCAAGAAAGTATCTTTAGCTTCAGGCATTTGACGGAGTTTTCGGGCCACTTCATATCCGTTCATTCCCGGCATCCCGATGTCCATAATAATTAAATCGGGACAATCCTCGGCCGCTTTTCTGAGTACCGTGTTTCCGTCGTGGGCGACATCGACGTCATGGTCTCCGAGCTTGCTCAGTAGCTTGCTCAAGAGTCGTGCGGCCCCGACGTTGTCGTCCACGGCTAGAATTTTAAGGCTCCGGCCGGTCGAAGAAGCTGCTAAGGGAGTCTTGTCTTGCATGCTGGTTTTGGAGTGAACGGTCGTAGGAAGTGAGATGGTGATCGTGCTGCCTTGCCCGATTCCGGCACTGTCAGCGCGGATGGTTCCGCCATGCATTTCTACAAGACGCTGCGAAAGAGTCAGGCCTAGCCCTAGGCCACCCTGGGCGCGATCGAGGGAAGGTTCGACTTGTTTAAAGATTTCAAAAACCTGAGAGAGCAAGTCATCGGGAATTCCGATGCCGTTGTCACGGATTTTGACGATCGCGTGGCCTGCTTCTATCGAGAGAGACAGCGAGATAAGTCCACCGTCGGGCGTATACTTGCAGGAATTGTTAATTACGTTCGTCAGTATCTGTGTCAGCCGAACCGCATCACCATTGACCAAGACAGGCGACTCGGGTTGTTCGACGGTCCACCGGTGATGGCGGTCGGTCATGTTACTGCGACACATCTCTAAGGCCGATTTGATCATTGATCGCAGATCAACCGGTTCGTTGCGAAGAATGATCTTGCCGCTGGTCACACGCGAAACATCGAGTAAGTCGTCGACCAAGTGTACCAGGTGGGCAATCTGTCGTTCCATGATGTCGATCGCATCGGTCGCATCTTCTTCCGAGACGTGATCGAATTTTAAAAGTTGCAGGCCCGTTCGGATTGGGGCCAAGGGGTTACGCAGTTCATGAGCCAGGGTAGCTAGGAATTCGTCTTTCTGGCGATGTGTTTCCAGTAAATGCTGCTCAAACTCCTTACGCTGCGTAATATCACGAGACGAACCGACCACGGCCTCGATGTTGCCGCCTTCTCCTAGGACTGGTTGAATGATCGATTCATACTGCCGGACCCCGTCGGGAGTCTGGTAGGTGGCTTCGTCGCGAAGACTCTTGCGGGTTTGAATAACCGTTTGAATTTGATTTTGAAATCGTTCGGTAATGTCGTTTGGGGACTGCGAAGGTATGGCCGATTGACCAACCACGTCGGACATCTCCTTTTGCCACAGATCGAGAAATGCTTTGTTGACATAGGTGAACTTGCCATCGCCGTCGCAAACGAAGTTGAGGTCAGCGGTATTCGATAGGGCCGTCTCATAGGTTCTGCGTAACTGATCCGACTCGTGCGCAAGTCGACTGGCTAGATTCTCAGCTTCTTTCTGGCGTGTGACATCCACGACTACCCCCGGCAGACGAGCGGCGATGCCGTACTCGTCACGCTCGACTGATCCCCGTGCGATCACCCAACGCAGCTCACCCTTCGCGTCTTGAACTCGATAAATTGCTTCATACTCAGATCCTGTTTCGATGGCACGCTGTGCTTTTCGCTGAACCGCGTCTTGATCTTCGGGGTGAATCGCTGCAAAGTAGGCTTCGATGGGCCCCCCATTGGCAATCTCAGGAGAGATGCCGAACATCTGGATTAAATTCTTATCGGCAACCACTCGGTTGGAAGCGATCTCCCATGTCCAGGTAGCGACCTCCGCTGCGGAGAGTGTCGATTGAAGCCGCCGCTGTGTTTCGAGCAAGTCTTGTTCGATCTGTTCGAGGGCCTTCTGCTGCGAGCTCACTTGGTTCGCTACGTTTTCCGACTCTTCCAATGCCTGCAAGTTCTGAACTGCTGCCGAGGCGAATTGAGCGAGGTTCTTTACGATACGTGCATCCTCAGCATCGAACTTTTTGTGTTCCGAATGAGATACGACCCAAACCGTACCGATCGCCTGGTCTTGTCGATAGAACGGAACAAGAAGCACTTCCAGCGGTTGAGGAGAGATCGAAGCGATGTAGGGAAAAGCTCGGGCCGGGTTCGACATAACCTGCAAGTCGTCGCGTTGTAGTACGACTCCACAAGGACTGAAGTCACGAGGCATTGTGCCCAGGTAATATTTCTGAAATTCTCCGGCGGTCGCCCGCCAGCGGAAAATAGCCTGATCCCCTTCGGCCTCGGCGATACTGATGCCCGAAGAACCGGCGCCACACAATTCCAATGCAATGTCGGCAAGCTTTTGTAAAACGCCTTTCGGCGAGTCAGCGAAAGCTGATCCAAGTTCAAGCAAGGCTTGGTTTTCAGCAGCGAAATCGGGCGACCGACTAGGCCGGTTTGCGAGAGCGGCCGTCGTGATGACCTCGTCAATTGAGCACCCGCCCGATTCATCTGAATTGCGGCTCATGTCTCTCTATATGTCCTTTCACAGAATTTCCCAGAAAGCTCAGAGAGAGGCTGCTGGCAGACCGCGCGATCACGAAAACGAAGAAACGGCCAAACCCGTACGGAGACTTGCTGGCCGTCCTCTATTCTGTTCTACCCAAATTGCACCTCTTTCCAAAGGCGTTTAGCCGCAAAACGAGGTGGAAGAATAACGATATCTGGGCCAGATAGTCGAAAAAAATCTTGCAAGATTAGGCCGAAGTCACTTTTCTCGAAGAAAAAACGGCCTCGATGAATTGGGGTTCACCGAGGCCGTTTCGTGAAAAGGAATAGGGAGGATGGTAGAAAAGGATGGGGTGGAGTTCGTTCTAACCGAAGAGTGCCGTAACGGCTTCGGCTTTCACTAGCTCGCGGGGCTGATTCAAATGGTTGTAAACAATTGTCTGGGGATCGATGCCGATCGCATGGTATATCGTGGCCAATAGCTCGGTTGGATGAACCGGATCGTTCTTCGGCGCGGACGCCGTGTCGTCGGATTCACCGTAAACCTTGCCGCGTCCGATGCCAGCGCCAGCCAGACACGCGGTATAGCAATAGGGCCAATGGTCGCGTCCATCGGCGCTATTGTTGTTGCCGGAGGTGCTCACGCCGCGCTGGGGACTGCGGCCGAACTCACCTACGGCGACGACCAGTGTTTCATCGAGCATGCCGCGGTCGTCCAGGTCGGCAATCAACGAGGAAAGGCCTGAATCCAGCATCGGAGCCGATTGGTCTTTCATACGTTTGGTCAGATCTACGTGATGATCCCAGCTATGATTGTTGCTGTTGGCGACTTTCGGCCAGATCACTTCCACAACACGGGTACCTGCTTCGACCAAGCGTCGCGCCAGTAACAGACTCTGGCCAAACGTGTTCCGGCCATAGCGATCGCGGGTCTTATCGGATTCTTTAGAAAGATCGAACGCATCGCGTGCTCGACCGCTGGAGATCAGATTCAAGGCTGTTTCATAGTACTTGTCCAGGTCGTAAGAATCGACCGCTTTGTCCAACGCTGGCATGCCGGCGTTGATCATGTCTCGCAGGCGTGCCCGACGCCCCAACCGCGTGCTGGTGATTTCGGGCCGCAGCTTTAAGTCGTCGACGTTGATTCGGTCCATCTTGTTCATGTCCATATCATCTCCCGGTGGGAAGAGGTAATACGGATCGTAAGCACGCCCCAAAAATCCGGCCGTGCCAGATTTGTTGACGACGTTGCTTTCCTGCAGCGGACGCGGCATCATCACAAAGGGAAGCATGGCAACTTCCGGCGGCTTGAATTTGATGATGTTGCAGCCGAAGTTTGGGAAGTCTTTTGGCGTGGGCGGTTCTAACTGTCCACTCGGGCTAACCTTATCGGCCGTGTAGCCGGTATGCATTTGGTAGATCGCCGCGGTGTGATTAAACAGGCCAACCGGGGTGTAGCTCATCGAGCGAATGAGCGTGAGCTTGTCCGTCTCTTGAGCAAGCTTGGGCATGTTCTCGGTCAGGTCCATCCCAGGAACTTTGCTACCGATTCGCTTGAACACGCTACGTACGTTGTCTGGTACATCGTCTTTCGGGTCCCACAGGTCCAATTGGCTCGGACCGCCTTGCAGGTAAACCAGAATGATGCTCTTGGCTTTGCCGAAATTCGGTCCGTGCGCGTTGGACTCGGCTGCCTGGACTTGGCCCGATTGCAAATTCATCATTTGCCCGAGAGAGAGCCCCAGCATGGCAGAACCACCCACGCGCAGCAGGTCGCGCCGAGTAGGCCCCAGGTGGGAATCGCAGACGTCCTTCGCCTTACTTCCAGGTATGACCAGCATAGGTATGCTCCTTGGCCAAAATTGGGACGTTTACCTTCACGTAGCCGTGACGGCAAACAAGCGGAGGTAGAACACCCATAAATCGTCACCAAGTAGGAGATGACTCGTGAGAGATGAGGCTCTCTCTAGTTGGGCATTCAGCGCTTGCGGGGATAGCGCGGTCCTCAAAAATGGGAAGCCTGTCAGGAACAACCCCTCAGTAACAGGCCTTTCACGGCAGTATGACGATTTCAAAATATAATGTCAAGCTTTGCCTCTTCGGCGTTTAATAGCGGTGGCTATATCTGCATTAAGAGGTGTGGATTCGTTGCTAGCGGAAACCATGTCTCTGTTGCTCTTGCCAAGACGAAGGGGAATCTGGTACGTATCGCGCCCGAATTTTCTCGATGCCTAAGGAGGTCGATGATGCGACGTCGAATGCTGAAATGGATTGCTGGCAGTTTTGCTCTCGGGGGTGCTTACTCGCTCGGGCAAGGTTGGCTCGTTCCGCATCGTCTCGACGCGGCGGATGTGCCCAATTTGAAAGAAACGCTTGAACGAGGGCTATACGCTCGTCTTCCAGAACAGTTCGAATTCATCGACCAGGTTGTCTTGCTCGTTAAACTGGACAAGCTAAGTTTGAAAATGGTCTACTCGACCTTTCAATGGTCGCGAGAATATGACAAGGGGCGTCGTTTCTATTATTTCGAGGCTGCCCTGCGAAAACGTGCTAGCGACTCCGGAGTTGACATTTAGTCTCCGCACGATTCGTAAGTCTACGAATTACTTGACGAGATGGCAGATTCCGTGAAAATCGTGCTTGAAGAGCGACACCTGCGCGCTTCTGCGCGGTTGATTCTAAGAGAGCGGCTTCCCCAGCCTACCTTCGCCGCTACTGCCCCGGAACAGACAGACAGAGAAAGAAAGAGCATGATCCTTAAGGAATCTACCTGGACCAAGATGACACAAGTGGTTTTGCCCGGGTTAGTTCTCTTTAGCGCTTTAGCATATATGCATGGGCCAAGTTACGTTGCTTATTTTCAGAAAGAGCTTCTCGCTTATCGCATGCCGCGAGAATCGCTGTGGGGGCCGGTCAAATACAACGTTCGGCTCAAAGCGGACTTCGTTTCCGAGTTTGGGGACGACTGCCAGGTGTACGTTCTCACCGATCTCAAGCCAGCGAAAAACGAATCGACCAATCGCGAGGAACTGATCTTGGTCGACAAGTGGAGCCAAATCGTGGATCGCCAGATCGCCACCGACGTGGGTGCCATTCGCAGTACCCACCTCAGCCCGCAAGATGGCTACGCGATGCTAGAGGTGATTCGTATCGTTCCTGAAAATCGCCGCCAGGCAGAGATCGTGCACTATCAAGTGACCGCAAAGCAAATCGCCATGGTCGAAAGCGAAACCCGCGATCTTAAGCCACATTGGGACAACCGCAGTAATTCCGCCCGACAGGGACGCGGCGACAATAATCACCGCGGACGGCGCAGGGGAGACCAAGCCCATCCGACGCCTGAGCAGATAGAGGAATGGGAGCGCCGACGCGAACGTTGGGAGCAGCGGCGTCGCCAAACTTCCGATGTGGTGCAGGTTGAGCAAAGCCGAGGGCCAGACGGCGAAGAGAATCAAACGCGCCGGGAACGCAAAAAGCGCGATGAAGAAACCAAAGGGCTCACGCAATCAAAAAACAAAAAAGACATTCAGCGAACGCGCCCCATGGGCACCGATCACGAGCGATTGCTCGATGTCAGCCGTCTTGGACGGACCGGAGATAAAACAGCCGAACTCGTTTTGACTCCACGCTAATCGCTGGTATGCCTCGGCCATGTTGTGCACCACGGCCTCTTCGACTTGGCCGTTGGGGCAGTGGATGACCAGGGAAATATGCTGCGGAATGAAGTAGATTACCCGGTGCCGGATCTTGGCATCGTTAACCCAGACCGCCGCATTCTCTGCCACGGCAAATTCGCCTGGGAGGACGGCGTAGTCGACATCTTCTAACTCGTGCGGGTCTTCGACGCGATCAAGGTCCAGTGTTCCCACTAGCCCATCGACGCAACTGACGGTCTTTTTCGCTTCGGTATAAAACGGGATCTTGGCAAGCTCTTCGCTCAGCCCGTCGATCCCTTCCACGGCGATTGCGGTTCCACCGACCGCTTGCAGAATATCGCCAAAGTGGGCCACTGCGTCTTCGTATTGAATCCAGTCTTGATCCATGCTCGGCATTTCGGCCGAGGGGACCAACTGGTTACGGACCGATTTTAGGATTTGCTCTTTGCTGCTCATCGGTTGTCGTTCTTCTTTTTCGCTCGTTGGGCGTACTGCTTGCGGAAACTTTCCGGTGGAGCTTCCGGCATCTCGCGATTGCGCCCCCATGGATTGAGTGCGTTGTATACCAGAAAACGTGGCATCGATCGCAAGAAAAACTTGCCGACACCCCCGAGCCAGGCATACAGCTTGGGCCGCTGGAAGACATACGACACAATCCGCATCGGCAGCGTTTTCGACATCGGCAGCTGCTTCTGGTTTTTCACTTCGGTGCGTAGTGTGAGAAGCTGTTCGTGAAGGTTGATCTTCACTGGGCAGACATCGCTGCAACTGCCACACAGCGTACACGCAAAAGGCAACGTCTTGTGGTGTTTGGCATCGCGAAGTGGATTGAGGATCGAACCGATCGGCCCTGGGACGGTCGCTGCGTAACTATGGCCTCCGCTGCGGCGATAGACGGGGCATGTATTCATGCACGCACCACAACGAATGCATTTGAGCGAGTTTCGGTAGTCGTCGCTGTTCATTAATTCGCTGCGGCCGTTGTCGACCAAAACGATATGCAGTTCGCCCCCTTCCACCGGACCATGGAAGTGCGAAGAGTACGTCGTGATCGGTTGGCCAGTCGCGCTGCGGGCCAGTAGTCGCAGAAAGATGCTGAGGTGGTTTACCTGAGGAATCAGCTTCTCGATTCCCATGCAAGCAATGTGAACCTTCGGAAGCGAAACGCCCAGGTCTGCGTTCCCTTCATTAGTGCAGACAACAAAGCCGCCGGTCTCTGCGATGGCAAAGTTCACGCCGGTAATGCCGACGTCGGCCTGGCAGAACTTTTGCCGCAAATGCTGGCGTGCCGATTCGGTCAGGTAGTTCGGGTCGTGGTTGCCTTGTTCGGTTTGCAGATGCTCGTGAAACGTATCACTGACCTCTTCCTTTTTCAGGTGAATGGCCGGCATCACGATATGGGAAGGAGCCTCTTGCCGCAGCTGAACGATGCGTTCTCCCAGGTCGGTATCGACCACCTCGATACCGTGTTTCTCAAGCCACGGATTCAAGTGGCATTCTTCGGTCAGCATCGACTTCGATTTGACAATTCGCTGCGCCTCGTGCTTCTGTAAAATGTCGAGCACGATTTGATTGTGTTCTTCGGCATCCTTCGCCCAATGAATGGTCGCTCCGCGCGCGGTCGCGTTCTTCTCAAACTCTTCCAAGTAGTCGGCCAACTTGCTGACGGTATGGGCTTTGATTTGCGAAGCGCATTCCCGTAGCGTTTCCCATTCGGGCAAGCTCTTCGACATGCGGTCCCGTTTTTCGCGGATGAACCACAGCGACGAATCGTGCCAATGAGTGCGGGCCTGGTCCTTGTTGAACTGGTCGGCATTGGTGGGGTGATCGTAGCTTTTAATGACGCTCATTGGGGTATCTCGTATCCAGCGAGGATCTCAGCAATATGCATGACGCGGATGGGCTGCTTCTCGCGTTTGATGAGCCCTGCCAAGTGCATCAAGCAGGACATGTCACCAGCGGTCAGGACTTGCGTGCCGGCCTGCAGGTGGTCGGCAATCCGGTCTCGGCCCATCGTGCAGCTTACCGCTTCTTCTGAAACCGCAAACGTGCCACCAAAGCCACAGCATTCATCCTGGCGTTTCAGCTCCGCGAACTCGACGCCGTCTAATAGTTCGAGCAGTTGACGCGGTTTATTAAACGCCGGTGTATTCAGTTCACTATCGCTGGCCAAACGCAGTTCACGCAATCCGTGACAACTGGAATGCAGACCAACCTTGTAAGGAAATTTGACCGGCAGCGAGTCGATCTTCAGCACATCGACCAGGAACTCGCACAGTTCGTAGATCTGAGTGCGGAGGTTGTCGTACTTGGCGTTGTCGTGCAAAAGGTGATTGTAGTGGTTCTTCACCATCGATACGCAGCTACCGCTGGGACAAACGATGGCGTCGTAGCCTGAGAAGATCTCGACAAACCGCTCGGCAAGTGGCAGCGCATCGGTATCGCAGCCACTGTTGAGCATCGGTTGTCCGCAGCAAGTTTGCGCTTCCGGGAATTCAACTTCGACCCCGAGTTGCTCTAAGAGCTCCAAAGTCGCCATGGCAACGCGCGGGTAGAGCTGGTCAACGTAACAAGGGACAAATAGGGCGACGCGCATGATAACTAAAGAGCAGAGGAGTCGAAGGTGCGAAACCGAGGTAGGTAGATGCTTCTCAGTATAACCCTTTAGCCGATCTTTCCGACGCAGTTCAACTGAATGCGCGAGATTTTTCTTTGATCGTGTCCGATTGAATCAAATCGGTGACGGAAAAATCTACCCGTAGGACCTGTCCCTGGCTCACGGCATGCCCCGACAGAATTTCAAGGCATTCCTGAATTCGCCGACTGCCGACTGGTTCGCCTTGGCCGTCGTCGGTGATACACAATTGAAGTCGGTCATCCTCTTGCACAAGTTCCAGTTCGACGTTCCGAGCGAAGCGGTTACGACGGATCTGATCTAAGGCCTCGCGAACCAGCTGTATCAGCGCACATTCGCACAAAGGAGAGAGGCGATCGAATTCGACATCGTGGTGAAATCGCACGTTGTCGACAAATGTTTCCAACTGATCGAACAAACGCTGCAAGCTGGTGACGACCCCTTCATCTTGGACGAGCGTTGGCGACAGGCAGTTCATCACGCGTCGGGTCTGATACAAGCTGTCGCGAAGCAGGTCGATGGTTCCTTCCAGCGAGTTGCCGGTGGCGTCCATCTGGTGACTAAGAGCTTCTATTTGAAATAGGACAGACGTTAAATTCTGCAAACTCAGGTCATGAAGATCGAGGGCCAGCAATTGCCGCTCGTGATCTTGGTCGGCCTTTAAGAATTGTAAGAAAACTTTGTCTTCGAGCAGTTGGGCGTGCAGTAGCCGGAATGTATCGAGCTCTTGCTGGAGCTGCAAATTTTCTTGAGTGAGTTCGCTCAAACGCTTACCTAGGTAATCTTCGCTTTGGCGCATAGCCACGAACATGGTTGTCGCTATGCCAATCGCCAACAATGCAAAAAACGTTGTCAGGACAGGACTTGGAAGCAATGTTGGCACGATGGATGCAATGATGCCACACGTTGCGGCGAAAAGCCCTAACGCAGAAATGATGACACAGCTTGTTGGTTTGGCAGGCACCGTGGGATGTCCTCAGCCGAGGCAGGCGAGCGAGAGGTGATTCTGTCGTATTGTTAATACCACCCCACAACTCGCGAATCAGCCCCTCCGTTAGGTTGCACGACCGCAGACCTTGCATATTTTGCCTAAAATACACAAGAACCTAATTTATCCCGAACCTTGCAGCCGTTAAAATCGAACTTTGCCAGTCAAGACTGATGAATGACCTACTGTTGAAGAGGCGTCGGGTGAGACGCCCATATGACCTACTTGTTTTCAGAAAGTTTCTGGGGGAAAGATTGACCATGCTCCGTGTTGTTTTGATTCTTACGATGACCTTTTTGAGCGTTCCGCAACTCGCGGAAGCTGGTCGCCGACACTGCCAAACTGGCTGTGCGACGCCTTGTGCTACCAGCTGTGACGCCGGATGTGGCTCGGCCGGTTGTGGAGAAACGGCACCTGTCACGATGGTCGAAAAGACCGTCATGGTTCCTACGACAGTGATGGAAACCCGTACTGTTACCAAGACCGTTTGCAAGCCTGAAACTCGTGAACAGACCTACAAGGTTTGCAAACGCGTTCCAGAAACTAGCTACGTCACCAAGCAGTACACCGTGACAGTTCCAACTTGGGAAACCAAGACGGTTAACTACACCGTGAACAAGCCTGTCTACGAAACCAAGACCGGTACCAAGACCGTCATGGTTCCCGTGACCAAGACGAAGACCGTCAACTATGACGTTCGTAAGCCTGTTTACGAAACCAAGACCGGTACCAAAACCGTCATGGTTCCCGTAACCAAGACGAAGACCGTCAACTACAACGTTCGTAAGCCTGTTTACGAAACCAAGACCGGTACCCGCACCGTGATGGTTCCGACTTGGGAAACCAAGACGGTCAATTACACCGTGAACAAGCCTGTCTACGAAACCAAGACCGGTACCAAGACCGTCATGGTTCAGGACTGGGAGACCAAGACCGTCGACTACACGGTGAGCAAGCCTGTTTGGGAAACCAAGACGCGTACCACCACCGTGATGGTTCCTCATCAAGAAGAACGTTCTGGCACGCGAACCGTTTGCCGAAGCGTTCCAGAAACGATCACCAAGACTCGTAGCGTTGATCGTGGCTGCTGGCAAGCCAAGACCAGCACCGACTGCTGCGGTTGCCCAACCACCTGCAAGGTTTGGTGTCCGAACGTTGTCGAAGAACCTTACGAATGCACCGTCATGCGTCAGGTCACCGAAGAAGTGCCGTACACCTACACCGTGTGCGTCATGAAGCCGGAAGAACGTACTCAGACTTACAAAGTCTGCAACATGGTCACCGAGACCAAGCAGAAAGAAGTCAGGCACATGGTCTGCCGTCCAGAAACCAAAGAGTACACCTACCAGGTGTGCAACATGGTTGCTGAAACGAAGACCAAGGAAGTCAAGCACAAGGTTTGTGTTCCCGAAACTCGTGAATACACCTACCAGGTTTGCAACTACGTGACCGAGACCAAGTCGAAGGAAGTCTCGTACACCGAATGTGTTCCTGAAACTCGTGAGTACACCTATCAGGTGTGCAACTACGTGACCGAAACCAAGTCGAAGGAAGTGAACTACACCGAGTGTGTGGCTCAGCAGCAAGAGTACACCTACAAGGTGTGCAACATGGTTCCGGAAACCCACACGAAGGAAGTCAAGCACATGGTTTGCAAGACGGAAACTCGTACCAAGGAAGTTCCGGTTACGACCTACAAGAACGTGTACGAAGACAAAGTTCGCACGTACACCGTCATGGTTCCTCACACCGTGACCGAAGAAGTTCAGGTTCCTGTTTGCAAGATGGTTCCTAAGACCATCCAGGTTCCAGCTTGCGGCACCAGCTCGTGTGCTTCGACCACTTCGGCTTGTAGCAGCTGCGGTGCGTAAGCATCGGCTCACGCCTGATTAGATAAAAACTTAAAAGCCTGAGGTCGAAAGATCTCAGGCTTTTTTCATACGCCGCTCATGCCATCATCGTCGCTTGGTGTGTCGTATGTCCCCAGAGAGATCAGCCCCCGAGAGCACCGAGGCATGGGCGTTGTCGCCCAGGGGTGAGCCTGGCAGGGAAGACCTAGAACGTTTCCGGCCCCAGGTATTCAAACCGTGGCACGTCTTGCCCGCCGATGGACACCGATTCCATAAACATAGCCAGCGGCCGTACCCATAAGCTCTTATCGCCGTAATCCTTGCGATAAACGACAAGGGGCTCTTCGGTTTCGCTATGCCGTGCAATGCCCAGTACGACGTACATGGGGCCTTTGTAGTGGCGATATCGACCGCAAGCCAGTTGCTGCTCGGGAAGATCCGACATGGGCTGCGAGAGCCTTCTTAAAGAAGGAGCCAGGTCAAGCGGCCCCAGCCAAAGAAAAAGAAAGGGTGGATAGAGGGATTCGAACCCACGACCCCTGGAATCACAATCCAGTGCTCTAACCAACTGAGCTATACCCACCACAATTGAAGCGACTTATCTTAAATGCTGCTAAGGAGTTCGTCAATTGGCTGGGCCCGCCTATTTCTGCAAGACCAGCCAATTTAACGGCTTACGTTCATTTATCGATCACAAACGGGAAGCTCTCGTCCCCCTCGGCACTGGAAAGCTGGACCAGGAAAGGGGCCAGACGGTTCACCAGTAAGTCCATTAATCGCTCCCCTTTTTCGGCCGTTGCCTCGTGCGGATTGCCAGATCCGCTGTTGGTCGTCAGTAGATGCCAGGGGCGGGTAATCGAAACCCAGCCACGCTCCAGGGCCTCCATTTGCATCGACCTGGTCGCTCCGGAGTCAGCGTCGAACGACCCATCTGGTCGCCGCGCGACCAGCTCTGGGCGGTAAGCCAGGATCATTGAGGTCTCCATTTCGCCTGCATGATCTTCTTTATGGGTAAAGATCTCGTGATATTCTTCTTCGTTAAAGGCCTTAAACCAGTTGCATAAGAAAACATGTGCGTCCGTTTTCCCGTACAACTCTCGCAGCAGTGGCTTCATCTCGTTGCCGCCATGGCTGTTCAGTAGCACCACCTTCTTGATGCCACTTTGCACGAGCGATTGGATGAGATCGGTAACGACGGCAAACAGCGTCGATGGGTCAAGGTTCATCGCCAACGGGAACTGCCGCATGTTGGTCTCGGTGCCGTAGGGGATAGTCGGCAGAAGCACGACCTTGGCGCCCTGGTTGTGGGCTGCCTCGCATATCCGCTCGCCGATCTGGGTTCCTTCGTAGTCGTCGGTTCCGTACGGCAGGTGAAGGTTGTGCGGCTCAGTGGCACCCAAGGGAAGCACGGCAACTTCGTACTGAGTGGTCTTTACGTGGCCGTAGTTAACTTCAGAAAGTTTCCAGGGACGAGCGTCAGGCATCGATGCGGTTCCAGCAGGAAGGAAGGGAAGTGGAGGAGCCCTCGATTCTAAAGGGCCGCTTACTGATGAACCACCACCTGCGGTAGCGATTGCTTCAACCGTTCGATCCCCTGCGGCGTGATTTGCGTTTGCCGGGCATCGATCATCTGAAGGTCTTGTAGCCCGGCTAGCTTCAACAGGCCTTCGTCGGTAATCTGCGTGACGGCCATGCGTAACACTTTTAGGTTTGATAGCGAGCGTAAGTGATCGAGGCCTGCATCAGTGACCGGCGTGCCGCTAATGTCGAGTTCTTCCAGGGTCGAGAGCTTGCCGATCGCGGCCAGCCCTGCGTCGCTGAGCCGCGTGGTGGCAAGGCTTAAGTCGCGAAGTGATCGGCAGCCAGTCAGATGGGCAATACCGGCATCGGTGATCTTCGTTTTCGTGAGATCTAGCCAACGCAAACTCTCAAACGTGCCGATACGCGTGAGAGAGGCATCCGTGATTTTGTCCATACTGCTAAGCACCAAGTCGGTGGTAGGAGCACCCTCAGGAATCGCCAAGACGTCCTTATCGCCGATCTTCAGATAATCTTGGTAGCGCTGGTCTAACGAGAAAGTAGATGGGTCTTTGACTGTCTCAAACAGCGAATTAGCCTGATCGCGTCCCAGGTAGATTTCTTTCAGGTACTCAACGAATGACTCACGCCACTTTTTTATTGCCGGGTTGGAATCGGGCGGTAGGTCGAGAAACATCTGCGCAACGCCTGCCGACTCACTGTAGATCGCCCCGATATCAGGGCTCTTCTGAATGTCATCACGGCTCATAGCCGCAAGTTTCTCGATCGGAAGGTAGAACCCTCCGGTGAAGAACCGATTCCTGGCGAACTGCAACCGCGATGCATCCACGCCGCCGAGCGTGACATACCCATCAAAGATGCGCAGCGACTCCATGTACATCGCTACCCCTTCGATTGCCCAGAAGTTGAAGTTCAACCCGACGTCTTTCGAGGCCGAGCGGTACTCCTGAAACAGCTGATGCGAAACCTCGTGATGCCAGGTCGCATGCGAGGCGGCGCTGTCATCGTGAAAGAGGTACACCTTCTCTTCGTCGAACTGGTAAATTCCTAGCGTGATGCCAATCCGTGGCTGGACCTTTTCCAGGTAATTGACGTACTCGCCACGCGTTTTGAACAACACGATTTGAAACTTCTTCCGTACCGGGCTTGGCGAACCTCCATCGAAGTACCCAGCCAGTTGCAACTCGTTGCTCCAGAACGAGAAGAACATCTGCTCCCATGCCGAATAGACAATCTCCAGTCGCTCGCCCAGCTTCAGCCCTTCGGCCTCGCTCGTGTTGGTCAAGATTTGAAAGTGGGGTGTATCGATCTGCCAGAAGCTCTTCGCTGGCCAATCGAATTTGGGGTGCGAATATCGCGGCTGCTTGGCCCGGGTCACCACGCCTGGTCGTCGCCAAGTGTCGTTGACGTTGGCATAGCCAAGTATCCGCCGCGCGTCGGCATGATCGGGGTTCTCTCGCAGCACCTCGTGCAGCGTTTGATACGACTGGGCTCCCTGGTGGGCGACCAGAAGATCTTGGGCGTGCTGGTACAACGCATCTGCGTGCTCGTTACGGATCGTGCGAAATTTCTGATACCAAAACTGGACCAACTGCGAGGCATCGCTCGCCGGTTGAAGCGGATCGCTCTCCGGCACCAGGTAAAAGAGGTTTGCCTGGCCGTACGGGGGAATGATCCACGTGCGAGTTCTCTCGGCCTGTTCAGGCAGATTTACCTCGTCGCACTTCGCGGCCAACGCGTTGAGCTGCGTCTGAAAACGCGCGTCGATCTCCGCCCGAGACGGTGCATCGGCTTGCATCGTCACGGCCGAAAGGATCAGGATGGCAGCGGTGGATAGTTGCAATGGAAAGTCCCGTAGAGTGCGTGGCAACGCACCGATATGGTAAAAGGATCGAACGATGCCAGTAAAGTGAAAGCTCTCGCAATACTCTAGTGTGACTTGCAACCTGTTTGCTTGCCAACTTCTGGCACGTGCGCATGAAAAAACCGAGCCGGAATATGCTTCTGGCTCGGTTTGTTTCGTTTGTAGCGATTTACGGGGAAAACCGCTCACCCTAACCTTGTCCTCTCTGGGGAGAGGGAACAAGTGCGAAAAATCGTTTATTGCTTTTCCTTGTCGAACGCTGAATCGAACGCCACGTCGCTAGGGGCGAAATCGATGCTGCGAACGAACTCGCACGATTCTTCCGCACCGTGCATACGGTCCATGCCGCTGTCTTCCCATTCGATGCTCAGCGGGCCGGTGTACTGAATGTCATTTAGGGCACGGATGATCTCTTCAAAGTTTACACCGCCATGGCCAGGGCTACGGAAGTTCCAACCGCGACGGTGATCGCCGAAATCGATGTGGCTTCCCAAGATGCCGGTGCGACCGTTGAGCGTTGTGATCGCGTCCTTGATGTGCACATGGTAGATGCGGTCGGGGAAGTAACGAATGAACTCGACCGGATCGATGCCTTGCCATAGCAGGTGGCTCGGGTCGAAGTTGAACCCAAATTCTTCGCGATGGCCGATTGCATCTAAGGCCTTTTCGGCGCTGTAGATGTCGAAAGCGATTTCGGTGGGGTGCACTTCCAGACCGAACTTGATCCCGCATTCGCCGAAGACATCCATGATCGGATTCCAACGGTCAGCAAACAACTTGAAGCCGTCGTCGATCATCTTCGGAGGAACCGGCGGAAAGCTATAAAGCAGATGCCAGATGCTGCTGCCGGTAAAGCCGTTGACGACCGGCACACCAAACTTTTGAGCAGCCCGGGCAGCGTTCTTCACGGCTTCGGCAGCTCGGTCGTTGACCGACGAAGGATCGCCGTCGCCCCAAACCGATTCCGGCAGGATGGCCTTGTGGCGTTCGTCGATGATGTCGCAAACGGCCTGACCGCAAAGATGGGTGCTGATCGACCAGCAGCCCAGGTCGAACTTGTCCAACTGCTCGCGTTTCTTGTCGCAATAGTCGTCTTCGGTGACGGCGCGGTCCACTTCAAAGTGGTCACCCCAGCAAGCTAATTCGAGACCGTCAAAACCAAAACCTTTCATGGTCTTGGCTAAATCGTCTAGTTTCATATCGGCCCATTGGCCGGTGAACATCGTGACTGCGCGAGCCATGCCGTGCTCCTTTGCGGGGGTGAAAAACGCGTCGATGGTTGTCAATCGAAAAGCGTAGAAATCGACAGAACCGGTATTTTGTCCCTTCCCTTGCATCGTTGCAACCAGTCAGAGATCGCCGGTAAGGGAATTCCAAGGGTAACGATTCTGCCAATTCCCCGGCTGCGCCCTAAGCGGGTGCTACAATTGAAGGGTGAACGAGAACCGAAAGGGTACCAAGCATGGCACAACTACGCATACTTTTAACGAACTTGATCCTCTTGGCCCTTCCGGCGACGGCTTGGGCCGATCATCGCGTCTCGCTTGAAGTGATCACCGAGAAAGGCCTGTCGATCACTGCCCTTCAAGAGTGGACCCGGTTGCTGGATAACAAGGGAGCCGATTCGGTCAAACTGCGCAGTGGTCGCGACGGCGAAAGCGTCGGCATCGAAGAGGTCGACCTGGGGCGAAGTCAATCGTATCGCGTGACAGCCATTCTGGGCCGAGACCAGACGTTACACATGCCTGATGGCAATCGCTTCACCAAACGAAACTTGGGCGAATTGCCGCAGTGGTTTCATCGCATCAAGGTGGGTGGCGAAGACGAACTGATGCGCCAGCCCCAGCGTGACGGTATGACCCGTGCCGAACGCAAAGAAGTCCTGGCAAAGCTTTCCAAGCCGCTCGATTTCCATACCCAAGATCAGCCCTTGGCCGAACTACTGGGCGCGGTCAGACAACTGACAGGACTGAATTTCGACGCTTCCCCGGCGATGGTGGCCCGCGTGAAGATGCTCAAAGCGAAAGACGAACTCCATGGTTTTAGCGCCGGCACCGCGATGGCGATCTTGCTGCGAGGGCACGGATTGATCGTCGTTCCCCAGCGAGAAGTGGGCGGCACCGTCAATCTGCATGTGTTGCCGATGGGAGCCAGCGACGATGCCTGGACGGTTGGGCAACCGCTGACGCGAAGCCCGGCCGATACGTGCCCGGTGCTGTTTCAATTCATCGAAGTAGAAATCAATCGGACGCCGCTTGAGAAGGCCCTCGGGGCGATTGGGCCTCGTTTAAAGACGGCCATGTTCTTCGATCACGCCAAGATCGCTAAAGACAATATTGATACCGAAGTCGACGTTCGTTTCCCCAAAGACAAAACGTTCTACAAGAAGATCCTCGACCACATCCTCTACCAGGCGCTGCTCAGTGTTGATCTGAAAGTCGACGAGTCTGGCAAGCCGTTTCTGTGGATTACTTCCGCCAAACGTGGATGATCGGCGGAAAAGGTTGGCAGGCACACTGTCTTCGTGTATAGAATAACGCAGAAGTGCGGCGGACGAAGAAAGTCGGTCGCGGGACCTGCCGACTCATCCTCTTTCTGCGTACGACCATGACTTGCCGGTTTGCTAAAACTTTCCTCTTGCCTGTGCTCGTTTTGCTGTTGATCGTTGCGGTAGAGGTGCCCTTTGCGGGGATGCTACATGCGGCCGAAATTGCTGCCTGGAAGAAACAGGGTGGCACCGAAAGTTACTTCATCGACAGTGGCAGCGGGAAGTGGTTGGAGGTCGATTCCGAGGGCGGGGCGATTCGTTTCGAGGAGCTTCAGCGTAAGAAGGAGAGCGTCGAGATTATCGACCGCGGACGCCAAATCAAAATCCTCCTCAGTCCGAAACAAGCCGAGCTGTCTGTCGGCGGTCGCCCTTATCAGCGTTGGGTAAACGGCGATTGGGTGGATGCCGCTGACCTACCCGAGTTCGCCAGGTTCTCGCCGATCGATCGCAAGGTGCGCTTGATCTATTTTGTGCCGACCGATCGCGAGCCTAAAAAGGGGTACCGCGAAAAGATCAACACGTTGATGTACTTTGTCAACGAAACCTATCGGTACGAGTTCCGTCGTCGCGGTCTGCCGGATCGTGGCCTTGTCTTTCAGACCGACGACCAGGGCACACCCATTGTGCACCTGGTAAAGGGAAAGCACCCTGCGACGCATTACAACGGCGCACCTAACTACGATGCGTATTTCCAACTGCGGCAACTACAGCCAGAGCTTCCGCGCAGCATCGGTTCTCAGGCAACCCATCTGGTAATCACCTTCGCCGAAACGTACGACGAAGGCCCGCACCCATTCGAATGGCCCGGCGGAATCGCCTTAGGAGGCTGGCGTTCGGCTGATGGAGGAACGGCCAACTTTTCAGCCTGGGTTCTGCAAGATATGTTCTGTGCGACGTCGGTGGCCGAGCAAGAGAAGCTCTTTCAAGATCGCACGCCGATTGAAGGACGCGTTGCGTTAGGGAACGGGCGACGCAACTCTCCTCGGTATGAATTCATCGAAGATGGCTTCGGCGCCGTGATTCACGAAGTGGGGCATGCATTGGGATTGCCGCACGATCAGCGTGACGATCGCCACTACATTATGGGCAATGGCTTCCGGATGCTGAAAGAAAACCTCAACGATCAAACGCCAGTCTCCGGCAGGGCTCGTTTCTCCGACGCCAATGCCAACATTCTGGCCTCGTCGCGGCTGCTCAATCCTGGGGTAGATCTCACCGACAACGCAGCTGCTCAGCTGGAAGTCAAGCTCGAGCCCACGCAAAAGCCGAACGTCTATCAGGTAAGTATTCAAGCTAAAGACGATCACGGCGTGAAGGCCGTTCTATACTACGACGACGTCCGCGGAACGGTCGTCGACGGACTGCAGCTAGACGGAACTAAAGACGAAGACCGGCGAGAGCTAGAACTTAAAGCCGATGAGCAAAAGAAAGAGGTTCGCCTAGAGGCTAGGGTGATCGATCAAGGCGGCAACATCACAACGGTTCGAGCCGTTAGACCGCTACCGTAACGCATGCAGCCCTGCAGCTGCGATCTACCAACGACCAGGCCGAAAGTCAGGGCCAAAGCCTGATCCATAGCCGTACCCACCATGGCCAAAGCCTCGATACTCTCGTGCAGAGTAAGAGGAACGATGCTGGTGGACAGGAATTTTCTGCAATACCGGTACGCGCTGTGGGACACTACGCCCGCGCCACGTTCGTCGCCAGGCAGCTTCGACTTGGGTTACCAATAAGCAGCTCGACAGCAGCGTCGTGAAAACAAGAAGGGTACGGATCAACCTGATTCTCCTCAAAGGTGAAAGCTTCCAAAGCAAAATCAAGCGACGCCCTCCCGTGAAGGAGAGCGCCGCCCTGAGTGAGGTCGGTGTCAAAGCGATTAGAAGCCAACGCGGAAACTAACGCCAGGACCGTAGCCATAACCGCCGCGATACCCATAGTAGCCATAGGTCATAGGGCGATAGTAATAGCGTGGTCCGGGATAGTAACCGGCGGCACCATAGGCCGGTCCATAGTAGTGATTTCGGTAGGAAACGCCGCCGTAGTATCTGGCCGTGCGGACCGGGGCATTGTAGTAGCGGTAATTCGCGACGTTTGCTCGATAATATCGGCGACCACCGGCGTCGGCCTCAGGCGTCGCGATAAACATCATTCCGCCGGAAACAATGGCGGCCAAAAGCAGTGTACGAAACATGGCTTTACTCCTCTGAGAAGCCAGGAAGACGGCAGGAAACTTCCCTCATCAGCATTGTTCGCACACATGTACGCCAAGCCAAGTAGCAATGTCTTGGAACCGGCTAGATTTACCATCGATCAAAAAAAACACCGCGTTAGCTCATGGCCAACGCGGCGTCGTGTAAGGTGGATCGCATTGCCGTTTTACCAGCAGACACCACCGCTGCAGTGCGAGCTGGGGCGTTGGTAGCTTTGGCCACCACATTGATTCCAGCTATTTTGGTGGCAGCCGCCGTAGCTGTTGTTGTAACAGCCGCGATGGCGATAACTTCCGTGATGGCTCTGGGCACAACCACTGTAACTTTGATGGCCGCAATGACGGTGTCGCCAACCAGCCTCGGCAACCGAAGCCATCGACAATCCAACGACAAGCACGACGGTCATAAGCAACGCTCGGACCATGAAATCCCTCCTTAGGTGCATGAAAAAGTGTTGAAACGGGTTGTCGAAGCTGGTGCATTCGCTGTACCGATTCGTAGTAGTTTGGGTAAGAAGGACTCCGTTAAAACCCTAAGACCTGTACATGTCGGAAAGAAAGATTCCCTCAGGTTCTTTCTAGACCGGCTCTGTCAATTGGCGTTGGTTTTTCTCGAGTCAGCTTGGTCGCCAAGCGATCGGATGTCGGTGGCAAAAAGGGCTAAGGGCAAAGATAGGGCGAACCTTGATGCGGGATATCTGGTAACTCTTCCACACGTTGAAAGTAGAAATCGATCAATTGTTTATCTCCCAGCACGCCTGACGGGGGAGTATTCGAGCGAACCATGACCTTGTAGGCACCATCGCGTAGCAGCAGCGTTTGCTCACTTGAACACTCGGCATTCCATTCCATCAGGTCGTACAGATCGCGAAAGCAAACTTTTCCGCCAATGCAACGAAACGGAAGCTCCAGGCTGAACTCGTGTTGCTCGGAACACATCGCCGGTTGGCCTCGCTGAACTCGCAGACGAAACGTACCGGGTGTGCCGGTGCAGAAGCCGACGATCGAGCCTGCACGAACGTGCCGCCGTACATCCGGCACGTTCGTATAGTGGACACTTAAGTAGTCGTCCCCCTCTTCGATATGCGACGCATTGTGTGGGGAATAGAAGATGATGCCCATGCCAACGGTTTCGAGCTGGATGGATTTGACGGTCGAGTTCACGAAGTTTGCTGCCCCTGAAGATCTTGCTGGTAAAAATTGTCTGGCCGAAACGTATTCTATTTTAAAAGCCGCTTCATGGGCGACGCAACGCCGTGCGAACTGGCATCACCGAGATCGCAGCCAGAACGTCTCAGACCACTCTCGCAAGAGAACGCTGCGCAGATGATCGTGAATGCTGGGAAGTGCTTCGCTTACTTGGCGGCCTGCGGGGAACCGGAGCGCGCTGCGCGGCTATCGCCGCCAGAACTCCCACCACTTTCTTGCCGCCGGATCGCGGGCCAGGTGATGAAAGAGATCGGTCCCTTCGCCAGGCAGCGATTCATGAAATGAGAACCCGGTGATGCGCCGAGCTGTTTCGATGGGAACTTCCATGAGGCAGTCGATCAGTTGATTCGACTCGTCCATGGCCGCTTGTTCGCCAGCGTACCAGTTTGGATTTCGTCGAACATCGGCGGCAACTTGCCGGCCGCATCCAAGTGGTGTCGACCGGCAGCCAGTTGACTGTCGTGGGTGATTTCCCAGGCCAGCTTACCGTTTTTCCAGCCGCAGGTGCTGGCGTACATCACGTGTTCCTCAACGGCGCATGTCACCAGTTCACACTGCCGGGAAAGCCGACGCAGACGCCGCGTATTGGCATAGTCGCACCGCTCTGAGACGACCAGATACCAGCCGGTCGTCAGGGCGATGCCCGAGAGCGTGCCGTCGGGGAAGCCTGCGTAGGTTTCTCCACTCGCCAAGCCCAAAGCACACAGCGTATCGTCAGGCGATTTTCCCGACACGGCTAACCAAGAATAAGCGGAACCCACGGTGACGACTCCTTTCCGACGACATCATGAAGATCACGCTTTAGATGATAGAAGAAGCACACCCAAGTTTGAATCAGGGGGGCCTGAATCAATTGGGCTCTTCCGGAAGGGGAAAAGCACCGACGGCTTGCAAACCGTCGTCGTCGATACGATAGACCTCCGTCGAGATTGCATAGGGGCTGCGGGTATATTCTCGCACCACCACCGGACCAACACGCCCGGCAAACTCCTGATGTTGGGCACCCCACAAGTAAAGGAAGTCACGGTCGGGCACTACCGCCATGACCGGCCAGCCCAGTTTGTCTTTGACCAATTGCCGCAAGTTAGGCGCCAAGATCAACGCCGCTTTGAAAGGCAACGCCGTGATCACGTAACCTAACGGAACGCCGTCGACTTCTTGGGCTTCAAGCGTTGCCGCATCGACCTCGTGGCTGAGATTGGCAAACGCATTGTCACTCGCTTCCAATTCTGAAAGACCAAGTATTTCCAGGACGTTTGGCGTAACCCAAGAGATCGCACTACCACACGCCGACAGATGAACCAAGACCCGGTCGACCGAGTCGCTGACGGCGACGCAGTAGTCGGCTTTCTCTTGGTGATCGTTCGGCTCGAGCGACCAGAAAAGCCGCTCGGCGGCGTAGTCATTTGTGTTGGGCTTGGCCGATGCAATGACCGTATCGACAAACCGGGCGACCCGCTCGGCATCGACATCGGAAGCCAGCTCGCGTTCGAGATTATCGAGGCTGACCTTCAGTTGCCTCTCGTCGACGGTCAACAGATGGCGGCCTGATTCGGGATCGATCGTAAACGAGAACCCACGCTGGGTGAGTTCTCGTTCAAATTGCTCGCGGACATTCATCGCGACGTAACCCTTACAGCAAGTCGTCCAGTTGATCGACCAGGCTCTCGAAATGACTCAAGGCCATATCAACCGGCTTGGGGCTTTCCATGTCGACGCCAGCGTCTCGCAGCAGGTCGAGTGGATACTTCGAGCAGCCACCTTTGAGGAAGGAGAGATAATCATCCAGTTCCTGCTTGCCACCGTTGAGCACTCGCATGCTCAGAGCGATCGCCGCGGACAGCCCAGTGGCATACTTGTAAACGTAGAACGCGCGGTAGAAGTGCGGGATGCGGATGCATTCCAGCTTCAACTGCGGGTCGATCACGAACTCGGGGCCGAAGTAACGTTCCAGAAGGCCTTGGTAGACTTCCTGCAAAGACTTCGAGGTGAGAGGTTCGCCTGCTTCGCACATCGCGTGGGTGATCTTCTCGAACTCGGCGAACATCGTCTGACGAATGATCGTTCCTCGGATGGCGTCGATATCGCGGTTGATGAGATAGGCCCGTTCGAGATCGCTTTCGGCGTTCTCTTGCAAGTGCTGACTCAGCAGTTGTTCGTTGAACGTGCTGGCCACTTCGGCTACGAAGATCACATAGTTGTAGTACTGGTACGGCTGGTTTTTGCTCGAGTAATAACTGTGCATCGAGTGCCCGGCCTCGTGAGCGAGCGTGAACACGTCGTCCAGCACATCCTTTTTGTAGTTCATCAGAATGAACGGAGCCGCATCGAAGCTACCGCAACTGAACGCACCACTTTGCTTGCCGGCGTTGGGGTAACGGTCACACCAACGGGCCTTGGTAAGACCTTCCTGCAGTACGTTGCAATACTCGGGGCCGAGCGGAATCATCGCGTCCATGATCACTTCAACCGCTTCGTCCCAAGTGTGCTTCTTCTTAATGTTGTTCAAGATCGGCACATAGGTGTCGTAGTGGTGAAGTTCCTTCAGCTTCATCTTGCGGCGACGCAAATCGAAGTAGCGATGCACGGCCGGCAGATGGCTGTGGACAGAGCCAATCAAGTTGTCGTAGACCGACTCTGGTACATTGTCAGCGTAAAGGGCCTGACCACGGGCGCTGTCATAGCCACGAACCTGAGCATTGAAGACGTCTTTCTTGATCGAGCCGGAAAGGGTCGCGGCAAGCGTGTTCTCGTGTCCTTCAAACTGCTGATAGTACTGCTCGAAGGCCTTCTTGCGAACCTTGCGTTCTGGCGAGAGAAGGAATTCCATCAGGGTCGAGTTGGTCAGTTCCTGCTCTTCGCCATTTTCATTTTTGACAGTGCCGAACTTCATGTCGGAATCGAGCAACTGGCGGAACGCCTGGCCAGCGGCCCCGGCCATTTCGCTTTGCATGGCCAGAATGCGTTCTTCCTTTTTACCCAGCGTGTACTTCTTGAAACGTGTCATCCGTTCCAACGCCAAGCGGTAACCTTTGAGCACCCGGTCGTCCAGCAGTTCCTGCAGCCGCTTGGCGGGAATCGCTTGGATTTCCGGAGCAATGTAGCTGGCGGCCTGACCGAGCTTGCTGGCCACCGATTGGAAGCGAGCCATGCGACGTTGGTTCTCGTCGTTGGCCTGGTCTTCGGTCGTTTTAAGAAACGCGTAGATGCCCAGCTTTTCGCCAAGTCGATCGACTTCGGTATCGAACTTCAAGCAGGCCAGCAGTTCCTTGGGGCCTTGCGCAAGCGTGCCGCGAAACTTCTCGAAGCCCGCTTCCTTCTTGGCCAGCTTTTTGAAGTCCTTCTCCCACGCTTCCGG
The DNA here is from genome assembly GCF_013618625.1 of Bremerella alba. Classification (NCBI taxonomy): domain Bacteria; kingdom Pseudomonadati; phylum Planctomycetota; class Planctomycetia; order Pirellulales; family Pirellulaceae; genus Bremerella; species Bremerella alba. Next base: position 398,088 of record NZ_JABRWO010000001.1, on the reverse strand, counting down.
GTCAGGATACAAGCTGCTCAAGTCCCAGGTATCTTCGGTGGCAACCTGATCTCGCGTGAGGGCTTTTTTGACAGACTTCTTCGCTGCTTGGGCAGTCTTGGCCATGTTGGTTCCTTCTCAGTTTTTCTAATCGCTAATCTCGAAGGCAATCGTACCGCGTAAAAGCGTATGGATAAAGATTAGGTTGGGTTTGAGTTTTCAGTTTGAAGTGTTCGGTTTTCAGTAAGAGAGAGGAGGGGAGCGACCGCGGGTTACGCGGATGGGCGCGGATAAGAAGCGAAGTTAGGCACAGATAGATAGAGAGCAGGGTGCCCCAGAGATTTATCACTGGGGCGGCGTAGCCGACAAGCGGCTCATGAATGGACGTTACTGACAATTGAAACGTGTTATTGGTTTCAGGCTGTATGCATTAGCCGCTTGTGCCCGATGCACACCCAGAGATAAATCTTTGGGCTATCCTGAATAACGAAATTCACAAAAAAAGGACACCCAAGGATGCCCTGTTAATATTTGCGTAATTTACGGTTGGTCGACTGCCTACCACTGAAAGACGGTCGTACCCCACGAGAGACCGGCCCCGAAGCCGCAGAGCAGGATTCGGTCGCCGCGATGAATGAGACCTTTTTGCATCGCTTCGTCCAGCACGAGCGGGACACTACCGGCCGACGTATTGCCGTATTGGTCGAGATTGACCACCATTTTCTCGCGCGGAAAGCCGAGGTTTTCGCAGGCCGCGTCGATGATGCGAACGTTGGCTTGGTGCAGCAGAACGAGCGAGATGTCGTCTGCCGTCAAATGGGCGTCGAAAAGGACGTCGCGAATCGAATCTTCGATGACCCGCACGGCCCACTTAAAGACGCTGCGGCCATCCATGTAAAGATATTGTTTCCCGTCGGTTAGGCCCTGTTCGGTAAGGGGCTCGCGCGAACCACCGCCTGGGACGCACAACAGCGGACCGCCGTCTCCTTCGCTTCCCAGCGTGTAAGACAGCATACCGTGTTGGTCGCTGGCCGGACCGAGAACGACCGCCCCGGCCCCGTCGCCGAACAGGGGATAAGTCTTCTTGTCTTCGGGGTTCGAGATTCGCGACAACAAATCGGCACCGACCACCAAGGCCCGGCGGCTAGTGCCGGTTTTAATAAACTGAGCCGCTGTGATCATCGCGTAAAGGAAGCCTGCACAAGCCGCGCTGACGTCCATGGCCGCCGCGCGAATGCCCAGGCGTTCCTGCAAGCGGCATGCGGTGGAAGGGGTCGCCGAATCAGGCGTGAAGGTGCCAACCACAATCAGATCGATCTCGTCGGCTTCGATTCCGGCCGACTTGATCGCTGCGATGGCGCTTTCGTAGGCCATGTCGCTGGTGGCGATATTTTCAGGAGCGTGACGACGTTCTCGAATGCCGGTGCGTTGCACGATCCACTCGGGATCACATCCCAGCGAGGAAAGGTCTTCGTTAGGAACGACCTTCTCGGGAACGTAACTACCGGTACCCAGGATCTGAAAGCCCATTAATGAACGAAGGTGACTCCGCCCAGAGGGAACTGGGCGCGGAGAGGTCGTTTCATTGCGGGGAGAAGAATTAGGTTGCGCCGTCGCCATGCTTTCGTTTCGTGAGGGAACCGGTGCGGGAAAACGATTTAATGTACCAGAAAACCCCCAGGTTCTCATGCCTCTTTCAGTTACCAAAAGAGCGAAATCGATAGGGATTCCCGTGGAGTAATTATAGAAGTTCCGCTCGTAAGGCCACCGGGTCGACGAATACTGGCCCATCAAACGGCGTGGGGAAGACGGCTACTTTCATCCGCACACGCACCAATTTGTCGACCCAGCGTTCGTTGAAGCTAGAGAGCTTGATCATTTTAGGGGAGTGTTGTCGCCACTTATCGGCAGCGCAAAGGAGGGCATGTTGTTCATCGGGCCAGACAACTAACCCTTTCTTACCGTTCTCGTCGGCGGCTTCCGCCCAGCCATCGACATACAGCCCCCACATCTCTTGGGACTCACCGACCTTATGAATGAACATCTGTAGTCGATCTGGACCACTTAAGTCGACCGCTCCGGCAAATTTGCCTGAGGACATAACACCACTCCTAAATTGCTGTTCCGATTGGCTATGGAAAAGGGGGTAGAAAAGACCACGCGCACAGCGGATGATAACTGGATGGAAACCGCCAAGCCGCCGATTGAAGTCGCTGCGTCTTCGTATTAAATCGGCACAGCGGAAATCTCTTCACCGTTGGCCGAATCAAACTACCCTCATCGAATCATAACGAAAAGTTATTGCCGCTTCACCCCATGTCGGTGGGATGGGGGCTTCCCGCAGGGGTCAAAAAATCGTTTCGCAGTACCTATATTCGCTCATCCCAAGCTTTCCTTGAAAACTCTAAGATCGAGAGTCTCGCGAGTCCTGCTATCAGGCGCCGAAAAAGGAATCGTGTCGGCTGACTGGTCGGTACGTATTTCTTCCACCCTTTTGGCGGCCAGGACGACATTTCGATAAGATCAGAACCTTCCTCGATCACTTAAACAATCGCCTGACAAGCATGGCGAGCACCCAGTGCTTGCCCAATGGGATGCTAGGCAACAACTCGTCGCCCCAGCCGAACCTCGGGCCGAATATACCGATTTTGCCGGGTTTTTCAGTGAATGTCCACCTTGTGAAGGTCATCCGACGGCGGCCCCCCTGGAAATGGGTGTACCTTAAAGGTGGGGATAATGGGCTGTTTTTGGTCCCAGGTTTCACACTTCCTTCAAGCAACCGTTCGAGAAACTTGTTTTAACAAAAATTTAGGTACTCGACCCCCATTAAAGGGTGTCCGAGAGGGGAAAAAAGAATAGACTCAAGAGAATTACATCAACCTTGGGGCGTGACCAGGGTGACTGCTTTTTCTATCCTCTAGCCCCGCTCTTTAAAAATATGTGCCTATTGGCAATCCAATACCGAAGCGTTCCGGAGGCCCCGATTCTCGTCGCGGCTAACCGGGAAGAGTTTTACGATCGTCCCACCTTGGCTCCTTCGATTCAATCAGGGAAGCCGCGAGCGTTGTGTGGAATTGATCAACAAGCTGGGGGAACCTGGCTGGGCGTCAATCAGCATGGGCTCGTAGTCGGATGCACTAATCGTCGCAAGATGAAGCGTCCAGCGGTGCCTCGTTCGCGGGGACTTTTGTGCCGCGAACTGCTGCGTGCCAGCAGTGCTCAGGCTGCCGTGGAAGTTGCGATGGAAGGGCTGATGTCCGAGCAGTACGACGGCGTGAACTTCGTCATGGCCGACGCCGACAGCGGTTGGGTCGTGCATGGTGGAGACGATGTCAACGCACAGCGTCTGGAAGAAGGCCTGAATCTAATTGGTGGTCACGACCTGAACGATTCACGCGATGAACGTGTTCAGCTGGCTCATCGTTTGATGACCCTGCAAACGCTCGATTCGGCAGTGAAGTTTTTGGCCGTTTCCAGCAAGGTCTTTGCCCGTCCGCCGGCTGCTCAAGGTCGTCCTGGTATGGTCATCGAAGGTAAGGAATGGGGTACCGTCAGCAGTACGCTGATCTCGCTGGGTAAGAAGCCCCGCGACGCCATCTTCCAATACACCGAAGGTGCTCCGACCAAGGTTGGCTTTGAAGATTACTCGCCGTTGCTGCGAGACATCCTCAGCCGCGGTCTCCGCGAAGCCCGTGCTACGCGAGCCGAAGCCTAGTCGCTAACGAGAAATTGACAACATCGAAAAGAGCACATTGCATACGTGATGTGCTCTTTTTTTATGGATCGAACGTGGCGGAGTGTTTAGTTGCGCATTTGCCTTAGGCCGGGCCTCCGGCCCTTAAGACGAATGCATCTACTTGGTGACCCGCATATCCCATAATGAACCCGTGTGTCAATTGACAACAATTTGAACGCCCAACCGTTTCCGAGATTACAGATACTTTCGTCATGGCCAAACGAGACTGGCGTCCTACGGCGTCGATCGACAATTTGAAACGTCGTCACGAGATCACGCAAGCCGTGCGGGCGTTCTTCCTCGCGCAAGGGTTTTGGGAAGTCGAGACGCCCCTGCTTTCGCGAGACACGGTCGTCGACACGCATCTCGATCCCGTGCCTGTGCTGCTCTCTTGGAATCCTGCCAAGCCTAGCGAAGGTGAGCGATACTATCTGCAGACCTCGCCTGAGTTTGCTATGAAGCGTCTGGTAGCCGCCGGAGCCGAGGCCATTTTTCAGATCACCAAGGCATTCCGTTTGGCCGAGGTCGGCTCGCAGCACAATGTCGAGTTCACCCTGATCGAATGGTACCGCGTGGGAGATAACCTACACGCCGGGATGCAGCTGCTTTCCGACGTAGCAGAGGCGGTCCTTAAGCGTGGGCCTGCAGACTTGGTCAGTTATAGCGAACTGTTTCAAAACCATTTGAGCACCGACCCGCTCTCGGCGACGGCCGAGCAGCTTCGAGCGTTGGCCCAGCTTCACGGCGTGAGTGTGCCGGAGTCTTTCGGCAGTGACGACGTGGATGGCCTGCTGGAGCTTCTGCTGGCCGAGCTCATTCAGCCGAAGCTTGGCTTCGATCGACCGCTGATCTTGTATCACTACCCCGCTTCGCAGGCCGCTCTGGCGCGGCTGGACGAAGCCGATGCCCGGGTCGCGTGTCGGTTTGAATTGTTTGTCGATGGAATGGAGTTGGCCAACGGCTACGATGAACTGCTGGACGCAGAAATCTTGGTCGAGCGGAATCGAACCAACAACGCAGCCAGACAAGCCTTAGGCAAGCCACCACTGCCAGAGGATAGCCAGCTTGTCGCCGCGATGCGTGCGGGCCTGCCGGCATGCAGCGGGTGTGCACTGGGGCTAGATCGCCTGGTGATGGCGGTTGTTGGTGCGAAGTCGATTGACGAGGTGATCCCGTTTCCAACGCGTCAGGCGTGAAGATAATTTCCTTCTGATAGCCATCGCTTAACGCTCAAAAAGTTTTTACGAGCATTGGTTTTCAACGCGAATTGTTTGGCACTTCTGGCAGGCCTGAAAGGTTAGCATGACGCCGTCACCATGGGGGCCGAATATCTTCACACCTGCGATTGGGCTGTTGCCGGTGATAGCGATGGTGCAAAGCTGGCCCGGGCGTTCTTTAAGCGAGAAATCGCACGTAGGATTCAGGCAGCGTGATTCGGGCGGTCCCTGAATGAACGGCATGTGAATGCGTTCCCAGATTTCCTCTTCCGACTCAGGCTCGTATTCGCCAAACAGTTTCATGAACTTCAGAATTTCGCTTCGCAGGCTTTCTCGGTCCTGAAGCGAAAGCTCATCGATTCCAAATACACCTGACCAAGTTTTAGCATCATCCAAATTGGTCGGGTCGTATGGCAGTGGTTCAACTTGAATGGATGCCTGAGGAAATGCTTCGGGGTAGTTGTCATCGGGCCACGATTCACTCGCCGAGGTATAAGGATCGTCGTGATCGAAGAAAAACTCAAGCGATTGGTTGTCGCGAAATCGATAGCCCATCGTATTAACGCGGAAATCAAAACAGTAGTAGAGTGGCAACCAACGCATGCCTGGTAGATCGAACGGCAAATCACGATGCGTGAGATCGAAGCAGTGCAAAAGGTGGACTAAAATTCCTCCACAATCGTCACGACTAGTGCCAGGAAATCGATCTTTACCGCCAAACGAATGGCCGGTCATGGTAACTGACGGAGCGGCCAGCGAAAGTTTGCTGGTACCAAAGAGGAATGTCTCACCGTCAGGTATCATCGAGTCACTCCGGACTAGGTGAATTCGCTTCGTTGAACATAAGCTACTGCACCACCAACGGCAACGGCAGGAAGTCGGCTGTGCTGGGCATGAAGTAAGGGATCTGAACCTGTTTGATTGCCTTGGCAATCGACGTGGCCGAGCCCTCTGAGATGTCCCCTTTGTCTAGGTCTTGCAGGAAGCCGCTCGCGGTTATCGAGGGAATCGTGTATGCCCAGAGTGGCTCGTCGGAGCCTTTCATCAGTAGCTCCAGCTTGAGCTGACCGTAATGATGCTCTTGCGAGGCTGGCTCGGCATTGAAGCGGTAGAAGACCTCCTGGTCAGGGGCGTAGGACATTCGGTCTTCTTTCAGTCTTTCCACAATCGCATCGCCGACGATCGCCCGGGCTTTATCGACGGAGGCCCCTCGCTGTGCTCGCATATAAACCAGCAGCGACACTTTTACGCCAGGGCCGATGATCGCGTTCTCGACGGTATCCATCGCTTCCAGCGAGCGATCAACTTCTTCCCAGGGTAGACCGATCATGGTGATCGATTCGGCCTCTTCTCCGAACCGCCCTAGCAGGAAGTAGGTATCGAGCACGGCGATTTCATCGGTGTCGTTTCGGGGACGTTTGAACTGAACGGTAATCTTCTTCGTTTCGCGATCGATGACGTTGCCGTCGACGATCCACCCTTTATGATCAGGCAGCCAAGAAAGGCTGTAGGCGTTCATGCGGTCGTACCGGATGTTCAAGTGAATGTCTTCGATGATCTGGCCCTTGCCATCCCACACCACCAAACGCTGTTCTTTACCATAGTTGGTATAAATTGCAGCCATCTCCAGCCCATCAGGCGAGAACTCCAGGTCTTTGATATTTCTAGCACCGATCGTAAAAGTGGCGCTGCCGGTCGGGTCACGCAAAGGGGCAGCCAGATTCCCAGCGTAGCGGCCATCTTCCAAGGTCATAATCGAGACTTTGTCCCCCTCGCACAAAGCCAGGTACTTGCCGTCGGGAGAAACGGTCAGCTGTCCCTCTTTGATGCTTTCGGTTCGCACAAACACATCGCGTTTCTTCTTGTTTTGCTCGATATCCCAAATCGTGAGCGTCTGGCCGGAATCGGGTGCCGCCAGCAGGTATCGATTGTGCATGATCTTCATCACCGGATAGTAGCTGCTCGACTTGCCAGGCATCGTGGCAACGATCTCACCGGTGACCAGATCCCAGACGTTGATGTTTGCCCCGCGATCGTGCCAGGCACCCTCGAACGCGGCGAAGTACTTTCCGTTGGCGCTCAGGCAGCGGTAGTCGCCGATCTCCTTGCCGTCGGGAAGTGTCTGCACGACTTTCTTCGATTTGACGTGCCAAGCCTCGCGATTGACCATCACCACCGGACAGCCGGCTGTGCCCATGGTGACTTGGGCTTTTTGATCGGCGGGTATGCTGATGTCTGAGGATAGCATCCATGGCGAGTCGCTTATCTGAGCGAAAGCCATACGACCAGGAAGCAGCAAAATAACAACGGCGATCGCAAGGGGTCGAATCATTCGAGACATCGGAAAGCTAAGGAGGAAAGGGGGCAATTAGAAAACGATTCCTCGATTATGCACCGCCATCTGGGGGAGGGGAATGCGAAAATCGAGTGAGACGAGACTTTCACGAAGGTTTGATATTTCTCCGCATACTTCTTCGACGAGTTTGCGTGGAAATCGTTCGTTTTTTTGAAAACGCTGCAAACTGGATGCGTTATTTTCGCAAAGACGGGGGCTCATCTTCCATCAGTACATCGACCTCGTCATCTTCGTTACCGGCCGCAGGCTCATTGGCATACTGTCGTCCGAACATCCAGCCAGGGTCGATCAACGTCCAGCCCAAAGCATGGTAACCGAACCATAGTGGGTAAAGGATTACCCACATAAAGACGATCATCGTCCAGATGGGATACAGTATGTCCTCGGCCAATGGCAACGTATTGTCGACGAAATAGAAGGTTCCAAAAACCATCAGCGATGTTGGAAACGCCAGTAGGAAGGCAATCGCGGCAACCACTAACGCTTCTCCTTTAGTGCGCGACCATGCCGAGGCACATTGGACCGTCATCGTAAAGCCCAGCATGGTCAGGATAACGACAATCATGGTGACCTGTGGATTGCCTTTCGATAGGACTAATTGGTTGAGAGCGACCAGGCATATTGCGATGATCGCGGTGACAAACATTAAGCCGAAGATCGTGAATTGCTGACGGGGACTGGACTCACCGCGTAATGCCGAAATGATCATACGACCTGCAAAGGTGAGCCCAGCTGATATCATGCCCAACACGCCAAAGAGGATAATGCCTTCAAGCCAGTTGGGACTATCTATCAAAGAAGCGATCAGTAGGCCAGTCAAGCCAACAAGCATCCACCGCGCCCACCATTGGGCGTTGCCACAAGCCAAATAGAATCCAGCAAAAGCGGTCAAGCTGTAGCTGAAAAAGACGTTGATTTCAAAATCGGAAGTCAATGGATTGGTCAGACAAGTCAAGATGACCGATGCCCATGCAAGCAGCGAGAACGCCCCCAGGGCCCGCATTGGCAAGCTTCGTACGGGTTTGCCGGATGCCGATTCATGGGGCGTTACGTCGTGTTTAGTTTCCATCTCCAGGATCGTCCATCAGTACGTCGACTTCTGATTCAATGTGTCTGGGGCTGGGTGAGGACTCGTGGCGTGACTTGAGTTTCCAGCTAGGATCGACCAGCGCTCCTCCCAGGCCGTAGAAGACAAACATCAGTGGATAGAGAGTCGCCCAGGTAGTGAAGACCATCAGCCAGCACGGAAGCACCACGTTCATGATTGGCGGCATTTGGTTTTGATACAGATAGATCAAACCATAGATGGCAAACGGCATTACGGCGGCCAAAGAAAAGGCGCTGCCCGCGAAAGATATGGCTTGACGTTGGCTGGTAGTCCACAGGGGCGAGCACTGCGAAATCAGGCACAAGCCGAACAGTGCCATCATGAGTGCAAGCGAGGTCCCCCGGGCAGGCTCCTGGAACTGCGGTACGTTGCTCATCGCTACGACGCACACGGCCACAATCGCCGTCACGACCATTAGGCCGAAGATCGTGAATCGCTGCGAAGGACTCGATTCGCCGCGAATGACAGAGACAATCATGCGAACTAGAAATGTGAAGCCTGCAGATATCATGATCAGCACGCCAAACAAGACATAGGCGGCGAAATTGTATTGCTGTAGCATCGTAGTAGACAGGGCTAGCACTGCCACAAGAGCGGCCAGCCAGCGAACCCACCACTTGGCCCACCCGCACGCCAGATAAAAGCCGGCGACGCCTGCCTGACCGAAGCGAATGAAGATAGCAAGTTCACCGCCGAAAGTTCGCCAGGCAAACAGCACAACGACTTCTGTCAGCAACATGGCAAACAGAACCAAGGCCGCCGGCACCAACCACTTGGTCGCTTCCAGGTCGTAAGGATCGGCGGAAGCATCCTCGTCCGCCGGCATGGCAGTCGGCGAAAACGCTTCGTCGTGATCAGCTTCCATTCAGCCGGGCTTTTGCGAATTGTAAGGCAATGTAAGCAGCAACTATCCTTCACCGTAACAGGTACCCCGTCTGATGGCTATGAGACAGGGCAATGCCCCCCCGCAGGGGATGCCGCCTTTGGACCAAGAAGAAACCAAAATTCTTCATGGACAATGCATTGCGGACGAAAGGAATTTGCTCAGGTATGTGCTGGGAAAGGCCGCTGGAGCTGATTAATAGGGCGGAATCGAAGGGTAACCCAGGCTGAGTGGCGGTGTTCTTGATTTGTAGTATTTTGAATAAAAACCGCAACCTAGACAGGAGATATGGTGTTTCTTAGTATGGAGATGTAGCCCCCACCTAGCATCCCCCAACAGCATCAATTCACGTCGCTTGTCCTGCGAGGGACATGCATAACCTGACGTGGGTGGGTTCTGCTGCTGACTCCTTCATGCACGTCGTCATTTATTATTCGTGCTCTCTTTGAAGGTGTGTACTCTCATGAAGTTTGGTCAACGACGCGGCGGATTTACGCTTGTAGAATTGTTGGTGGTGATTGCCATTATTGGCGTCTTGATTGCCCTTTTGTTGCCAGCGGTGCAGCAGGCCCGCGAGGCCGCTCGTCGCATGCAGTGCAGCAATCAACTCAAGCAATTAGGGCTCGCGATACACAACTATCACGACACCTACACCAAGATGGTCTACGCGGCTGATCCACAAAATGCTACCGGTGATCGTCGGCGTGGTGCATCTTGGATGGTTCGTTTGCTGCCGTTCATCGAACAGTCTGCAATCTACGACAGCTACGTGTTCTCAGGCGACTCGAGCATGCAGGAAGGTCCCAATCCTAATGCGGCATTAATCGATAACGTCGTTGTCTCAGGCTTCAATTGTCCTTCGTCGCCACTGCCGACGCAGAAGTCCCAGACGACCAATGCCGATGGCACGATCACGGTGCAAATGGGTAATTATGTCGGAGTGAATGGTTCGCACTTCACCGGCGGAACGATCAACGATGTTTCTCCTTCGACACGATGCAGCTTGTACTATGGCGAGACCGTCCCCAATGGCGCGATCGCTTACATCAATGTCGGGGGAGAAAACGAAGGAGTCGGCTGCACCGAGCGCGTGGCAAACATTGGTTTCAACAACTTCACCGATGGGACATCGAACACGATGATGATCGGCGAGCAGTCTGACTACCAATACGCCCCGGACGGCACCAAGCTCGATCTTCGTTCGTCGAGCTACCTAGGTGGCGTTTGGAGCAATGGTTCAGGCTCGACCTATTGGACGCAAAACATCACGACACTTCGTCACGGGATTAACACGTACGGTGGTGACGGCAACACGGCCGCTTACGAGCACAACGTGGCGTTCACCTCGGCACACCCAGGCGGAATGCTCGGCGCGATGGTGGATGGCTCGGTTCGATTCGTACCCGAGAACATCAACTTCGCTATCTTGTCTGGCCTGTGCGATCGCCAAGACGGCAATGTGCTGCAGTCGTTCTAAGACGCAGCACGCACACTTGGTCAACCTTCCAGCTGGCGGCGAAGGCCTGATCTTTTCGCCAGCTTTTATCGCCAAGGACCACACGTATTCCCTCTTGGACGTACTTTGAAAATGATTACCAGCCAACGCAAGTCCCATGTCATGTTTCTGTGGGCAATTCCGCTTTTGCTTCCCGCGATAGGTTGTGCTGCCGGCGAGTACTCGGACCTGGGACAAGTCCAGGGGCAGGTCACCATGGACGGTCAACCATTGCCCAACGCCTTGGTACGCTTCGCGCCTCCGACTGGTCGCCCGGCGATGGGCGTCACCGATGAACAGGGCATGTACGAACTCATTTATGTCCGTGATGTTCGCGGAGCGGAACCGGGTGAGTACCAGGTCGAAATCACCACATGGTTCCGGCCAGCAACCATGGAAGAATCTCACCAGAAACGGACCGAAAAGATTCCCGCGAAGTACAACAAACGTTCGACCCTTAGCGCCTCGGTCGAACAAGGCGACAACCAAATCGACTTCCAGTTAGAGTCGAAGTAATCGTCTTGCGTTTGAACATGAATCGACGTGTGCCCACAAAAAAAGCCTGATCGATAGGATCAGGCTTGGCGTGAATCTCTCGTGAGAGCGTTACTTGGCCACCATGTGGCTCACCGATTCCCAGCGGCCAGAGCGTTCGCTGCGGAAGACGGCTTCGATGACTTCCATGTTGGCGACGGCGTCGGAGATGGGTGTGGGGACTTCGGTGTCGTCCAAGATGGCCTGCGACATGAGGTCGCCTTGGAGAGTGTATTGATCGGCCACTGGGACTTCGATCTCGGTGATCTTTTCCCCTTGCTGGTGCCATAAAATGCACGGCTTGTCAGGCGGAGCGTTGAAGGGGATTTGAATCTCGATACGGCCTTCGGTACCGAAGATGTTTACCCGCTGGTATGGGGCGATCTTCGTGCCGCAGGTAAACGTGCTAAGCAGTCCTCCGAAGTCGATCATCACCGACGAGACCACGTCGGTCTTGAATTCTTCGTCACGCGTGACCGAAGCGATGACCTTCTCTGGCTCCCCTTCCAGGATGAACCGTGAAACGGAGATCGGATAGCAGCCGATGTCCATGATGCCGCCTCCGCCCCATTCGGGGTTGTTGCGGATATCGGACGGGTTGTTGTTGAAGTACGAGAAGAAGCACTGAATGGTGACCGGCGTGCCGATGCCCCCTTCGCGGACGATCTCGCGGGCTTGCTGCCACTGCGGGTGATGGCGATACATGAACGCTTCCATCACCTTCAAGTTTGGGTGCTGGTAAGCGATGTCGGCCAAGTGTCGAGCCTCTTCCACGCTCAGGCCGATCGGCTTTTCGCACAACACGTGTTTGCCCGCTTGCATCGCTTTGATGGCCCACGGCACATGCAGGTGGTTGGGCAGCGGAATGTAGACCGCGTCGATCTCGGGATCTTCCAATAACGCTTCATACGAACCGTAAGCCTTGGGGATGTTGAGCTTGTCGGCGGCTGCCTGGGCACTTTCCTGCGACCGCGAGGCGATGCCGATCACTTCGCAGAATTGCCCTTTTTGCATCCCGGGGATGACCTTGACCGTGCCGATCTTCGCGGTGCTCAGTACACCCCAGCGAACTTTACTCATCGGGCCTGTTCCTATTTCGTTCTTCATGATGTGGGGAGATAAGATTTCGCTCTTGGCAGGTGAAATCTAGTGTAACGATCGCTGCCCAATTCACCCAGCGATATTGAAATGTTGCGACAAAAAATAGTAGGAACAACCCGATAATTAGGCAATGTTTGAGAATTGTGGCTAGTGCTATTGAGTTTGGTTCCAATAGATCTTGGCGTTGTGCGTTTGCCGTCCGACCGCAACGATGTCCGCTTTACCGTCTCCGTTGAGGTCTCCTACGGCTAAATCCTCGATGGCGACGGCACCGGGGTCGATCACGATTCGCTTGAACTGGGATCCCTTAGCATCCTGCGGGTCGAAGATACGTAGCCCGCGACGCGTGCTGTCGGTTTGATCGTCCCGAATCCCAATGACGAGCTCTTCGTCGGCATCCCCATCCAAATTTGCGCACCAGACGGCGTGACCCCACTTCAGCTGATCGTCGAGAACGTGCCGATTCCAGAGACTACGCAGCGGCTGATCGTCCGGTTTGGTGTAAACCACGACCTGGTTTCCGTGCCAAGGCTCGAGGGTGGCGATATACCGATCGCCATTGACCAGTTGGCCGACTTTGACTTCGCTGGCCCCGCGGCTGGGACTCGACTCTTGGTCACCGCTGCCCAATTGCGACTTCTGCCAGGTGCCGTCTGGCTGACGTTCGTGAAGGTAGACCCCTTCGTAGCTGGCCGAGATGATATCGGTCTGGCCGTTGCCGGTGAAGTCGATCGGCAGGAAGTTGTGCATCACGTGCAGCGAGTTGTCGATCATGTGGACCGGCCATGGGTCAGCGGTCGGGTTCTTAGGGATCTCTAACGCGATCAGTCGCACGCCGTGTTCCGCAAAGTGAGGGCCGGTGGTGCCGGGGCCGAAGAGGGGACCGACCACCAGCTCGGGCCGTTCGTCTCCCACGACATCGGCAAACTGAATGCGATGGGTACTGTGTTCGTTGCGAATGGGATGCACGTTCCAGTGATCTTCTTTGGGCTCTGCGGAAGTGATCCATTGAATGGTGCCTCGCTGCGTCTTGCCGCCACCCCAACCAGCGGCCACAGCGAAGTCAAGCTGCCCGTCGCCATCGATGTCAGCTGGGGCGAAGGCCACGTTGTCGGCGTTGGTCTGGCCTGGGCCGAGGATCTCGTGTTCAGACCAACTGGGGTTTTCCAGCCAGAAGATACGCTCTTGATCGACGATGCAAATGTCGAGTTTGTCGTCGCCGTTCATGTCCAACAGACGGACGGCATAGCCCACGCCCAGCTTCGTTTTCAGTTCTTCCGGCTCAAACGAAAGTTCATCGGCCAAGAGCGGACAAGGCAGAAGCAGCAGGGCGGTCAGCAGCGTGGGCAGATATCGCATGGGGAGCACCTTCTAGGGGAATCAGGGGAGACGCCCTCGATTATCGGGGAAAGAACCCGAAGAAACAAACCATTGCGAGAAGCTCGATAAACCAGAACTTCCGGTTGGCCCAGAGATGAATCACTGGGCAACTGTTTGTTCTGTTTGAAAACACTTAGGTCAAAAGCTTTTCGGCCCGTGATACCAACTGCAGCGTGAGTCCCCATGGGTCGCGTAGGAAGCAAACCAGGTCACCGTTAGGCTGTGTGTTGATGGGGCCTTCGGCCTGGGCACCAACTTCGATGAGCCGCGTGCGGTCTTGCTCGATCGCCTCGCTGACAAACGCCAGGTGAAAATGAGCCGGCGGGACCTTGGCTTGATCGGGCACATCGAACTGATCGTTGAAGTATAGCTCGATCAGCATCTGCCCTCCGTCGTCGGCCAGGAAGTGAGCAAACGGCGGTTGGTTGCTACCCTTTTGGATGGTCATGCCCAGGTGCACGACATACCAGCGAGCCACGGCGATCGGGTCGGCAACCTGGAGGGCGAAGTGTTCGATTTTCATGGCGTTGTCACTTAGCGGAAAGGCCTATAAAAAACGCCGCTCCCTGAGTCAGGCAGCGGCGTCAGATAGTTCAAGCGATTACGGTTAACGGCGAGCCGCTTCATGCTTCAGCGGCAACCAGGCACCATCTTTCTGGCTGCTGTCGACGCACTGTTGAATGAAGTACATCCCTTCCACGCCGTCGTGAATATTGGGGTACAAGGTGTCCTTCTTCTCGAAGTCCTTGCCGGTTGCACGCAGCACCATCGCATCGAACGCGGCGCGATAGATGTTGGCGAACGCTTCGAAGAACCCTTCGGGGTGTCCGGCCGGAATGCGGCAGGCGGCAACGCCCATCGGCGACATGAACGGTGCGTCTGGGTTACGCGTGTAGATCTGATGAGGCTCGCCGTTTTGGCGGAAGATCATTTCGTTGGGGTTCTCTTGACGCCACTGGATGGCAGCCTTGGTGCCGTCGATTTCGATCGCCAGATCGTTTTCGCGGCCGTGGCTGATCTGCGAAGCGGTGAGCGTGCAGAGGGCACCGTTTTCGTAGCGAATAATGGTCGTGCCGTAGTCGTCCAATTTGCGGCCTTCGACGAAGGTGGCCAGGTGCGAACTGACTTTGTCGGGCAGCAGACCGGTCATGTAACGGCCCAGGTTATAGGCGTGGGTGCCGATGTCGCCGTAGGCACCGGCGGCACCACTCTTGGCAGGGTCGCTACGCCAGGCGGCTTGCTTCTGGTCGGTGTCTTCCAGCTTGGTTCGCAGCCAGCCTTGGATGTACTGCACGCGAATCGCATTGATCTCGCCCAGGTCGCCGTTGAGGATCATCTCGCGAGCCTGACGAATCAGCGGGTAGCCGGTGTAGTTGTGCGTGACGGCGAAGACGGCACCTGACTTCTCAACCACTTTTTTAAGCTCTTCGGCTTCTTCCAGGTTCAGCGTCATGGGCTTGTCGCACATCACGTTGAAGCCAGCTTCCAGAGCCGCTTTGGCGACGGGAAAATGCATGTGGTTGGGGGTGGCGACCGAAACGAAATCGATGCGTTGGTCTTCCGGCAGAGCGTTTTCTTTTTCCAGCATTTCCTGATAGCTGGTATAGGCCCTGGCTTCGGGGATGTCGTAATCGGCGGCAGAAGCTTTGGCCCGCTCGGGATTCGAGCTGAGGGCTCCGGCGACCAGTGTAGCGCGGTTATCGAGGACGGCGGCAGTGGCATGCACGCGGCCGATAAACGAGCCGGAACCACCACCGACCAAAGCCATTCGCAATTTACGATTCAGATCACCGTTAGTAGCCATGGGGCGAATCTCCTCAGAGGATATAAGACGGGCAAAGCTTGGGGGTTAGAGCGATAGAGAACGCTTGTTTTAACACACCAAAGGTGGCGTGTCAGTCAGGCGTCGGTTTCGGTTTGACGCTCTGAAATGAGAGTGTGATCTCATCTCGATTCAGCGAGTACATCGCCCAAAACGTGAAAAGTGCCGGAAAAACTAAGCAGACGGAATAGTTTGCAAAGGGGAACAAAGACAACGCGAGGCCGATCCAGGCCAAACGAAGATTTCCCATCCGTCGTGCTTCATTCAGACAAAGCAGGGTCCCCAAGTGCAGAATAATCACGGGAACGAAACTTATGCCAGCGTAGATAACCGTCGGATCGCCTCCCTTTTCGTAGTATCCGATGAGAGTATCAGCGACTCCAATGGCAACCAATACCAACGCGAGAAGACAGCAGACCATTACCACGGTGACGCACAGCCGCAACTCGAAACAATACCGCTTGAATTTCTTCGGAGATACGCCTGGAAAGGGAAGCTCCACCGGTTCTGCCTGGTCGGCTCTGGCCGATACTTGACTGGTGGTGGCAAACGGATTGTTGGCTTGAAGTTGTTGTTGCGGCGTTGGAGGACGGACGTTCTCGGGATCGGTAATGCCGAGCGGGTCGTCCTGTTCGTCAATCGTATCCAGCGGACCCTCAGGCATGAACAGCGAGGCGTTACCGCTGAAGGGAATCCGCACGATCGAGTAGCATTCCGGACAGCGTGTCTTTTTGCCTTCCGAGCCATCGGGAACGCAGATAGACCGCCGACAGGTTTCGCAGTGAAAGCTAATCGGCATCGGACGACTTTCTCAAAGGGGAATTGCTTTAGGGTTGGCGGAACGCTGCTTTCACCGAGTCGTCGTTCATGATCACGATTCCCCAAATGCCAAAGAACAATCCGAGGAAACAGCCGCAACCTCCCGCGAAGGGAGTTAATGCCAAGATGAATCCGGTCATCACTAAGATGTAATTGCGGACGTAAATTGCCCGGATCATGGCCACGATGGTCAGCAGGCTGAGCATAAATGGCAGGCCAAACATAAGGAACAACGCGATACTGGCTCCCACGATTTCAGGTGTGTCCTTCAGTTCGCCTTGGTTCTGGATCTCGACGATTGTCGCAACCGCCCAGACAATCAGCAGAAGCAGACCCAAGCCGTTAGACAGCATGACACCGATGGCCGGGCCCATCAGTTTCGAGCGTGCCTCGGCCCGCGAGACAGGCTGGTGTGTGTAGTTTGTCGAACTGGTGGGGGACGAGTAGGGGTTGTCTTGCGGGGCGCCATACGGATCTGGGGCGTCGCCGAACGGGTTGCTGGCCGGGGAAGCGGCCGGCTGCGACTCGGTGTTCAGATCATTCCAAATCGAGTCATCCTTGGCCGGTTGCTCGGGTGGGGGCGTCGGTGCGGGTGATGAACCGAACGAGCTGTTGTCGGGAATGACCTGTACCTGCTGGCAACTGGGGCACTTGGTCTTTTTGCCTTCGGTGCCGTCGGGCACACGGACTGTTTTCTGGCAATGCGAGCAGGGGAAGTCAATCGACATGAAGTGGCACCTGATCGGTTCGAGGGAGTCTCAACGTAGTCGTAAGATCTGATAACGGTTGTTTAGGAAGTGAACTGTCGCTGGACGCTGTTATCAGACAGCACCATCATTCCCCAGATGCTAATGGGAAGGGATAGCGGAAAAAAGCAGGAGCAGGGTAGCAGCGTGATGATGAAGCCGGCCCAGGCCAGACCGTAATTCTTGAGATCGCGGGCTTGCATCAGGCTGAAGCAGGCAAACCCCAACAGGCCAATCGAGAACCCGATTCCGATTGAATAACTAGCCAATTGAACGAGCACGTCGTTTCCTCGAGCCCCATCCCCCACAATATTGATGACCGCGATGATCAAGGTCACCAGGTTCGCCGCGATGCCCAATCCGGCCAGAATCAAACAGATGAGCACCGGCGTCTGAAGCTTTTCCATTGCCTCGATACGAGCCGCATTGACCTTGACTGCGTCCTCTCCGAACGAGGGGGCGTAAGGGTCGGCCTCGTGATCTGGCATCGCATCGGCCAAGGGCTTTGGCTCTTGCGGTCTCGGTGTGGGTTCGGTCAGCTGGAAGACGTCGCTCGTGCTAGGGCTGTAAGGTGGCTGCGGTTCGCTGGGCGAGTCCTTCAGCCGCAGTTCGTCCGATTCAGACGGAACTGGCTGGATGGCTTGGCACTTAGGGCACTTGGTTCGCTTCCCTTCGGCTCCGTCCGGGACACGAATCCTATGTTTGCAAACAGCGCAATCGAAGTCGATCGGCATCGTGGATGACTTTCTCAACGCAGAAGGACATAACGAAAAGGTCGGCCAGAAGAGACCGGCCATTAGTCTATTCCAAATCGAGTCACTGCTCCAGCTTACGTCGCGACTTTTACCCATCGTGGTGGGCAGTCGGCGGCATTCGCGATAGAGTTAACAGTTACCGACCCTGTAAAACAGTATCAGTCAGTTAAGCAGACACGGATGGATAACCTGACAATCGACGACGTTTTGGGCCCCCAAGGGCTGATCGCTCGTCGATTACAAAAATATGAGGAACGCCCCCAGCAGATGGCCATGGCCCAGGCCGTGGGGCAGGCGCTCAAAAAGAACCGGCACCTGGTGGTCGAAGCCGGCACAGGGGTCGGCAAGAGCTTTGCCTACTTGGTGCCATCGATTCTGTGGGCTTGTGGTCAACAAGGAAATGGAGAAAAGTCTCGCCGGATTGTCATTTCGACCCACACGATCAGTCTGCAGGAACAGCTGCTGGAAAAGGACATTCCGCTGATCAATGCGGCTATTCCTTTGGAGTTCACCGCCGTTCTGGCTAAGGGACGTGGCAACTACGTGAGCCTGAGACGGCTGGGTTCTGCGGCGGCGCGTAGTGCCAGCCTGTTCGACAAAGATGAAGAAACGGCCCAGCTGCGCATGCTCAAAGATTGGTCAAAGAAGACGACCGATGGCTCGCTGAGCGATTTAGATTATCGCCCGGCCATACGTGTGTGGGACGAGATCGCCAGCGACAGCGGCAACTGCCTGGGACGCAAGTGCCCGACGTACGACGACTGTTTCTATTACAAAGCCCGTCGCCGGATGCAGAACGCTCAGCTGCTGATTGTGAACCACGCCCTGTTCTTCAGCGACTTGGCCCTGCGCCGTAGCGGCGTCAGTTTGTTGCCATCGTACGATGCGGTGATCTTCGACGAAGCCCATACGCTGGAAGGGGTGGCAGGCGATCACCTGGGGATGTCGGTCACGTCGACGCAGATCGACTTCGCCCTGAACAAGCTGTTCAACGAACGCACCCAGAAAGGCCTCCTGGTGCACCACGAGTGTAGCGACGCGATGAACCAGGTGGTGCATACCCGCTATCGGGCTCAGCAGTTCTTCAACGAAATCGATAGCTGGTTAGAAGAAAACCCAGGCGGAAACGGCCGCGTGACGGTCCCTGAGCTGATTCCGAACGTGCTTTCGCCGGCAATGGCCAAGTTGGCTCAGATGGTGAAATCGGCAGGAGACCAGTTTGAAGAGGAAGGAACCCGGCAGGACTTTCATTCGTTGTCGGATCGTATCTTTTTGATGGGTGATTCGGTCGAAGCGTGGCGGATGCAGAAGATGGAGCACACCGTCTACTGGGTCGAAAGCAGCCAGCAACGGGGGCCTTACCGCCGGGTAAAGCTGTTCGCGACGCCGATCGAAGTGGGACCAGTGCTGCGTGAAGAGCTGTTTCAAAAGGTGGACAGCGTGATCCTGACCAGCGCCACGCTGTCGTCGTCGCCCGACCAGGGATTCGATTTCTTCAAGGACCGCATCGGCATCACCCGCAACGATGAAGTCACCTCTGGCAGTCCGTTCGACTACAAGAAGAATGTCAAGCTGGTGCTGGTCAAAGGGATGCCAGAGCCCAGCAATCGCCGCGACTACGACCAGGCGTTGGCTGATATGGTGAAGCGGTACGTCGAGAAAACCCAAGGGCACGCGTTTGTGCTGTTTACCAGCTACGACATGCTACGAAATTGTGCTTCACGCGTGAGCCGCTGGATGAGCGAGAAGGGGTACACCCTGTTCAGCCAGTCCGACGGCATGCCTCGCGGGCAGATGGTGCAGAAGTTTAAAGAGACGCCAGGCTCGGTGCTTTTCGGAACCGATAGCTTCTGGCAAGGCGTCGACGTCCCCGGCGATGCCCTCCAGAACGTGATCATCACGAAGCTGCCGTTCAGCGTGCCAGATCATCCACTGCTGCAGGCCCGGCTCAATCAAATCAAAGAGCGGGGTGGCCAGCCGTTCTCAGAGTATCAACTGCCGGAAGCGATCATTAAGCTGCGGCAAGGCTTCGGGCGATTGATTCGCGGGCACTCGGATAAGGGGATCGTGGTGATTATGGACCCACGCGTGCAGACGAAGGGCTACGGCCGGGCATTTTTGAAGGCGCTGCCCGAGTGTCAGTTGGTGGAAGATAGCTTCGCCCAAGCAGGCTCGGCGGGGCCGGCTTGGGATGACTATATCTAATGTTATTCCCCCAGCGGGACACTCACGGCTCATCGACTAGAGCAAGTTGTTTGCTCCATCAGCCGCTCTACCAAGGGCTCGATCGCGGCGGTAGCTTGGGCTTGGGAGTGGTCGAACCGCTGATCCCCGAATTCTTGAAACTCGATGGCAACCGTTTCGTGCTGCTCGACCCCTAATAGACGTGACGCCTCGATGATGTGGGGATGAAGATGGTTCTTGTGGGAAGCGATGCTATCGAGCAGTCCTCCTTCGCCGGCGGCTGTTAGCATGACCAGCGTTTTTCCGCTTTGCATGGGTTCAATCGGATTGTCGCCGCGGGCCAGGTCGAAGCTGAAGGTTTTGTTAATTCGAATGACTTGGTCGAACCAGGCCTTCAATGCGGCTGGCATGCCGTAGTTGTACATCGGAGTGGCGATGACCAGGATGTCAGCGGGAATCAGTTCCCCGATAAGTTCATCGGAAAGAGTCAGGACCTGCTTGTCCGAAGCATCGCGAGCCTCTTCCGGCTTGAATACGGCAGCAATCCATTGCTCTGTAATGGCCGGTGGCGGATTGAGCCCGACATCGCGTCGAATGATCTCGTCGCTCGGCGCGTGCGACAGCCATGCCGCGGCAAAACGCTCGGCCAAGTTACGGCTCAGGGATCGCGTTTTACGTGCACTCGCTTCAATTAACAAAATGCGGCTCATCGGTGGGGCTCCAAAATCATGCTAGATTGTATGAGTAACAGGGAGTCTGGCCGCTTGGATGCCGTTTCACGTGGGAAGTCACGTTAAGTTCTGAGTTGCCCGAAAACCATGCCATACCCAGGTGGGGTTAGTTGACCCTGAGTCCCGTCCCGCTTACAGTAGATTTGCCTTTCTACGGACCCTTTTCTGGGTTCGGTTCTTCCTTGCAACCCTTTCTGAAAGCTGCGGTTAGCATCGATGTTGGCCAGCCGTGTGATACCGTGTTTAGACGTTAATCAGGGGCGTGTCGTCAAAGGAACGAATTTCGTTCAGCTGCGCGACGCGGGCGACCCGGTCGAAGTTGCTGCGCGCTACGAGCGAGAAGGGGCTGACGAACTGGTGTTTTTAGACATCACGGCCAGCCACGAACAGCGAGACATCATCTTAGAGGTCGTGCGCCGGACAGCGGAAGAAGTGTTCATGCCGCTGACGGTAGGTGGCGGAATCCGGACATTGGAAGATATACGCTCGCTACTCAATGCAGGAGCGGATAAGGTCTCGATCAATTCGGCGGCCTGTAAAGACCCGGAGTTTGTGCGTCAGGCAGCCAAACGTTTCGGTAGCCAATGCATTGTGGTGAATATTGACCCCAAACGCGTCGAAAAAGAGGGCCGGGAAGTGTGGGAAGTCCACATTAACGGTGGCCGCACGCCGACTGGTCTAGAGGCCGTCAGTTGGGCGAAAAAGGTCGAAGAACTGGGTGCCGGCGAAATTGTGCTGACTAGCATGGATCGTGACGGAACCAAAGATGGCTACGATTTGGAAGTTACCCGTGCGGTTAGCGAGGCAGTAACCATCCCGGTGGTGGCCAGCGGCGGGGCGGGCAGTCCAGAGCATTTGGCCGATGCCATTTTGCAGGGCAAGGCCGATGCGGCGTTGGCAGCCAGCATTTTTCATTTCGGCCAGTTTACAATTCATGAGACGAAAGAATTGATGCGTGACCGAGGAATTTGTGTCCGGCTTTGATTTTACGGCCGCCACGAATCAAACTGAGGGGCTTGTCCTCAAACTTTCAGGAACTGAGGTAGAAGAGTCATGGCAGAAATCGACGCAGCGATAGCCGAGAAATTTCTCTCGCAGGACAAAGTATATGAAGTCGACAAGATCTTCCGCGCGCTGGTGAAGCTGGAAGGTTCTGACTTGCACATGAAGGTCGGCCGCCCGCCAATTGTGCGGGTAGACGGTACGCTCAAGAACCTCAATCGCGGACCGATCGACGCGGAGGAGATGCTGCATCTTCTGTGGCCCTTGATGGACGCGAGAAACCAAGCGATTTTTAAAGAAAACGGCGGGGCTGACTTTGCCCACGTGGTGGACGTCGATGGCGAAAAGTGGCGTTTCCGTGTAAACATGTTCACCCAGCTGGGCAACATGGGGCTGGTCGCTCGTCGTATTAACAATTGGATCCCCAACTTCGAAGGACTGAATATTCCTCCGGTGATGGAAGATCTGTGTAAGTTCGACCAAGGGATGGTGCTGCTGGCCGGGGTGACGGGTTCTGGTAAAAGTACGACGATCGCGTCGATGCTCAACTGGATCAATCGAAACTACTCCAAGCACATCCTTACGCTGGAAGACCCGATCGAATTCGTCTATTCGGAAGAAAAATGCCTGATCAATCAGCGCGAGGTCGGGCAGGACGTGAAAAACTTCGAGATCGCGATGGCGCATGCTGTGCGTGAAGATCCCGACATTATCCTGATTGGTGAAATGCGTGATCAGGAAACGTTCCTCACGGCCATTCACGCGGCGGAAACGGGTCACTTGGTGTTCGGAACGATCCATGCTTCCAGCGCATCGAGTACGATCGGTCGTATTCTCGACTTGTTCCCCGAAGAAATGCATGGCTCGATTCGTAGTGCCATCGCGTTCAATATGAAGGGGATCGTCGCCCAGAAACTGCTCAAGTCGATCAAGCCGGGCGTGGGCCGTGTGCCGACGGTCGAGATCATGACGATGAATCCAACCGTTCAGAAGTTGATTCTGGAAGGGAAGGATAGCAAACTACCCGATGCAATTCGTATCGGTAAAGACGACGGTATGCAAGACTTCACGATGAGCCTCAAGGCGCTGATCGATAAAGAACTGATCGATCGCGAAACGGCTTTCGCCGTGGCGCCAAACGTCGAAGCGTTGAAGATGGCACTCAAAGGCATCAATGTGGCACAACCTGGGATGGTTTAATGCGAAGAATCGCTTTTTTGGTTTTTGGCCTTCTTCTGTTGGCGATTACTCTCAGCTTGTTTGGATTCGAATCGGAACTGTTCGCCCAAAGCACAGACACGGCCGCTTCGAATCCTGAAAAGTACAAGTGGACAGAGTTCGAATATGGCTACTTAAATCCGTTTAAGTTGATCGCCATGTTTCTGTTGTTCTGGCTGTGGGTCTTTACCACCGACTGGGTTGGTCAGGACTGTCCCGAACGGAAGCTGTCGCCGCAGGCCTGGGTGATCCCCAATGTGTTTGCTTTTGGCTTGACCTTCTGGCTTCTGGCCGCGGCAATCCCTTTCTTTCTGGGATATCTCCTGGCAATCGCGGCTTGGGCCGTGCCGCTTTTTATGTACATCAAAACCAGGAATAACCTGGTCGATCCTCACCAGCGGGTCATGACCAAGGATCACATTCGTTTTGTTATGGCGGGGTTGTCCGGCGGCAAAATGAAGCGGGAAGTGAAAGAGGGCTGGGATGCCGGTCCCGAAATGGAAATTAAAGCCCTGGGGGCCGACGATAACAAGAACACCGAGAATCTGTACACGGCGCGCAAACTGCCAGATGCGTTTGTCTGGGTGAAAGAGCTCGTTGCCGAAATGGTGACCCGCCGAAGCACCAAGGTGATGATGGACTACACCAAAGACACCGTGGCGATGCGGTACTTGATCGACGGTGTGTGGTTGGCCGGTGAGAATCGCGATCGCGAATCAAGCGATCAGATGCTGACGGTTTTGAAGTTGTTGTGCAACCTGAACCCGAACGAACGTCGTGCTCGTCAGTCGGGTGAATTCTTCGTGAAGTACGACGGCAAAAAGGTGAACTGCTCGGTCACCTCGCAGGGGACCCAGACCGGCGAACGTGTCATTTTCGTCGTGCCGGTGGTGACCGCCAAACTAGAAACCCTGGAAGAGCTGGGCATGCGCGAAGCGATGATCCAGGAAGTCAAAGGGCTGATGGGGGCTCCCAACGGGCTGTTTGTTTTCGCGGCACGACCTGAGGGAGGGCTGACAACCCTGGTGCATACCGGCTTGTCCTCGACAGACCGCTTGATGCGCGACTTCGCAGGGATCGAAGTGAAGGGGTGTCGCGAGCCAGAGGTCATGAACATCGCGCTGAAGTATTATGATCCTGCTGCCGGCGATGTCCCTGAGACCGTTTTAACTGCCGTGATTCGCAATCAGCCTGACGCGTTGTTTGTTCGTCGCATCGATAGTCCGGCGTTGTTCGGTGTCTTGTTGGATCAAGCCAACGGAACACGTATGTGTTTCACCAGCGTGAATGCCAAGGAAGACGCCGCCGAAGCCGTGCTGCGATTGCTTTCGTTGAAGGTGCCGGCCGACGAGTATTCCAGCGCTTTGAATGGTGTCTTGTATACTCGGCTGTGTCGCCGCTTGTGCAAAGGATGTCGGGAAGAATTTCAGCCTAGTGTCGCACTGCTGAAACGCCTGGGAATCCCGCCGGACAAGGTCGAAAAGCTTTATAAGACGCCGACACCTCCGGGACCGGACGATCCGAAGAAGCCGCCGTGCGAGCATTGTGGTGGTGTCGGGTACTACGGGCGAGTCGGTATCTTTGAGTTGATGAAAGTCGACGATGGAATTCGTCGGGCGATCGTAAAGTCACCGAAATTGGAAGCGATTCGAGCCGCCTCGAAGCAAGCCGGTAATAAGGTCCTGCAAGAGGAAGCCATTCGTCTGGTGGCTACCGGCGTCACGTCGTTGGAAGAAATCAGTCGAGTACTCAAGGAATAGCACGAAGCCGGTCGTCCTCTTGGTCTTTGGTTGAATCGTACGCTCGTTCCTCATCAGGGCACATCATGTTGTACTTCTTTATTTTTTCCATTGTCTTGCCGTTAGGCCTTTTCGCGGTAGCGTGGAATCAGTGCTTCTGGACTAATTTCCTGAACTGCCTGATGATCGTTCTGTCCAGTGCTTTGGCTTTCAATTACGCCCAGGGCTTGGCCAACATGCTGAACGAAAAGCTGCCTGACTGGAGCGGGTTCACCGAGTTCCTGATCATCTGGCTGCTGTTTCTCATCATCTTTTCCGTCACAAAAGCGGTGTGTGACCAGCTGTCGAAGTTCCCGGTGCGGTTCGGCAAGCAGTTCGACCAAGCGTTCGATATTGCTGGCTGCGTTATGTTGACCATCGTGATGTATGGATGGATTTGCTTTACCTTTTTCCCCTCGCCAGTTGGTGAAGAAGGGTTCAACCAAATGATGAAGAACGATCTTCCATCGATGGCCGGTCAGTCGTACGGCCAGGTTGTCTTCGAGTTGCCTTCTAAGTTGGGCATGGGAGGTCGCCCGTTCGATATGAGTGAGTACGCAATGACGCGCCTTGGCCGCGCCGCCGACGAGGCCAATCACGCCGATTAATTCGCATTGTTGCCGGCTTCTCACCTGTTACACCTTAATCACGCTTCGCTTACCTATGACTGATACCGCTAACCACGCTTCGCGTGCTGGATTTTCTGCCGAGAACGAGGACCTGCTCGATTACCGAGAAGTGAGCCGTCTGGCGATTGGTGGTATGGTGTTGGGGGTTGTGTCGGTACTCGCAATTTTTACATCCGTGCTGTGGATTGTGCCGGTGCTGGCCATCATTCTGTCGCTGGTGGCCTACTACCAAATCTCGAAATCAGAAGTGTTGACCGGGAAGGGGATGGCGCTGATCGGCATGGGCTTGGCGGCCATCTGGCTGGGCATAGGGGTTACCCAGGGAAGCGTGCAAGATCGCGTGATGATGAGTACCTCGCGCGTGATGGCCCAGAGTTGGCTCGACCTGCTGCTGGAAAAGAAGACGATGGAGGCCCATCAGTTGACGTTACGCCTCAATGGTCGTCAGCCGGCAACGACACCGCTGGCCGGCTACTACCAGCAAGATGAAATGAACCAGGAAGAACTCGAGGGATTTGAATCTCACGACGCTGTGAAGGCCCTCAGTGAATGGGAAGGGGCAGCGCTCGAGTCGAAATTCGACCACGACGTTTCGACCAGCGTTTACGAAGGAGTAAACTACGGACGTCACGCGTTTCAAATCGTCGACAAAAAGTCGGGCAAGCCGCTATGGGACGTCGAAGTGCTCATGAAACGCGAACGTGGTTATGGCGACAAAGAAAATGAATTCTTCTGGATCGCCGATTCTGTCTCGCTTGAAAAGACTTACCCAGACGCTCGATAGCCAGTCTCAGGTGCAAACGTGTTGTGGGAAACGTGTTAGCCGATCGCATCGTGGACACTGGCCTTCATCTTGTTGAGGCCTTCCTGGGCGACTTCTAGTGCATCTCGCTTCCAATATTCAGGATTGAAAAGCTCCAGCGAGAAGACGCCAGCGAACCCGTTTCTGACTAAGGTTTGGATCATCGTCTTGAGCGGAGCGACCCCATCACCGGGGAAGACGCGGGCACTGTCGTTAATCTTGTCGCGTGGCGGCTGGGCGGGATAGTCGTTCATGTGAAACACGGGAATCACATGGCCGCTAATCGCTTCCAGCCCACTGA
Organism: Bremerella alba; assembly: GCF_013618625.1. Lineage (NCBI taxonomy): Bacteria > Pseudomonadati > Planctomycetota > Planctomycetia > Pirellulales > Pirellulaceae > Bremerella > Bremerella alba. The sequence continues at coordinate 371,512 of NZ_JABRWO010000001.1, read as the reverse complement.
AGTCGGACCCACCTTTGTAGATGTGGTAGACATCCGGCATCATGCACGAATTTGGGTGATTGGCTTCGACCACCACCATCGCCACTTCGCCCAGGCGATTGAGATTGGTCGAAAAGCCCCACAGTTCCAATTCCGGTACCACACCGGTTTGCTGGCCAACTTCCAACAGGGCATGATATCGCAGGGCGACTTCCAGCAGGTCGATCTTGGGGCCATTGGTGGCACCTGCGGGAGGGGCAGCGATGCGTGTTCCTCCGATTTGAGCGAGCAGGTCCATGTCCCGCTTGGCATGTTCGAGACCTGCGGCGCGTTGATCTTGGTCGTCTACGATCCACTTGGCAAAGCCGATTGCGCTTTCGACTTTCAGCCCCGAATCGGCAATACGTTTGGCCAGATCTGGCAGACTCTTGCCGGAGTCTTTGTATTGCTGAATCTTGGAAATCCAGGGTTCGATTCCGTCGTAGCCGGCTTTGGCGGCAATGTCGACTTCCTGCTCGATGGTCAGCTTCTGACCGCGGATTGTACTGGTGTTAAAGCAGAAGCGAATCGCCGGTGGAGCCTTGGGATCTGCTTCTGCGGCGATGGTTGTGCCCGTGCTTAGGCTTACACTGGTCAGCGCGGCGGCACCCGAGAGGGAAAGCATTTGACGACGATCCAGAAACTCGCTCATGAGCCAATATCCTTTGGTGGGAAATTCTTCGCAGGTCGCTTTATTGTGGTTCGATGGCACGCGACATGCAACGGCGTACAAGCGGTTCTTCGCCGAGAAAGCGGCATGGTGACGGACTTCTGCCTGCGGTATGATGCGACGGACAAAATCGTGGGGTAAAACGAGCTTGGTGGCCGCTTTAAGCCACTCTAGGGGACGCTGAAAGAAACATCATGTGGGAAGCACTGATCGCGGTCACCGCCCTGGCCGCCATGGAAATTGTTCTGGGCATCGACAACATTGTTTTCATTGCGATCGTTTCGGCACGTTTACCGAAAGAGCAACGCCCCAACGCACGCCGCGTGGGCCTGTTGGCCGCCTTGGTGATGCGTATTTTGTTGCTGTTCACCATTTCGTGGGTGATGCAGGCAAAAGAGCCATTCTTCTACTGGAGTTCGATCTTCGGCGATTGGGAGTTCTTCGAGCATCATGAAGAACTGGCCGGCGTCTCGGTCAAAGATCTGATCCTGTTCTTCGGCGGGTTGTTTCTAATCTGGAAAAGTGTGTTCGAGATTCACGAAAAGCTAGAGCACGATCCGCATGGCGAAGAAGGCCCTAAGAAAGCCCCGGCGACCTTTTCTGGTGTGATCCTTCAGGTCATGGCGCTCGACATGATTTTCTCGCTCGACTCAGTCATCACGGCGGTGGGTATGGTGAAAGACACCGTTACCATTGGCAGCACTGAGATCAGCGGAATCTGGCTGATGGTGACGGCCGTGTTGATCTCGGTCGCGGTGATGATTGCGTTTGCCAACCCCATTTCTGAATTTGTCGAGCGACATCCCACCTTGAAAATGCTGGCTCTCAGCTTCCTGATTTTGATCGGGGTGATGCTGGTTGCCGAAGGGGCGGGAACCCACTTCAACAAGGGATATATCTATTTTGCGATGGCATTCGCACTGCTCGTCGAATTTCTCAATATGCGTGTACGTATAAAGGGACGCAAGCCAGCTAAGAGCGAACCGGAAGAAGAGTCGCCTGTTCAGCCCGCGGAGGGCTCTTAATCGGAACTTTTCCCGCCAGGGAGGGGTAATTTGCAGCCAGCGAGCAGCAAATAGACTTGGACCAATACCAGGCGGTGCGGTAGAATAGGTGGGACATGGTTTTTATCATGCCCCACCTTTGGATCTATCCCTCCCTAACTCAGTGGTTCATTTCTATGCGGACGCTCGCATTGCCGCTTGTCGTGATCGTGGTTTTAACGTTCACGGCCCAGGCATCGGCTGAAAATAAATTTTCTCCCGAGCATATCGAGTTTTTCGAGAAGTCGGTTCGTCCCGTCTTGATAAAGCGATGCATTGAGTGCCATGGCCCCGAAAAGCAGGAAAGTGGTCTGCGGCTAGACGCACGTTCGGCGATCGTCGAAGGGGGCGATTCCGGTAAGGTCGTCGTCGCAGGGAAGCCAGATGAAAGCAGTCTGGTTCAGGCGGTTCGGTACGAAACGACGGAGATGCCTCCGAGCGGTCAAATTCCGGCCGAGGAGATCGCAGCGATCGAACAGTGGGTCAAACTGGGGATGCCGTGGCCCGAAGAGGCCGAACCGCTGCGTCCAGCCTCATTCGACGAGCGATTGGTCGACGACAAACAGCATCATTGGGCCTATCAGCCCATCCAGAATCCGCCGGCACCTAAAACCGAAGGTGATTGGGCCACGAATGACATCGACCGCTTTGTGCACCGCCGGCTAAGTGAAGCGGGTATCGCACCGAGCGAGCAAGCCGACCGGCGCATTCTGATCCGGCGTGCTACTTTCGATCTCACTGGTCTTCCTCCGACGGCGGAAGAAGTTGCCGCGTTCGTCAACGACAAGGACGCGAATGCCTTCGAGAAGGTAATCGATCGCTTGCTGGCTTCCGATCAGTATGGTGTGAAGTGGGGCCGGATCTGGCTGGACGTTGCCCGGTACTCGGATACTCGTGGTTACTTGAACGATGGACAAGATAGACGTTTCCCCTATGCCCATGCCTATCGCGACTACGTGATTGATGCGTTCAACCGCGACACGCCCTACGACGAGTTCATCAAGGAACAGATCGCCGCAGATTATTTCGCGGAAGAAGGAGATCGGCGTCTGGCCGGGCTGGGGCTGATTCGCATTGGTCGCCAGTTCCTCAAGCGTCAAGACACCATCGACGATCGCATCGATGTCGTCACACGGGGTGTCCTCGGTTTAACGGTGGCCTGTGCCCGATGCCACGATCATAAATACGATGCCATCAGCACGGCTGACTATTACGGACTGTATGGTATTTTCGATCAACTCGAAGAGACAACACCGCTGGTTGGTCCCATTGATGCCGATCCGCTATACCCGGAATTCAAGAAGAAGTTGGATGAACTGCAAGGCGAATTAGACCAACATATCGCCAAGGTCGATCGAGCAATCCGCCTCGAATCGTCGACCCACTTTTTCGATTTAATCGTCCGGGCCGTCTCGAAAAAACAAGCCGTCGAGATTGCCAAGTTCGAGCAGAACGAACTCGACAGCAAGAACGTTCGTCCGCACCTGGTGAGTAAGTGGAAGCAATTCGCCGATCGCGAGTGGAAACCCAATGATCCGGTTTGGGGACCGTTGTTCAAAGCACGCGAATTGGGAGATGACCCTTATGCGTCGCAAGCTGAAACGCTTCTCGTAGACTGGACATCCGAGCAAAGCCCGTTGAACCCTGCTGTACGCGACGCCCTAAAAGCGGCCCAGCCGATGACGTTGCCGGCTCTGGTCGATACCTACGATGAACTGCTTAAGCCGATCGGTCAGGCATACCGCGATGCTGGCTTCCTGAAGGAAGCCGTCGACAAGTTGGAAGGTCCCCAGGCCGAAATTGCCAAGTCTCTTTTCGGTCGATTCTCGCCGCTGATACTCGATGACAACGACGTTCGACGGGCGAACTTCACCAGCGACCGTAACCACCAGAAGAAGCTTGAAGGAAAGATTCGAGGGCACGAGATCGATTCGCCTGGATCGTCTCCACGGGCGATGGCCGTAGTCGATCGCGATAAGATTCACGACCCACAAATTTTCTTACGAGGCGACCCAGGCCGGCGTGGCGATCGCGTGCCGCGGCAGTTTGTGCGTGTGCTAAACGATGAGTCCGATTCTGCCTATACCAACGGAAGCGGTCGACTGGAACTGGCCGAAGACATTGTTGCCGACGATAACCCACTGACGGCACGAGTGATGGCGAATCGCGTTTGGATGGGGCACTTCGATCAGCCGCTGGTGCTCACGCCGGGCGACTTTGGTATTCGTAGTGATCCACCCACATTGCCGCTGTTGCTGGATCACCTGGCAACGTCCCTGCAATCGAACGGTTGGTCGCTGAAGAAACTGCATAAATACATCATGCTCTCTTCGACCTATCAGCAGTCGAGCAAAGACCGTCCTGAGGTCCGCGAGAAAGACCCCGAGAACCGTCTTGTCTGGCGGATGAATCGGCGACGATTGAGCTTCGAGGAAATGCGTGATGGGATGCTGGCAGCAAGTGGGGCGCTCGATGCTTCTCTTGGGGGGCGTGCGGTTAAAATCTTGGAGGTCCCCTTTCTTCCTCGGCGAACCGTTTACGGATTTGTGGATCGACAAGACCTGCCGAACCTTTATCGGGCATTTGACTATCCGAGCCCCGACGCAATGAGCCCTGACCGCTCTAAAACGAGTGTTCCTCAGCAGGCCCTATATCTGCTCAACAGCCCCTTCGTGCAGCGTCAGGCGCAATGGGTGACTGAAATGTGGAAAGACGACAAATCGCTTTCCGACGACCAGCGTCTCGAGCGACTCTTCCAGACCTTGCTTCAACGATCCCCTACAGAGCAGGAGTCGGAAATGTTACTGAAATATGTCGAATCATCGAACGACGAAGAGAAGTGGAACAAGTGGGACAGTGTCGCCCAGGTGGTGATGGTCTCTAATGATTTCATGTTCGTGGACTAACCCTTTTCCGTCCGCTGCCCCTCTCTCGCAAGTAAGAACCGGAACAAGATTATGAATAGCCAATACCCCCATCATCCTGAAGCTTGCATGAACCGCCGTGACATGCTTTCCCGCATGGGAACCGGTCTGGGAATGCTGGGTCTGGCCGGTCTGCTGGGAGATGAAAAACTGCTGGGGGCCGATGCTCAGTCGGCAGCTCAGGCTGCGTCGTATCAGAATCCACTTGAGCCGAAGCCTCCGCACTTTCCGGCCAAGGCGAAGCGCGTGATCCACTTGTTCATGACCGGTGGTCCTTCGCATGTCGATACGTTCGATCCCAAGCCCCTGTTGGCCAAATACGATGGAAAGCCGCTGCCTGGGGGTGAGAACCTTCGGACGGAACGTAAAACGGGTGCCGCCATGGCGTCGCCGTTCAAGTTTCAGAAGTATGGCGAGAGTGGTATCGAAGTCAGCGAGCTGTTTCAACACACGGCCAAGCATATCGATGACATTGCCGTGATTCGTTCGATGCAGGCTGAGGTTCCCAACCACGAGCCATCGCTGGGGTTGATGAACTGTGGAGCCTCGGTCGCGGTTCGCCCTGCGTTTGGTAGTTGGCTGACCTACGGCATGGGAACGGATAACCAAAACCTGCCAGGCTACATGGTGATGTGCCCTCACGGCTATCCGACCAAACAGACCCAGAACTGGCAGTCGGCCTTTTTGCCCGGCGTGTACCAGGGAACGTATATCGACACGCGGCACACAGAAGTCGAAAAGCTGATCGAGAACGTGAAGAACTCGAAGCTATCGCTAGAAGAACAACGCCAGCAGATCGACCTGCTGCAGCAGATGAATCAGGCCCACCGCGAGCAACGCGGATTCGATCCGGCGTTAGAGTCTCGCGTGCAGTCCTTTGAGTTGGCCTACCGGATGCAGATGGAAGCCACCGACGCGTTTGACGTTTCGCGCGAACCAAAGAATGTGCTGGAGGCTTACGGCGACGGAATCCAAGCTCGGCAAATTCTGATTGCCCGACGCTTGGTAGAACGGGGCGTACGCTTTGTGCAGGTCTTTCACGATAAGGGCCAACCGTGGGATAGCCACGACGATCTAGAGAAGTCTCATCGCCGCTTGGCAGGACAGTGCGATCAGGCGATCGGTGCTTTAATTGCCGACCTGAAACGCATGGGGCTGTTTGAAGAAACGTTGATCCTGTGGGGTGGTGAGTTCGGCCGCACGCCGACCGTCGAGCTGCCCAAGCCTGGGTCGAATCAGGGGAAAGTGAACGGACGCGATCACAACCACTACGGTTTCACCTGCTGGCTGGCTGGCGGAGGGATCAAGGGTGGTCAGGTTTACGGGGCAACTGATGAGACCGGCTTCAAGGCAGTGGAAAATCCGGTGCACGTGCACGACTTGCATGCCACGATGCTGCACGCGTTAGGCTTCGATCATAAGAAGCTCACCTACCGCTATGCCGGACGTGATTTCCGACTGACCGACGTTCACGGAAACGTCGTTCACCAACTACTTTCCTAGGTTCACGTTTGACGAACCTGGGACGAGATTCGGTGTCTATCTGGGGCTAAGCAACCCATTTCACCCGAAGGATCACCAGGATGGCTCGCTGCGAACTGTGCGGGGATGAAGCTTTTAACGAGCATCATTTGATCCCGCGCCATTGCCATCGCAAGTCATGGTTTAAGAGCCGGTTCTCGAAGCAGCAAATGCAACAGACGATCGATGTTTGCCAGGTCTGCCATCAGATGATCCATCACGTCATTCCCGATGAAAAGGAACTCGGCCGCAGCTACAACACCATCGAGTTGTTGACGGCCCATCCAGAGTTCGACAACTATCTCAAGTGGAAAAGAAAACGGGTCCGCAATTAAGTCGGACCCGTTTCTTATTCCTGCTCAAAAGCAAATAGTCGGTCGGGGGGGCCTTACTTTTGCTCAGCAGCAGGTTCTTCGCTTTCTAATTCTGGGGCCTCGACATCGGGAAACGCTTGGGCGAGAAGCTCCGCGAGTTTATCGCCGCGGGCATCGGTGGCTTGGACGATGCCGTCTTTGCCAACGAAGATCATTCGGGGAATCGCGTTGATGCCGTAGTGTCGGGCGTTCTCGTCAGAGAAGCCGTTATAGTCGTCTCCTTCGGCGTTGCAGACAACGATCCAGGGTAGCTCGCGATCGGCAACAAACTGCTCGACCTCGGCTTTTGCATCGTCGAGGCTGATTGCGACGATTTCAAACCCATGCTTGTGGTAGGCATGATAAAGCTGCTTCAGATGTGGAAACTCGCCAATGCACGGTCCACACCAGGTCGCCCAAAAATCGACCAGCACAACTTGGCCACGCAGCGACTCCCAGGCCAATTCTTTCCCGGCGAGCGTTTTCCCCTTGATACGTATTTCGTTGCCGTTCAGGTTGACCATGCGCGAGAATCCTTTGAGGTCTTCCGACGCTCGCTGGACTTCCGCGACATCCGAACTAGCAAAGTGTCGAGAAAGCTCGTCGGCGATTCGTGCGGCCGTGGTATCAGCGACCACCGAGGAAAGGTTTTTGGCCAGAGTCATCGCCAATTTGGCCGAAGCAGGGGCGACTTCCATCGCCTGGATCTCGGTCTGTAGGTTTTCAGCCAGCGCGAGTCGCTCTTCAGCAGACTTATCCCGAGTGAGCATGAGTTGAAGCGTCATGCTGGCATCTCTAGCGGCCAGCGCGACGTCGGGTTCCTCGTGTTGAGAATACGCGGTCAGTTCTTTCAGCAAGGTATCGATACTCTCTTCATTGCCGGTTCTTGCCTGGGCCATGCGGAGTGAAAAGCGTGTCCAAATTAGTTTGTGCTTGAACTCGATATCGGAGTCGATGGCCCACAGGGTATCCATCATCGCGAGCCCTTGCTCCAAACGATCGGCAATCGGGAATGGATTATTCGGATCACGCATGAATGTTTCAAACTGCGTAAAGCCGGTGTGGGCCGTTTCGGGCTGAAAGGTTTCAGCACTGGCTGGCGGAGTCTCGTCTGCGGATGGGGCATCTGCCAGAAGCAGAGTTCCCTGGGCGAGTAATCCGGTCAACAGCATCGAAAAAATGGAAGTGATCGACCCGCGTTTCATGTGCCTCTCCTCGCTGGCGGTCATCATTACCGGGGCGGATCTCGTCACGTAGAAACCCCGGTTGGTACCAATCCATTCTAAGTTACGAAAAATGGCTGCCTATTTTCATAAGCAGCCATCGTGATTATCAAATTGTTGCAGCAACTTGTTTTTGTTGATGCGTGTGAGGTCGCGGAACTATTCCGTCTCGGCCTCTGCCTGCTTCGCGTCAGCCGGTTCGTCTTCTCCTGAAGCATCGACGTCGGGATAGGCTTCGGCGAGCAATTGGCCAAGGTTGTGGCCGCGAGCTGTCAGCGAGGTTACGTTGCCATCTTTGCCAACGAGAATCATCGTCGGGATTCCGCTGATTCCATAACGTCCGGCGTTCTCGTCAGTCCAGCCCCGTTCCCCTTCGCCGCGTTGATTGAAGACGATCGTCCAGGGAAGCTCATGCGTCTGCATGAATTCATCGACGGTCGATTTTTCGTCGTCCAGACTGATCCCGACAATCTCGAGTCCGTGGGGATGGTAGGTCTCGTAGAGACGCTTCATGTTGGGGAACTCCGCGATGCAAGGGCCGCACCAGGTTGCCCAGAAATCAATGAGGACCGTTTTCCCCTCGAATTTAGTCGCGAAGTTTAGGTCTTTCCCATCGAGCGTCGTGCCGGTGATTTCGATTGGGTTGCCAGGCAGGTTCAAGCGGTTCGAGAGACCGATCAAACGTGTGGCGGCTTCTTGCACCGAGGGGTCTTCAGTCGAGCTGAAGTGAGTTGCCAGGTCCTTGATTTGTTCTGCGGCCAACTCCGAATCCACATATCGGGAGATCGTATTGGCGAGCGTCGCAGCCAAGGTAGCCGTACGGGTAGTTGGTTCCGTCTCGATGATCGGCGCTTTCAATTCATTAAGCAGCTCGCTCTGTTCTGACGCAGAAAGCTGGCGTAATTGACTTAGCTCAATCGAGAGAAGCATGTTCTCGGCATGCAATGCAATTTCAGCGTCTTCGCCTTGAACGAGATCTTTCAGGAAGGCAATCGCGTTTCCCTCGGTGCTATCTTCTTCTCGATCAATCGCCATGAGCAATGAAAACTTCATGGAGATCGCTTGCTTGGTTTCTCTCGGCGTGCGGTCCAAATCCCAGGCCGCGTCGATCATCTCGATCGCTTTTTCAAAACGCTCAGGGGTCGGTAGGTTATCGCTACCACCGGTGCGGGCGACAGCCATGGCTGCGTTGAATTGGTCCTGAAAGGTTTTCGGCGCAGCTTCTTTCACTTCGGTCGAAGCCGCCGCGTCATCGCCGGTGTCTTTCGCCAAAAGAGGGGTGTTGGCTGCGATCTGTCCGGCGGCCAGTAATGCGGCTAGCGTAAATGTCCAAGCAAATTTCATTACAAACTCTCCCTGTTATTTTGAAGATTCATTGCGCATTTCTCTTTGCGCCAATTTGTATGTAGGGGTTATCTCATCCTACGCACAACATAGAAGAATGGTTTTGGGTTAAGGAAGAGAGAAAGCAAAATTGCGGCATGTACGCGCAGAAATAAGGGGACTCGACCGCTAGCGATCGAGTCCCTTGGTTAAAGAATTGCCTGAGGGTGAGATTGCTTACACCCAATGGGCTATTTGTTTAGCTAGCGTTTACGCTTTCCCGTATTTCTTTCGGCAAGCGGCTTTCCGCGAGCAATGTGTCGATATCCAGCTGCATGACGACGCTCCAGCGGCCTTCGGCATCGCCTTGGACCCACCAGTGAGGCATCATGCAGACACTTTGATGGACCATTTCGAAACCCCCTTCGGACTGGCTGACCGTCGAGATGGGGAACGTCCACAGGCTCGTCGGGCGATCGGCACTCCAGCGGCAATCGATGCCCAGCCATTCGTCTTTCACGCCGAGATCTTGAACTTCGTGCAGGTCGAGTTGCGTACCCAGGTGTCCTAGCTTTTTGCCGTCGGCCTGGTGGAAATACCGATCGTCGGCACCGGAAGGAAGACCGGCCAGGTTCATTTCCACGGCGAAGTGCAGGACTTGATCTTGCGGCAAGCCTTCTAGCAGATAAGCAATTTCCAGGCTGCTGCTGCCGGCGCTCATGGTGACCCCTTTGGTAATCTTCAGCGGGATTCCCCAGGCGTTACCCATCCGCGACATCTGAACCTGAATGCGGTCGGGGTTGCGTCGCACTTTGGCGTCGAAAGGTGAACCCACAAAGTCGCCGCGTTCCATGGCATTGTTCAGCGCCACTTGTTCCAGCGAAGCGTTGTTGTCAAAGAAGTGATCGACCAACGCCTTTCGCTGATAGGTGTCGTACTGCAGCATCTTGTCGAGGCCTTCTTGCTTGAAGACGACGCGATCGTGGATCGATGCGACTTCGCCTCCAGCGGCCGAAGGACCGGCAAGTACCTTGCGATGGTAGGCTTCAGGGCGACGCGACAGAGTCGCCAACAGGTTGTGGCAGATCGAACGAACGTCGAGTTCGTAAATCGTACCGCCGCTGGCCGGGGCCATCAAAGCGACTAGCTTGTCGTCTTCCAGACGAACTTCTTTGCGGCCATCGAGATTGAAATCGGCAACCTCTGCTTCGATGAAGCTGGAAGCTTTATGCTCGGCCTTGTCCAGCAGATTGTCGGCAGCAATCAAGTGCTTGAAGACCGCATTGCGAAGGTGCGGCAGGTAGGTTCCGCCGAACGCACCGTGCCAGTAGCTGCAGTTGCACTGACCACGGTAAAGTTCCTTCTTGGCCTGGGCCAACAGTTGCGCGTCGCCACCATTTTGCTCAGCGGCGTGTAGGCGATTGCTGATGCCCAGCGCTCGGCAGTACATTTCGTCGGTCTCGGGGTAGCGAACTTTGAAGTTCCGCCAGTAACCGCCGCGGATGTACTTTTTGATTTGCGGCCAATGTTCCTGGTGTTCCAGTTCGTGAACCATGTCCTCGAACTCGACTTGCTGCTGAGCCGGCATTGCCCACTCGGTCATCTCGCGGTAACTGCCTTCGGGGATGTAGGTCTTGCCGACAGGCGCGAGTGCTTCCGAGGCTTCGGCGAGCGTGGTAGTCAGCAGCCAATCTTTGTTGGCGGTGAGCAGTTCAAAGAACTGAGCCAGCCAGCCGCGATCGTAGACGTGAGCCTTCGTGTCGGGCCAGGTACCGAATTTTTCGCCATCGTCGCCGAATACCAGAACCGAGCCTGGGTGCTGTTCGGCAATGCTGTGCATGTAGTCGATCGTGTCTTGGGCCGGTGCGAACGGGAGAAGATAACGCAGGCGTTCGCTGCCAGGGAAGACATTGAGCAGCTTGCCGCACTCTTCTGTAACGTAGTGGCCGTAGAGCTCTTCCTGAGGGATGCCGGCATTTTTGAAATGGAAGTCATCCAGGATGGTGTACTGAATGCCTGCGTCGGCGATTTCTGCCGTGAGGGGTTGCTCCCACACGCGTTCTGGCATCCACATGCCTTGGATCTTGGCGCCTAAGCGATCGGTCAACCACTTGGTGTACGTTTCGATCTGGCCGACACGATCGCGCGGCGGAATCATCGGGAGGATCGCTTCGTAGAAGACACCGCCAATGATTTCGATCCGGTCATTCTTAACGTGAGTGGCCAGGCGATCGAGGTATTCAGGGTGATGTTCGTCGAGCCATTCCATCAGCGGGCCGCTGGTGTGCAGGCCAATCTTGATATCGGGATAGCAGTCAAACACGTCCAGGAACGGGAGGTAGCTGTCCTGATAGGCCTGCTCGAAGACACCATCGAAGTTGCCGATGGGTTGATGATTGTGCAGTACCAAGCAAAGACGGATCGTGTTGCTCATGATTTTCTCGGGGGAGTTTTCGGGAGTTGGGGAGGTCGTGCGGCGGAGTACGCCCATTTAGATACAGGACGAATCGGCAGAACCGGTAACCCTTTGCTAGCTTTTCCAAACGAGTTTGACGGAAGGTCTACGGTGACCTTTCAGGTTGTGCGGACCTTATCGATCACAGTGACTCTCGAAGGATCCGAGCGGCTCGCTCGGGAGAGAGTGGGTTCACATAAAGACCCGTCCCCCACTCAAAACCTGCCCTGACCGTCACGCGCGGCAAAACCTCTACATGCCAGTGATAGTGATCTGGCGAGAATGTGTCAAACGGCATCGTGTGAATCAGGTAGTTATATGCCGGGAAATTTAATGCCTTTTCCACTCGCACCAGGATCGAGCGTAACAACAAGGCAAGCTGCTCTAATAGCGTAGAGTTTGCCTGCCCGAAATCGGCCTGAGAAGCGCGCGGCAGAATGGTCACCTCGAACGGCATGCGCGACGCATAAGGACACAACGCAACCAGTTGGTCGTCCGCGTGCACGATCCGTGTTCCTGCGGCCAGTTCGCTCTCGATGAGATCGCTCCAGAATGAACGCTGGGTCTTTTGGAAATAGGCCTCACCAGCGGCCAGTTCCTGCTCGATGATCGGCGGAATGGTGCGGGTGGCCATCAGCTGACTGTGCGAGTGCTCGAGCGAAGCACCTGCCGCCGGGCCGTTGTTTTTAAACAGCTGAACGTAACGGCAACGGCCTTCCTCGCGGATCGCATTGAGCCGCATCTGATACGCCTGAAATGTCAGGATCGCGTTTTGCTCAGGCAACTGGGCAAACGAGCGTACGTGCTTGGGCGACTCGACAATGACTTCCTGAATTCCGCTGGCCGTGACCGACTCGGAAAAGGGACCAGACGTTTGGGGAGGATGCTCAGGGAAATCAGGCGAGAGCGACGGGTAGATGTTCGGCAGCACCCGGACTTCCCACGGCTCTTGATCGTTCTTGCGGCTAAGATTCTGGGGCAGAACGAGTCGTTCGTGCGGTGTGGAATCTTCGTGACCACCGCAGAAAGGGCATCGCATGGCCGAAGGGGCCGGAATGGTCGCATTCCACTGCTGCGGACGACTCTCGCGACCTTCGGCGATCACGACTTGAAACCCGAGCAGTGGGTCTCGACGAAGCTCATTTCCGGAACTAGGGTTCACGGCGACATCCTTGTCGGCGGCGACCAACTTTAATTGTTGCGGCGTGCTTCGAGCGTTTTCTGATAGAGTTCAATGTATTGCTGAGCACTGCGATCCCAAGACCAATCTTGTGCCATGCCGGTCTCGATGATCTGCTTCCAGGTATCAGGCTGTTCTTGGTACGTGGTGATGGCGATTTCCAGGATATCCTGTAACGCCTCGGCCGTGTACTCCCGGAAACTGAAACCATTGGCTGTGCCCGTTTCGAGCGTCACCGGCGACATGTTGGTGATCGTGTCGGCCAGGCCGCCCGTTTCGCGGACAACTGGGACAGTACCGTACTTCAGACTATACAGCTGATTGAGTCCGCATGGTTCGTATAGGCTGGGCATCAGGAACATGTCCGCCCCGGCTTCTACGCGGCGAGCTTTTCCTTCGCAAAACTCGACTTTTACGCCGATTTTGTTGGGGTACAAGCTGCTAAGTTCTTTCAGCATCGCTTCGTGATGAGGTTCACCGGTTCCCAGAATCACCCACTGGCAATCGCAGGTTTGGGCGCGTTCACGAATCACCTTGGCGACCAGGTCAAAGCCTTTTTGATCGGCCATGCGTCCGACCATGCCAATGATTGGTGCCTTGGGGTTGGTCGGCAGGTGGAACTCTTTTTGTAACGCCTCTTTGCACAGCGGCTTGTTCTGTTGCCAATTGCTCAGGTCGTATTGGGCCGCAATGTCGTCGTCGGCCGCCGGATCCCAACGCGTGTAATCGACACCGTTGACGATCCCTTCGAGTACCGAGCGGCGTTCTCGCAGGGCACCTTCCAGGCCGCAACCCATGGGCTGCGATTGAATTTCTTCGGCATAACGTGGACTGACCGTGGTGATCGCGTCCGCGAAGACGATGCCGGTCTTCAGGAAGTTCAGATGGCCGAAAAACTCCATCTGATGCATGTTGAAGTACTTCCAGTCCAGGCCCGTCAGCAGCATGTCCCAGTGCCAGAAATTTCCCTGGTAGGCCATGTTATGAATGGTCAGCACGCTGGCGATGTTCTCGTAGCCGTGTGTGGCGCTGTACTCGATATTCAAATAAGCCGGGATAAGGCCCGTTTGCCAGTCGTTGCAGTGCAACAGATCGATATTCAGATCGAGCAAACGAATCGCTTCCAGTACGCTGCGGCAGAAGAAGACGAATCGTTCGCAGTTGTCTTGGTAGTCGGTCCCAGCTTCGCGATACAACTCAGGCCGATCGAAATACTCGTCGTTCTTGACAAAGTAGATCGGAACATCCGAATTGGGCAAATAGGACTTCAGGAGTTGCCCCGAGGCGACTTGACCTCCGACTGGGACGTCGAAGTAAATCGGCAGCTCTTCAATTGGCAGCCCAGACTTATAGATGTGTCGAAAGGCAGGCAAAATCACGGTGACATTGTCGACCATGCCTTGCAATGCGATGGGCAAAGCGCCTGCTACATCCGCCAGCCCCCCGGTCTTGGCGAATGGATAGACCTCACTGCTGGCAAAAAGAACGTTCAAGGGGGCTCGGCTCCGCTTCGTGGCTATCTTCCGGTTAACAGCGAGGTTGCGTCAAATAATAACACACGAAAACCGCCAACGGGATAGCTTTGTGAAAAAAGGAGGTTTTCGCTGATTATGGCGATTAGGTTCTCTTGGCGATTGGGGCGCACGCCCCATTCTTAAGACGCGTTGCGGGAATTTGCTTTCCCGCAATTGATGGATCTGTCAATGAAAAAAATTTAGGAAGGGGATCGAAAGCAAAACATTCGATCGTTCGGGAGGGGGGTGACTAACGAGTGTCCATTAGAAGATAGGTGTATAATGGTCCTCGTCAATCAGCGGGCGTTCTTCTCAGAATACTCTAGTTTATAAGTCTTCTAAGGACATGGCAATTCGCCAAGCTGCTGCGAACTATTGCTAACGCTTACGTCTTGTCGCGTAACTGCTCGAGCGATGACTGCTTTCCGACCACCAGAATCAGTTGATCGCAACCTAGAGTGTACCCACCATCTGGAAACATCTCGAGCTTGCCGGTCATCGAGTCCTTAATACCCACGACCCAAACGCCAAATTGCTGACGAAGGTTCAACTGCATCAGGGACTTGCCGACCATGTCGTCGGGAATGGCTACTTCCATGAAGCTGTATTCCGGATCGATTGGCAGAAAGTCGATGATGTTGGGCCAGGTCACCCGGTCGGCAAGCGTGGCCGCGATTTCCGCCTCGGGGAAAATGACCCGATCGACGCCGAGGCTCTTGAGAAGCTTGCCGTGGTCCTTGCTCACGCCTTTGACAATGATTCGCTTGGCACCTAGCTCCTTCACATGAAGCGTTGCCAGAAGGGAAGGGCTGATGTCTTGCCCCATGCTGATAAACACCGCATTGGCATCCTTCAAGTTCAGGTGTTGCAGCATATCGAAATCGGTGGCGTCGGCGATGATCGCTTCGTACAGATCGTCTTTGATATCTTCGACGCGTTCTCGGTGGCTATCGATCCCGGTGACTCGGCAGCCATTCTTATGCAACTGCTTGGCCAGTGGTCCGCCAAAAGTACCGAGCCCCAGGACATAAAAGTGCTTCACAGGTGCCATGCGGCTTATCCTATCAGAGGTTCTTCTTTAGGGTATTCGACCGGCGTGTTGCGCTGTGTCATCGACAGAGCCGCGAATACCGAGATCGGTCCGATCCGTCCTAGGAACATCAGCGCGATGATGATCAGCTTGCCCAAATCCGAAAGGGTTCCGGTAAAGCCGGTCGAGAGGCCCACTGTCCCCAGTGCCGACACGATCTCGAAGGCCGCATCCAGAAATAGCCCTGGGCTATTGGGATGGGGTGTGCTGGACTGCTGGACGACTAACAGCATGGTCAGAGCGACAATCGCAACAAAGGAAAAAAGCAGAGCCGTGGCCGTTGCCGCTTGAATCACTTCGCTAGGAATCGTACGACGGGCAAAGTTGATACGCGTAGCGCCTTGAAACGTCTTCCAGGCATGCAGGGCCATCACCATCACGGTCGAAACCTTGAAGCCACCTCCGGTCGAACACGAGCCAGCTCCAATCAACATTAAGATCATTGAGATAAAGAGGGTTGCGTTGGTCAGCGAGGTCAAGTCGATCGTGTTGAAGCCCGCGGTTCGGCATGTGACTGAATGAAACCCCGAAACCAGCAACTTCTTCCACAGTGGCATCTGATTGAGGACCCCGTTCCATTCCAAAAACAGAAAGCCCCCGAAGCCGGCCAGCAGAAAGAACGCTGTACCAAAGAGCATGAACTTGGAATGCAGGTGCAGGTTCACCCAACCTTCAAGCGGCCCGCGACGCCAGTTCTTGTAGAGATCTAAGAGGACCGGGAATCCGATTCCACCCACGATAATTAGCCCAGAGATCGTCACGTTCACGATGACATCTCCCTGAAAGCTCACCAGACTGTCGTCGTGCAGCGAAAAGCCAGCGTTACAGAAGGCCGAGACTGAATGAAACAGGGCATGCCAGGCAGCTTTGCCGGGCTCGTAGAGAAACAGATTCCGTGCCAGCAAAATAGCGAACCCAATCCCTTCGCTGACGACCGTTACTAGCAACACGTGCTGCAAAATCCATTTCAGGTCGGTATTGTCGTCCGCACCTAATGTTTCGGTAAGGATCGCTCGGGCACGCAGACTTGGTTTGCTACCCAGGTTGAACATCGCGAAGGTGGTGATCGACATGATCCCGATTCCGCCGACCTGAATTAACAAAAGGATGGCCAACTGCCCGGTGAAACTGAAGTCGTGCGGCGTCGAGCGAACGGCCAGACCGGTTACGCACCCGGCGCTGGTCGCGGTAAAGAAGGCATCGAGGAAGGTGATTTCTGGTGCACCCGCTCCGCGACAGATTGATAACGTCAGCACGATTGTCCCGACCACGATCAGTCCCACGTACCACGCGACCAGGTTCCGCGCTGGATATTTGACGATCGAACCAGTCAGTTGGGCCATGGCTGCGGTGCCGTTGAGTAACCGTTAAGTACGACAATGCGGGAAGGGGAATTCACGTTATCCAGCACCAGCCCGCGGTCAACTTAGACTGCGACATCTACCTTGCGGTGGAAGGGTCGGATTGCTCGAGCTGGCCGTTGTCTTCGATAGGAGCTATCGCATTGAGAAGCAGTGGGCAAAAGAGAACGACGGTGCCAAGGCACGTGCCCGCGAGAAGATTGCGAAAGAACGGCAAGGCGCTTATATAGCACTGGATCAGGCCGCTAATGTCTTTGGTGTATTCTTGCAGTGTCAGCCAGCTACCGAAATTGGAGACAACGAAATAGAGCACACTGGCCAGCACGCCCATGCCGATAGGTTTGATCCAGCTTCGATCATTCCTCAGCGCGTAGCCTAGTAGGATCGTGGCCAGCAGGCAGAGATAGTTGAAGGGAGTTCCCGGATAGAAGGCCCAGTCGATATGGCCTGAGGCCAGCCAGATGCCAACATCACTGGCAACTAAAGCACCAAGCATAAGGCCGGCGGCGGCAAAACGATTGGAGAACAAGGCTCCACTCAACATGCCCACGGCTAAAATCGGTGTCAGCGACCAGGGAAAGTTTTGCGAAAACCAATCATTCTGGGCTCCCATGGCCGTCAGGGCATAGGGAAGTACCCGCAGCAGGACACAATAGATCAAGCAGGCACCCACCACGAGCCAGACTCGCAGATGATGGGTACGCTTCACAGGGGATTCAAAGGCCTGGGACATGCCGCGACTCTTGGGTTGTCAACTTAGGGGAACTTCAATCCCCTAAGTATCAACAACAACCCCCCTTAACGTCAACCTCGTTGCGCTTGATGGCCTAAACCATTGGCTCTGGGGGGCCACTGGTCTTCTTGGGCGAAGCTACCCGCAGCAGTCGGAAGCCAATATCGGACCGAATAAAACCGTATAGCCCACCCACGATCAGGACCAGCAAAATAGCGGTCAGAATGCGGTTATAGTCGTTCACGATAAAGACTGGCCCGGCGCCAATTTCTGGGTAGCTGGTCGGAGGAACCGGCAAACCGTTCTGTTCGGCAATCATCGCGGCGTTCACGATGTGAATCACCGGGATCCCGTCTTGAATGAATCGGGGAGCCACGCCGTCGATCTGGTCGATGTTCGGCGGCGGCAGCAAATTGATTCCGGTCTTAAAAGATTCCTTGCCGAGGGCCCGCCCGGTCGAAACGACCCCACCACCAATATTGATGTAACACTTGATCGGTTTTTCGGCCGCATGTTGGTGGTAGAGCTTCATCCGTTCGTCCGTGCTCTCTTTGACACGTTTTTCGATCAACGGCAGTTTGTTCCGTTCGATCGACTTGCGGATGATCTCGATGCCATTTTCTGGCAGGCCCAGCCCTCGGTCGTTATCGCCGCCAAGCGAAGCCGCGATGCTCCGCGTCTTGATGATCCCTTCGTCGTACAGGATCCGCTCCATATCGATCCACAGCAGTTCCGGGATGTTGGCTCCCCACTGCGAGCTGCTTCCTGAAGCGACCACAATCGGTTTGGCCCCCAGTGTTTCCAGGGCCGAAAACATACACAGATTGAGCGCAGGGAACGAACCGCTAATACCCAGGGCCACGACGTCCCCGTCTTGGACGCCGGTTTCCTTGAGCATATCGACAAAGATCGCGGCAAAGTTTGGGTTAGCCGACGCCAGCTTGGAGGGAAGATCGCCAACCATGCTCGTGACCGACGAGTTGGTCAGCCCGACCATGCCGCTGCGGCCTGGGTCGAGCGAAGGATCTATCGCGTAGCCCAATTCGGCGCGGGTCAGGTACAGCTTTTCCATCCCTCGGGCAGCCAGTTCGGTGGCAGCCAGCTTTTCATCAAAGTAGCGTGTCTTCCGCTCGACGCGGACATTCTCCACGATCGCCAGTCCCGCTACGGCGACCGATGCGATCAGCATGAGTGCCGTGCGAGAGACTGTTTTAGGACGCCAATAAATCTTCTTCACAGTTGAATTTCCGTACCGAAAGCGAGAATAAGGATCAGACGAATCGCCGTCGAGGCGATAAACAGAGCGCTCAGCGTTTCCACCACGCCTTGGCGATCGAGCCAGATGGCGATCAGCCCGGGAATGATGTAGCCGATCACTTGGACCGGCTCAGCGGCTTCCAACGGCTGTTGCACTTGCAACGCTTGCAGCGGAGCGAGTGCCCAGACCGGCAGGGCATCGAACAGCGAACGCACCAAAAAGCCCACCAAAATCATCAGTACCGTGCGGCGTTTGCCGTACACGATCACGATGTTGGAAAGCAGATGAATCAGGAAGAATGTCAGCAAGGCGGCAACGACCGTCATGCTGATATTGATGGGCTGATCCAAAAACAACGCAAAGTAGCCTGGTACCACCATGCCACCGGCGGCCAATCCGAATAGTTCGGAAAACACAAGGCTGACTGCCAGGCCAACCCCAATTGCAACGGTAACGATTCCCATTATTTAAAAGTCTTCTGTGTGCTGCGATTTGCGAAGTAGCGAACGACGTCGAGGCCGACGCCACCAATATTTGCGATTCCCATAATCAGCGATGTCTTGCCTGAGTATTCCAAGAGCGTCTCGAAAATATCAGGCGCCGGCAGGTCTTCCGCGAAGACCAACTTCAACGGATCAATCCCAGCTTCGGTAGCTGTCTTGGCGAAGATGTAGGTCCCTGTTCCGATCAGTACGTAATAGTCGGCCGGCGGCCACTTGGTGACCGACTGGCCCAACTGCTGCGAGCGGTCGGGCCGGTCCTGGCGGCAGTTGACCACCAACACACGGCGTTCCACTTCGGGGTATCTTTCCAGGGCCATCTTCCAAATGCGTTCGGTCGATTCCGGGTCGTTCGCGGCGAAACCGTTGACGAAGTGAATCTTCCGGCCGAAGAAATCCATCTCGTGAGCCGTCATCGCTCCGGGGTCGGGCTTGGCTTCCCACATCCCCCGCAATGCGGTCGCACGATCGACGCCCAAGTCGGAGCACACACGTAGGGCTAGGGCCACGTTCTCGGCATGTTCCACATACATGAAGCCAGCCAGGTCGAGCGGCGTGATCTGCTCGACGTCTTCTTCAGTGATTGCAATCAACTGGGTCGCACGGTCATGGCTGGCATGCTCGAAGACATCGAGGTGATCGCGCTCGGCGGTAAACAGTTTCGTTTTCACCGGAACCATGCCGGCCAGCGCCCAGGCCACGTCCTTTTCGGTCGGGCCCATCACGTCGAGGTGGTCTTCGCGGGCATTGGTGATCACGCCGTGCGTGGCCCGAACTAGCTTGTTTTCGCACAACCACTGCAAATTCGGACGCAGGGCCATGCATTCAATCACCAGGGCTTCCGCTTCAAACTCGACGGCCATGTCGACAATGCGGACCTGTTCGATGACGTTGGCCCGGGAAGGGCGAAATACCGGATATTCGGTTCCGCTGGGAACAATCATCCGGGGGAGCGTACCAGTCGTTTTGCAGCAGGTTCGCATGCCGGAAGCACGCAGCCCAGCGGCAATCAAACGGGCTACGCTCGACTTGCCGCGTGTGCCGTTGACGTGCACGCGGATGGGGATCTTGGCGAGCTTTTGCCGATGTCGGTAAAGCTCCCAGATCCCATACACGATCAAAAGACCGATGGTGATCAGGAGAACTGTCGTTGCCATGGGGCCTAGGCGATGGGGCGCCTAAAGGTCCTCGGAGAGTCACGGTTCGCGGCAAGAGTCATCCCGAGGACCGACCTGCCACTAAGCACTGGTGCGTGCTGGAATTCACCGCGAGAACGATCGACCCGTTTCGCTAAAAACGCGCCTGAGCCGGACCCATTTTTGGGGAGGAAAGAGTTCCTCTTAGAAATGCGGTTCGCTGTCGATTTCGGAAGTATGTATCGTTTTTCCCAATCGTCAACTGGAGGAAATCTCCTTCGCCCGAAAATTTACCAACATTGTGACTACCCGTAGGGAACCTTAATACGAAAAGAGCCCCAAATAGTTCTTCACCTGGGGCTCTTGGTTTCCCGAGACCTAATCAAGGCGACACGCGGTTACTTGATCAGGTAGTTCTTTCCCCGCAGTCGGACCAGCAGCGTTTCGCTGGCTTGCTGCTGTGATAGCACCTGGTTTTCCTGCTTCGTGTTCTGGGCGACCAGGTCAAAGTAGGCTTTGGTGAAACGTTCGACCTCCACCACTTCGGTTTTGGCCTCCTTCGACTCCTCGGCCGCTTCTTCGTCGACCCACATCTTGTCGCGATAGAAGAGAGTCTTGTTGCCGACGTTACGAACCGACTCGACGACTTTCATTTCGTCCGTTTCCGTATCTTGAACAGCCATGCCAAATCCGCCTGCACTATAGGAAGAGCTTCCCGCGCGGGTAGCCCCCGCCGGAACGGCTCGGTCCGCCGCCGGGGCCTCAGCGGCTGGGGCATTCTGGGCGTTCTGGTATCGCTGCTTGAAGCCGCGTTGTAGAAACGCAGACCGTCCAGACGTTTCGGCCAGCTTCTCGGTCTCGACACGCAAGCGGTTCAAGCTCATCCCGCCGCCTGAGCGAGCGTCGGCCAGCTCTTGTACCGATTGGTTCTCGTCGGCCAGAAAGCTGGTGTACGGCGTCAAAATTCCGTGATCGGTGGAAAGCTTCACCAGTTCGGTCATTAGCTCGTCGTTCTTTCCGTGAAGGTCCATCTGGTCGATGATTTCGCCGATGCGGCGAATGGCCCACAGCTTCTCCACGAAGGCACTCGATTGATCGCTGCTTTCTTTCACGAAGTTCGCACCGAAGTCGAACTTTTCCTTTTCGCCGTTCACCGTACCGGTAATGGTGATCTTCGCTTTGCCGGCCTGCTTATAGCGGCCCACCTGAACCAGTTGTTCTCCTTCAAACAAGTCGATCACTTCCTTGGGGAGCAGGCGATTGACGAAGTTCTGCCCGCCTTCTTCCAGGTCGAACTTAATTTTTACGTTGGTCATTACCGGGGCACTGATCTTCCGGTAAAGCCGAGCGACGTGTTCTTCCAGGTCTTCGTCGGGACGCACGTACTGGCTTTGACCCTTGATCTCGCGTGAAAGCCGATCCATCAGGCGGCTGTTCACATCGAAGCCGACCCCGAAGTTGATCATCCGAGCATCGTGGCTATTGTTGCTCTTGGCGTTCTCGACAATCTTCATCTCGTTCGTTTCGCCATGCGTAGGTCGCCCATCGGAAAGGAACAAGATGTAGCACGGGCGATCATCGTTCTGTACCATCTTCATCGCTGAAGTGAGCGCGCCGTTGATGTTGGTGCTGCCGCCGGCGTACAGTCCGTCGACAAAGCCGATCGCCTCGGTCACGCTCTTCTTGTCGGCACCTTGCAGTTCCGGTCGGAAGCTTTCGACGTCGCTGTCGTAGGCGATAATGTTGAACAGGTCTTTCTCGTTCAGATGGTTCAGCACGTACTTGGCTGCCTCGCGAGCCTGATCCATCTTGTCGCCGCTCATGCTGCCAGAGCGATCGACCACAAACAGCACCGTCTTCTTCATCGCCTCGGCCTTTTCGTCACGTGGCGGAGGCGACGCGAGCATCAGGAAGAAGCCTTCTTCGCTCTTGTCTGGGCGGTAGCTGATGACGCTGGCCGACAGCTTCTGGTTATTGCTCTCGAAGAACAGGCGGAAGTCATTGCTAGGGATGTAATTCTGCTTCTCGAAGGTGACGACGGCCCGCTTGTTGCCGTTGCGGTTGATGTCGACCTCGTGCGTGGGGCTGTAGATGCTCTTCAGCTTCTGGCTCGCTTCAATCGCCAGACGAACTTTCACCTTCTCGACGGGTTTGTCGGTGTACTTGGCCGTCGAAAGGGGAAACAAAAAGTCGGTCAGACGGCCATCTTTTTTGAGCAACTGCGTGTAGGTGATGTTCACCTCGCGGCTTGCCCCGGCCGGCACGGGGAAGACGCTCGTTTGGAACATACCGGTGCCGGTCCATTCAAGCAGGGCCGGGTCTTTGTTCGTGCGAACGATCGACTCGTACACTTCGCGGGCCTTGTCCTTGGGCAGCAGCTTCGCCGGAAATTCCTTACCGTCGACCATCAGTGTCAGGCTGTCGATCGCCCCGTCGTACGGCAGCGGAAAGAGGAACGAGACCTCCATCTGACGGCTGCCGGTGTTGGTAAACTCCTGGGCCACTTGCACTTGCGCGACTTGGTCTTTGATGTTCCCATTCACTTCCAGCTTCGAGATCTTATACGAAAGCTGCGGTTGGGGTGTCGGCTGCGGTCGAATGATTGGCCGGGGCAACGGATGCGGGTGCGGGTGATGGATCACGATCACCCCCTGGGCCGTGGCCACGCTGGCCGAGCATGCGAGGCAAAGTACGGTGAGAAAAGACGTTGCGAGAAGTGCTATCCGGGTCATGGGGGAGTCTCCCAGCGAAGTTGGTGCTACTGCCTGACTAGCAGTGAGACGAAGCTCCCCAGCGTGTGGATTTAAAGATCTGCCAGCTTTTCTCAAGCGGCCTTTTTCACAGCCCGGCGCGATTGCTTCTGATAGAGGATGGCGTTGCCTTCCTTGCCGACGACACCCAAGACGCCCGTTTTCCGCAGCGTGTAGAGCATTTTCTGAGCGATCCACCGGGGTCGCTGGAGCCCGGCAGCCACGTCGCCGGTATGAAACTGCTTGGGCAGCCCAGTCGGCAGCAGCCGCAGAAGGTCCGACGCTTTCTTGAAGCGATGGGCCGAGACGATCTCGGTCAGCGTTTGATCTTCGACAACAAAATCGTTCTCACGCTTTCGCCGCCGCTTGCCGTGCCCTGGGTAGCGGATCTCTTCGATCTCGACCAGCGGAATCTCGAGGGTGAGGTTCTCGTGCGGAAAGACATTGGTGAAATGAACCAACTCCTCAAACACGCTATACACATCGCACCGCTTGGGGCTGTAACGAGCCGAAACGATCTCGCCCCCTTTTTTATCGCGGCGAACCACTTTCTTGCGAGCCACAATCGGTTTCACGACCCGCACCTTGTGGTTGTCGCACAGCACGCGAATCTTATCCCGAATCGCCGCCAGCCCCGACCACTGCACCTCAATCAACTGCCCCCGAGCAATCGCATCGATAATATACCGCCCCAGACGCACCTCGGTCTCGGCTTTCTTACCGGCGTAATGAGCCTTCAAGGCTTTGTGAAGTGAGGTTTCCATCCGTGGAAGCTGGGTTGGTTTGTGGTGTTGGATAGAGGGAAGGGTACCTTTTACGGGAAAATGGGGAATGGTGGTAGGGGAATTGAGCCGTAGGGCCCGCGTGTCGCGGGTCGCGAAGTTGGTACACGCTTCAACGACCCGCGACACGCGGGCCCTACGATAATAGGAAACCATGAAACACAAGAACGAGAAGCTGCCAGACCGCCTACCTGGAAACGCTGGTGCAGTTGGTCGAAGCCTATGAAGCAAAGCACCACGCTATCGAAACGAGAAATATCTCCGGCATAGAGCTTCTACGGGGCTTATTGTCCGAACACGATATGAACGCCTCGGACCTTGCCCGACTGCTGGGTGTTCATGCAAGCATGGGATCCAAGCTCTTGAAAGGGGACCGCTCGCTGACGGTAGAGCATCTACAGAAGCTGGCGACACGATTTCAGGTTCGGCCGGAGTTGTTTATGGGCAAACGATCTGTGGGGCCATTGCCCCATAGACGCGGGCAGGATAGCTGGTTCGCTTGCTATTCAATCCACCAGCTCAAACACAACCACCAACTCCCCGCCTTCCTGCACATCTGCCGTTAGCCCTGAGTTAATCGGGTCGCCGAACTTCGCCGGGATATGAAAGATGGTCTCGCTGCTGAGGATCTTGTCGCCGGTCGGGTCGTTGGGGTCTTGTTCTTGGTTCAGCTGGCTTTTGTCGATGCCGACGTTGTACTTGCCGGGGTGGACGCCGTCGCCGGGGCTGAAGGTGCCCATTGCGGCGATGCCTGATGCGTTGGTCAGGCCGTTAGCGTATTTGCCGTCCTCTCCGACGAAGATGATCACGGCTTCGTCGACCGGCTGGTCTTGGTACAACACTTGAACGTCCAGCGGGACGAGGCCAGGGGCGGTTGTGCGGCCGCAGCCGGCAACCAGGGCGAGGGTAGCCGACAAGCTGGCGACGAGGGTAAGGCGGATGATATTCATGGGGCGCTCGGTTCGAAAGGCAATGAGTTCGGTTGCAAGCAAACGCATCGCCGGCAGAGGGCGATGCGTCTGGGCGGCAGCAGGTTGCGTTAGTTGGCCGAAGCGACTTCGCCGGCGGACTTCGTGCTGAGGGCTCCCCACACGCCGAAGCTGCTGGCGCTGCCGGTATCGGGGTAGCCGCGGTAGCTGCCTGCCTGATTGCCGGTGTCGATGGTATCTGGGATGAACTGAACCGAACCGTCCATCATGCCCACCATGACCCCGCCGGGGTGGAAGCTGGTGGGGGAAAGCAGGTACTGGCTACCGGTGTGGGCTGTGCCATCGGCGACCAGGACAGAATTAGGCGGCGTCGCGGCCGTGACGGCGGTAAACAAGACGGCCCCATCCCAGGCCCGGTACCCGCGCGAGATGCCGGAGAACGAACTGGCCGTCGAGACGTACTCGTTGGTGGTCTTGTTAAACAGCGGCACCAACGAAACCGGCGACCAACTGGTCGATCCAGGCTTCAGGACAATCGCCCCGAACTTGCGAGGCCCTTGGGCGCGGACGCCTTCGGAGATCCCCATGGTGTTGCTCGTGCCGTCAGTAATGTCGGCCATGCGGACCCAAGCATCGTTCAGGAAGACGCCAGAGTTTTGACTGCCGTTGGTATAGGTTCCGCCAGGATACGAGCGATACGGGCGATCGCCAATGAAGAAGTAATAGTCAGCAAGGCCTGTCGTGCCACTTGGCAGGACGGGGCAAAGTTCTGGACCGGCGTTACTGGGGCAGAGAAACGTATCGACGGTCGATGTCCAAATCGGGTCGGTGTTCGAGTACGACCCCACCGCAGATTCCATCCCTTGATCGTAGATGGCGTTTTGCTCCATGTACGGCAGAATCGCAAAACGCAAGTTCAAGCGATTGTTGCCAGCGTACGAGGCAGCTCCCCGTGGGTTCCCAGCACGCAGGGCCGGAAAGGCGCTGTAGGCATCGTGATACAAGTGCAGGGCCATGCCAATTTGCTTGGTGTTGTTACTGCACTGCATGCGCCGTGCGGCCTCGCGGGCTTGCTGAACGGCCGGAAGAAGCAGGGCAATCAGGACACCAATGATGGCAATCACCACCAACAGTTCCACCAGCGTAAAGCCATCGGTTGACTTTTTCATCGAAAGAGCACCTCAAGGAAGTTATGGAGGGAAAAGAACCGAAAGCAAGACAACATCAGGCCACCCAAATTCAAGCCGAAGGAAAGATGAATCGCTTGAAGGATGTAGTTAGATGGATCGCCTCAGGGTCTAGCTCGGTAATGCGTACGAAGACAAGGGAAATAATACGTTAAATGATATAATTAATCTCTACGCAAATGGAGGGGGCTAGTGTGGTCGATTTTACATGTAACCGTCGTTTTTTGCGGAAGATTTCCACCATGAATGATTTAGCTGTCTGAAGAGGCGTGGGCACCTCAGGCGGTGGAGAAGAAATAGAACGCGCCATCGGGCGACACGATTGAATGACGATCGCACGAGAACGCTTCGCGGCGAGCTTGTAGGACTCGTTATACGCGAGTACCGCCACTATGATTTCTCGATGAATCGGCTGCCCAGCGTTCAATAGAACAAGCATTGCGGCGAATAGGTGAGCGGGAAGGACGTTCCTGGCGACAAGCGGAGAGACATGAATCTAATTGACCTTAATTGCCGTAATTGTGCTGCCCCGCTTCAGGTGCCAGGCGATCTCATGCATATCACCTGCCTGCATTGCGGGACGCAGTTGGCTGTGGTGCACGAAGGGGGCGCGGCGTATACCGAGAAGCTCGATCAATTGGTCGAGCGGACCGAACAGATCGAAGGCAAAGTCGATGCGATGCATCGCGAGCAAAAGATTGCAGCGCTCGACCGAGAGTGGCAGGCCAAGCAGGAGAGTTTGAAGGTCAGAAGCAAAAATGGCATCCCCCATCTTCCGTCGAAAGTTAAAGGGCTGGTAAGCGTTGTTTTAGGTGTCTTTGTCGGCATGTTCATCTTCTGCCTGGGGGCCGGGGCGTCTGACACGGGAGGCCCCGGAGTTATTTTCTCTGTGATCGGAGCCGCGGCAATTCTCTTGATAACCGGCAGCGGGTTCTGGCAGTACCAACGTGCCGAAGCTTACGAGAAGGCGAAGCGGGAATATGGACGCCAACGCCAGCAACTCCGATAGAGGGAAGTCTTTGAGTGAACACGCCTCAGAATGCCTGGGGATAGAAAATTTAAAAAAAATGACTCAATCATTTCCCACAAGAGTGACATGCTAACGGTGGGTATATCGCTGCCATAGGTATTAAGGCAGGCAGGGCGATTGTGTTTCTTTCCGAATCTCGTGCCATCTCTTGATATCGTTAGCCCTCTCCTTAAAGGGTTTCTGCGGTTATCCCTATCTCCTAAGGACTTGAGATCCTCTTAGTCTCCGGGCTGTGCTCTCCAGAGAAGGGGTTATTTGTCTCAGCGTAATAGAGAATCATTGTCGAATGAAATAGGTACCCAAGTGATTCGTCATGCGGGCCAGCCAAACCTAATTCCTTTTCTTCTCTTCTCAAAATGTGCTGGAGGCTTCTTACATGTTCCGTCATGCGCTTCGGAAACGTGGTTTTACGCTCGTTGAACTCTTAGTCGTGATTGCCATTATTGGCGTTCTGATTGCTCTTCTGTTGCCGGCCGTGCAGCAAGCTCGTGAGGCAGCTCGGCGAATGCAGTGCACTAACAATCTCAAGCAGATTGGCATTGCGATGCACAACTTCCATGACACCTACAACAAAGTTGTCCCCATGAGTCACGAAGACTACGGTGACGAAAACGCTCATGGAAACTGGGGTTGGGCAGTCGACCTGATGCCGTTTCTGGAATTGAATAACACCTACGACGCGTTGAACCCTTCATACGGCAATCACCAGAACGATTTTTGGCCGTACAACAACACCTCGCCCAAGAACATCTTGCACGATGCCGTGACCGATTCCGATTTGCTGGACATCATGCAGCAGCCGGTCGATGCGTTTATGTGCCCTTCGACGGCTGGTCCGCAGCTGAATGAATCGAAGCCGATTCCCTACGATAGCGGAAACGGAACGAACTATCTGGCGCGTGCCGATTACATTGTCGCCAACGACGCCGACAATATCGATCGTCAAGACTGCGATGGGACATTCGTCTGG
The DNA here is from genome assembly GCF_013618625.1 of Bremerella alba. NCBI lineage: Bacteria > Pseudomonadati > Planctomycetota > Planctomycetia > Pirellulales > Pirellulaceae > Bremerella > Bremerella alba. The sequence goes on along the minus strand of NZ_JABRWO010000001.1, from coordinate 343,562 downwards.
ACTCGCTACGATTCGCCACTGACCTTCGCTGGGGTTACTGATGGATTGTCCAATACCATTTTCGTGGGCGAACGCTGCTACATGCTTGGCGGCGAGCTAATTGGTAGTGGTGTCGTGTTTGGCTACGCCGGGAACAACGACGGAGCGGGTAGTGGAGCCACGACGACCGGATTCTTCTACATCGCAGGTAGCGGTTTACTGCCGATCAATTCGACCACTGGTGCCTCGAACGGCCATCGTCAGGGTTTCGCCTCGAATCACCCAGGCGGCGCCAACTTTGTGTTGGGCGATGGTTCGGTTCGTTTCATCGCCGAGACGATCGACCACAATACCGACGATGCGGCCAACAGCACGTTTGAGAACCTGATCCAGCGAAACGATGGCCAACCGGTGAGCAACTTCTAAGGAGCTTGCACTCGTTTTGGTTTCTGCGGACATCCCGCGCGGCTGACGAGATTCGCCGCGCGGATCGTCCCGCGCTTCGCCCCAATCGTACCTGTCTGAATCGAGGTTACTCTTATGAGGATCAATATTTCTAGCAGTATCACTGCGTTGATGTTTTCTGCATTGCTGGCGACCGTTGGCTGTACCGGCACCAGTAGCGAATATGGTCACGTGACCGGAACGGTGACCATCAACGGAAGTCCCGTCCAAGACGCGGTGGTCACGTTCGCTCCGGCAGAAGGGGGACGCTCGGCCACGGCCGTCACCCAGGCCGATGGTTCCTACGAGTTGAACTATACGCCCGGCGTGAAAGCCGCCAAGTTGGGAAGCAATACGGTTCGGATCACGACGTATATCGCTCCGGAACTCGACGATAACAACCGCGTGGTCAGCCCTGGAACGCCAGAACGCCTGCCACCGGAGTACAGCAGTGGCAAAGAAAAGACCGTCGAGGTCGAGCCTGGCGAAAACACGTTTGATTTCGTCGTCGAAGCGGACAAGGAAAAGTACCCTCCGCCGCGTCAGTAACCTCGGCCACCTAACCACCAAGCCAGCACGAGGGCAGGGCTTTTCCTTTTTGGCGGAAGGGCTCTGTCCTTTTTCATTTCGACTAGTGCCTAAGGCTAGTGGTGTCTAGGTCTTCCGGCGTTCAGTCCCCAAGATGAAGTGCCTGCCCATCTGGAATGAAGGGCCATCCGTTTGGTAAAACGGCCACCAGCAACTTACCCTTTCGGAGCCTGGCCGGTGTCTGTTCCTCGACTAATAGTGTTCGATCTCGACTTCACCCTGTGGGACTGCGGGGGCGTGTGGTGCGACTGCTTGTGTCCTCCGTTTCGCGTGCAAGAGCAGCGTATCGAGGACGCAACCGGACGGCTTGTTCGGCTGTACGATGACGTGCACGCGATCTTAAAACACTGCGACGATCAGGTTATCTCGATCGCGTTGGCTTCCCGCACCGAGCAGCCAGGGTGGGCACGCGAGCTACTAACGCACTTGGAAATTACCGAGCGGTTTGCCTACGCTGAAATCTATCCGTCCTCGAAGCTACGGCACTTCGCGGCGCTGCAGCAAGCCAGCGGCATCGCGTACGAGGACATGCTCTTCTTCGACGACGAAATGCGCAACATTGATGAAGTTGGTGGGCTGGGGGTAACCAGTGTTTTCGTACGCGAAGGGCTAACAGCCGAGCTGTTTCATGCAAGCCTGAATCGGTTTGCCGAGCACCGCCGATGCGACCCTGCGTGATGGGCAGGCATTAATCTTCCGCCCCTAAAACACGCATTGTCGTGCTTAGGTAAAACGGCACCTTGTCGTGGGCGTATACCACTTCGGCGAACGTTGCCTGGTAGCCTTCGGCGGGCGGCGTTAGCTTGGTGGTGGCCGTGCCATGCTCGTCACGGGTAAGAATCTTGCTAGTCCACTTGGCTTGGCGGAAGTCACGCGTGGGGGATACGGCCGTCCATAGATGGACCACGGCGGCTTTCTCGCCGGGCGAAACGGTTAGTTTCAAGGGAACGTCTCCACCGGCGGCGATGTAGTCCCATTTCAGGTTGGGCATTTGCTTTTGTTCGTCGACGTGACGGCGAAGAGCCCGGAGCCCACCGAAAATGCGGAGCCAGTCGTTACCCAGGCCGTGGCCTGCATTGGGTACGTACACGATGTACTTGTCCCCTTCGACGTCTTCCCAATAGAGGTTCAGCGAGTCGACGGTCCAATAGGCATCGTTCGTTCCCAGGAAGATCAGCTTGGGCTGTTTGATCTGTGGGAGGTAATGATACGGATCAACGATGCGCCGGAGGTTCTGGCCGGCTTCCGTTTCCATCCGCTGAGGAAGTTGCAGTTCGGTGTAGTCATTAATTTGCGTCGAGAGCGTGCCATAGGCTTGCTGCTGATGTTTGAGCTGGGCGTCCATTTTGAGTGTGTCGATTACCATCGGGGCGAGCCCCTGGACGCGTGGGTCGACGGCCGAAACGAGCCAGGTCGTCCAGCCTCGCTTGGAAGCGCCGGTCACGGTGAAGCCGTCGATCTTCGTGCCGAGTGATTCGCTGGCATAGGCCTGGACGGCGTCCATGGCTTTGGTGGCGCTTTTAACCATCGGCAACAGTAGCGGCCAATCGCTTTCGCCAGTCTTTAGGTACTGGTCGAAGGTCAGCGCGATGATGGCGTCTTCCTTCTTGCCGTCGAAAATTGGTTGCTGCGGAACGTTCAACAGCACGGCGATCGGACAGCCGATTTGCTGCGCGTAGAGAGAAAGAAGAGTTGCTTCTTTCGGCAGTTTCAGCTTACCACCCTCTGGCGGCTGGTCGTACTCGTCTTTCCATGATCCACCGGCGACCAAAAGCACCGCGTCGGTTTCAGCGGGAACACCGGCCGGCATGATCACGAACAGACGATGCTTCCAGACGATGTCTTTCCAGGTCTGCGAAATGAGCCTCAATTCGGTGAGGTCGCACGTACCGACTTTCTCTTGATGGCGAACCTTCCAGGCAAAGCTGTCGTCGGGCTTTTGCACGTAAGCTGCCAAGGCCTCAGAGGGCTGCTGGGCATTGGCGGTGGGCAGCAGTGGAGAGAAGACAAGCAGGGCAGCGATAATCGGCAGGATACGAAGAGGCGTCACGGCGAGGGCTCCGAGGAATGGGCTCGACAAAAAAGCCCATGGTCAATCAACCATGGGCGAGGTCATATTACTTACTTCTCTAGGAAGTGTCGAGTTTCAACAAGGGAAACTTATTTGTCACCGACAAATATCGTCTTCCAGTCGTCCTTCATGCTAACGACGGTCCAGCCGTACTTGGGTGCGGCCTCGAGGGCAGTAATCAGCTTGCCGCTGGAAGGAGGGTCCTTGTCATAGGCATATGCCCGCACGGCGTCGGTGTGATGGACAATCAGGCCGAAGCTGGGGTATTTGTTGCCAATGGTGACGTACTCGAGCATCGCTTGGTCGCCGTCCGAGTTGCCGAATGCGGCAATCGGTTTGCGTCCAATGAACTGCCAGATACCGACCGGCTTGCCTGCTTTGTCGTCGACGAAAAATTGATCCATCGTTTTGGTCAGCGTGGGCTGGCCGTCGATCAATTCAAATTTGGTCAGCGCATTCGAGCCAACCACTTGATTCGGTGGAATGCCATACACGCGGTGTGTGAAGACCCGCATGAAATCGGCGCCCCCGCCAGAGACGATGAACGTCTGAAATCCGTTGGCTCGCAGATACTTCAAAAGCTCCTGCATGGGCTGGTAGGTCATGCCAGGCAAGTTGTAGCCGAAGCGTTTGTCTTTGAAGATCTTGATCCAGTTGCGGACGTTCTGATCGTACTGGTCGGTGGTCAAACCAGAGTGCGTGATTGCCAGGATTTCCATCAGCCCGTCATAGTGCGTGCCCGCAAGTAGCTTCTTGAAGTCACCGTCCAATGCCGCTTTCACCATTTCGTTTTCAGCCAACTTGGGCTCGGTGGCGACGCGGCGTTTCAGTTCGTAGAGCACATAAACAACCTGCAGCGGGAGCGGTGCCTCGCACCAAAGGGTGCCGTCGTTGTCGAAGGTCGCAATGCGGTCGTACTTAGGGACGAAGTCTTCGCTTCCTTCGGTGGTGACTTTGGTGACGAAGTCAATGATCGACTGCTTGGCGGGGCCATCGTTCCACGAGGGAAGCGGGTCATCCTGAGCCACGGCCAGGGTGGGCAACAAAGTAAGTAGGAATAGAGATAACCACTTCATTAGATGTTTCCTTCGGCGATGCCACAAAAAAACTCCGCCGTCACTTGGGGCGTGACGACGGAGACTCGTAAGAAACTCTAGGTCAAATTAACGACCGCGGGCCGCATCTTCGATTTGCTTCTGGATCTTTTCCAAATTGAACGATCCAGGCGTCTGGCTAGGCGGATAATCGGCCATCGATTTCAGGAACTGACCGGCGACTGCCTGCATCGGCACCAACACAAACGCACGATCGAGGAACCAGTCGTGATAGGTGTTCGAGTTGTGCTGAGCCTTCTCGAAGGGATCGCGTCGTAGGTTGAACAGCAGCGGAATACGCAGCTCGGTGAAGGGTTCTCGCCACAGTTGCAAAGTCTTCGCACGATTTTCCAAGAAGACCGCTTTCCAGTCGCCCAGGCGAATGGCGACAATGGCGCCATCGTCGTTGACGTAGAAAAACTCTTTCCGTGGTGACTCTTCTGCCTCGCCCGTTAAGTAGTCGAGCATGTTGTAACCATCTGGATGGTTACGGTACTCGCGGCCGTTTAATTCAACGCCTTCCATCAGTTTTTCTTTGATGTCCGGAGCCCCTGCGATGGCGGCGAAAGTTGGCATCCAATCTTCGTGGGCGACAATGCCGTTCAGCGTTTTTCCGTTAGGGAATGTGCCAGGCCAACGGACGAAAGCAGGCACTCGGTAAGCGCCTTCCCAGTTGGAATTCTTTTCATTACGAAACGGGGTGGTTCCGGCATCGGGCCAGGTGTTGTAGTGCGGGCCGTTGTCGGTCGAGTAGAAAACGATCGTATTGTCTGCAATCTCTAGTTCGTCGAGCAGATCGAGCAGTTCGCCGACATGCATGTCGTGTTCGACCATGCCGTCGTGGTATTCGTTGCCACTTTTACCGGAGAGGCCGGTGTGCTCTTCTTTCACGTGCGTGCGAAAATGCATTCGGGTAGCATTCCACCAGCAGAAGAACGGCTTGTCGGCTTTCACTTGGCGTTTGACGTAGTCTTTGGTAGCGGCAATGGTTTCGTCGTCGATCGTTTCCATTCGCTTCTTGGTGAGCGGTCCGGTGTTTTCGATCGTCTGCGTACCGTCACCGTTGGCCTTGCACTTCATGACACCACGCGGTCCCCATTGTTCCTGGAATGTCTTGCCGTTGGGCAGAACGAGGTCTTTGGGATAGTCGCGGTTTTCTGGTTCTTCTTCGGCATTGAGGTGATAGAGGTTGCCCAAGAATTCGTCGAATCCATTGTTGGTGGGCAGGTGTTCGTCGCGATCACCAAAGTGATTCTTACCGAACTGGGCCGTGCCGTAGCCTTGGCTCTTCATGATGGTGGCAATCGTGCAGTCGGTCGTCTGCCAACCTTCTTTAGCGCCTGGCAAGCCGACCTTGGTCATCCCGGTGCGAACAGGAACGGTCCCGCCCATGAACGCCGCGCGACCAGCAGTGCAGCTTTGCTGTCCGTAATAATCGGTAAACGAAAGGCCTTCCTTCGCGATACGATCGATGTTGGGTGTTTCATATCCCATCATGCCGCGATTGTTGTGACTGACATTCCAAGTTCCGATGTCATCTCCCCAGATGACCAGGATGTTGGGCTTGTCGGCGGCAACCGCAGCGCTGCTGAATAACAGCAAGCCAAGCACGGTGAATAGAGATCGTTGCAGGTTCATCAGGTAGCCTTTTTTAGATAGTCTGAAAACGTGATGGATGTGCGATAGCGCACTGCTGGCACGTTAGATCTTCTTTCGCCCATCAGAGTTTGCCGGACATAAACGCGTCCGGAAGTGAATAGATTCGCTGAGTTCCATTGAGCTCGAGAAGAGTTACATCACTATGAAAGATAGGCAATCCTGATCGAGCAAGCAACGGGATTCAGGGGAATTCTCGAAAAGCATTTTGTGAAGGTGGGATGAAGCAGGGGGCAGATTTTATAAGACATCGATTAATAAAACTTCTATAATTGATGCGTGACGACTCGCATCTCTTGCCTCGTACTTGGGAGACCGCCCATGCAACGCGCGACGCTCCTTCTTATCGCCGCGATATTGCTCGCTTCAGGCTGCAAGCAATACGCAACCCTTTCCCCCCTGGCCGATCCCGATCAGCCGGTTATTGACGATCAATTGCTAGGCCAATGGTACGGCATGCAGCCGCGCCCAGATCCACAGACGGGCGAAAGCGTGCAGGTGCCCAACACCGACAACCACTTCACATTCACCCAGTACGGCATCACTGGCTACAAGTTATCGGCTGTGAACACGAAGAAAAAAACAACGATTGAGTTCGAGGTCTATCCGTTTCAGGTGGGCGAGCATCCGTTTTTGCAGCTTCAGCGCACCAAGTTTGAGTCGAACGAGCAAAACGCCGGGATTATGCGGGTCTATTATTTTGCCCCGTACAAGATCGAAGACGACAAGCTCTATATTCAGTTCACGTCCATCGATCGTCTCAAAGGCCTTGCCCACAACGAGGATATCCCCAGCACAGAAACAGACCAGACGCTTCTGTTCACTGGCGATCGTCAGCAGATGTTGGACTTTCTGGAAAAACACATGGACGACCTCTTTCCTGCCGATAAGCTAAGCCAACCGCTGCACCGTGCTGAGGCGCTCGATCTGGATATGGCAAAGGACTCGTGAATCTTATAAGGTAGCGTTCTTTCATTCGTGCCCGTTTCAAGGATGATGAGTCTCGCCATGTTCCATCGTTATGCCTGCGTAGTTTGGGGAATCGTCCTGGCATGCTTGTGCGGTTCTTATCTCCACGCCGAGCAAACGCCCATCGAGCGTTGGGACCGGGCCATCTGCCTGGTGGACATTGAGGTCGATAAGGAAAGCAACAAGCAGAAGCACGAGTGGTCGACGGCCTTCCTGGTAGCCGATGGCGAGCATGCCACCCTGGTCGCAACCGCTCACGGAGCACGCGCGACCAGCCGCGAAACGACCGTCATGTTTCGCCGGCCAGAGGGTGAGTCTGGCTCGTTGCCACTGTCCGATCTGTGTGAAGGGGAGGGCAACCCTTGGCGGCTTCAGGCCAACGCTGATGTCGCCGTGATGCGTATCAAACTGCCCGAAGAGCCCAGCGATGTTATCCACGACTTGTTGAAACTGGCCATCCCGCTGAAAGATATTCAGACCTCATTGCCCATGCGTACCACTCCGGTCGAAGTCACCGGCTACCCACTGGGCTTGGGCATTAAGGGGCTGGGGGTTCAAACCGAGATGTCTCCGATTGTCGTCTGCGGACAGATTGCCTCACGAGAGATGCCGGTGCCGGCCAAGTGGGGAAACGAGACCATCTTTCTCATTCAACTCGCCGGTGCTGGCGGCATCAGTGGCGGCCCCGTCTTCTTGCAAGAGGATTCGCCTGAAGCGGTCGAGGTTATCGGCATGGTGATGGGATATGTCCGTGAAGATAAAACCGGTGTGATGATGAGCCGGATCATTCCCGGCCGCATTCTGGTAGACGCGGTGAACAACTCTTACTCACGATTTTCGCCGTGAGTTTTACGCTTCGTCTTGGGGTGGCTTCGCGATAAGGACCCGGCCCTGGTAGACGACTTCAAAACTCTGGGCGAAGGCCATCTCGGGTAGTTCGATTACCCGCTGCATCAACAGCCGCACGCGCTCGTCGCCGAAGTCATCGTGGTAGCGCAGCTCGATGTGTCCTGGCTTGACGACGCCCGCCAACGCATTTCCGACCGAGTCGGTCTCGAAGCGGATATCCGGCTCCGAGATCTGCTCGTGTTCCGTGTCGCGGGAAAAGAGCAGCACCCCATGATCGTTGACCAGTAGCTTGAAGAGGTAGCTATCCTCTTGCAGGATCGTTTCGATCGAATCGCGGCCGTAGACATGCATAGGGGAACTCCGGTATCGATGAGCGGCAACTCGGACGACATCATTCTACAAAGTTGCTAAGCTACTAATGGCCGATCTGTCGATAAGTTCATGCCGTTTCTCTGAGGAATGCATCCGATGGCCGATCTCAAGTCTCCGACGCTTATCTACCTCAAAGGCGTTCTGTTTTTCGTGCTGGGCTTGTTCGCCGCCGGGCTCCTCCTGGCAAGGGTCGGAGACTGGCTAATCGCCTTGCTGCTGGCCCTTGCGATCTGGGCTTTCTGTCGGGCCTATTACTTTGCGTTCTACGTGATCGAGCACTATGTCGACCCCGGCTACAAGTTCGCCGGGCTAGGGGATTTTGCGGGTTACCTTTGGTCGAAGGGTGTCCATTCGCGTTCTAAGTCTTAATCAGTAAATGGTTTATGGCTGTGGCAGAGGCTGGGCAAATGAATAATAGTCCGTCGAACAACTTTTTACATATAATGTGAAACGTCTCCGCGTTTGGTGGCATCTACGAAGCAGTCAGGCGGCTTCGCGCTTGCCTGGGAGGACTTCTTCCAATGCACTAAAGGACCCGACAATGAGCCCAAACGATTCGCCACTCTTTCAGCCGTTTGATATGCGGGGACTCACGCTTAGCAACCGAATTACCATGGCTCCTTTGACCCGGGGACGAGCAGGCGAGCATCGGATTGCCAACGAAATCATGGCCGAGTATTACCGGCAGAGGGCTACGGCCGGGCTCATTATTTCTGAAGCGACCACAATTTCGCCCCAGGCCAACGGCTGGTATCAATCGCCGGGGATCTACACCAGCGAAATGGTCGAAGGCTGGAAGCAGGTCACTCAGGCTGTCCATGAAGAAGGTGGCAAGATCTTCATGCAACTTTGGCACACCGGTCGGGCCTCGCACAGCAGCTTTCACGGTGGTCAGCCGGCGGTGGCTCCGTCGGCCATCATGATCGACGATGGCGAACTGCAGCACACGCCCAATGGCAAAGAACCCCGCGAGGTTCCGCGCGCCTTAGAAACGGACGAGATCCCCGGAGTCGTCTCAGATTATGCGAAAGCAGCCGAGGGCGCGAAAGAGGCTGGCTTCGACGGTGTCGAGATCCACTCGGCCAATGGTTATCTGTTGGACGAGTTTCTGCAGTCCAAGAGCAATCATCGCACCGATCAGTATGGTGGAAGCATCGAGAACCGATACCGTCTGCTCGACGAAGTCGTTCAGGCGATCAGCCAGGTGTGGCCGCAAGAACGAATTGGTATCCGGCTCGCACCCAACGGCTCGTTCAACGGCATGGGGTCGCCTGACTATCGCGAGCAGTTCACCTATGTCGCCAAGCAGCTGAATCAGTACCAACTGGCTTACTTGCACGTGATGGACGGGACCGGCTTTGGCTTCCACGCGTTGGGCGAACCGATGACGCTATCGGAATTCCGCCAGGTGTTCGACGGGCCATTGATGGGGAACGTCGGTTATACCCGCGAGTCAGGCGAGCTGACGATCAAACGCGGTGATGCCGATTTGATCGCGTACGGTCGCCCGTTTATTAGTAATCCGGACCTGGTGCAGCGCTTCGCCGAAGCAGCCCCCCTGAATCCGGAAGCCGATATGAGCACCTGGTATTCGCCCACCGGAGCGGACGGATACATCGACTTCCCCACGCTCGACGCGGTTTAAATCGTTTTCGAAATAGAAAAGGCCCGCGATGGTGCAACCATCGGCGGGCCTTTTTTCGTTTCGAATGCTTCGGCGAACGGAAGCTTAGTATTCGCCGATCACTTCGCCACCATCAATCGTGCCCAATGCGGCCTGGGTACGCAGGTTAATGGTCTCTGGCAGGAACGACACACTGGCATCACCGATCAGGAACTGAGCCCCGCCAGGGTGGTTGCTGCTGGGGTTATAGACCGTGTTACCGTTGATGTTGTAGTCGGTATCGTTGGACGATCGCTCCATCCGCAGACGAATCTGAAATTCGTACACGCCAATCGAACCACCAAAGTCATAGTGGTTGCCAACCCACAGCGAGCCAGCCGGGCCCGACGACTTACCGGTACGGCGTTCAGCGACGATGACCGTGTTGCTCAGGCCGTCGGTAATGTCCGAGAACTTGACCTTCGAGTTGTCGTAGAAGGTCGCATCGCGGTCGCTACCACCAGCATTGTTGGTTGCTACCGGGTCGGTAGGGTTGTAGTACGCCGAGAAGACCCCCACGTAATTCGACTTGCCGAACTGATTGGGCGAGGTGCCGAGCCGCTCGTTGATGCCGCCCCCGGTATCGGAAGGGCAGAGGTAGGCATCGACAACGGTCTTGGCCAAAGGGGTCGCCCCACTGGTGGTCATTTCGGCCACGTCTTCCCAGGGTTGATTGAACGCACCAGCAGCTGAAATTGCGTCGAACAGAGCGTTCTGTTCCAACTGCGGCAGAATTTGCACCTGCCAGCTGATCTGGTTAGACGTTACGCGCCCCGGAGGCAGCTTGCCGAAGGTGTCGTGATAGTTGTGCAATGCGATGCCCAGCTGACGCATCTTGTTGCTGCACGTCATACGACGAGCCGCTTCACGAGCTTGTTGCACAGCAGGAAGAAGTAACGCAATCAAAACGCCGATGATGGCAATGACCACCAGCAATTCCACCAGGGTGAAACCACGTCGGGGCGAAGGGGATTGCGAAGCACGGACCATGGGGGCTCCTTGGAAACAACGTTCCGAAAATGAGTGAGGAAGTAAAAAGAAAGGGATTAATAGGCAGTGACAACTTCAGAAAGATGTCTGTTCTTATTTGTTCTGCCAGTAGCTAATTTTAGAAACCCGGACCGCGAAGAAAAGTTCTGCGGGTCTCTGGAAATCTCGATTGCGGTAGGCCGCTGTCTACTGCGCGGACAAGAACGTACCAGCCCCCAGCCGATACACGTCGATCGACTGGGGACTTTTGAGGTTCTTAAAGGGGGGTTACTTCGATTGCAAATCGAAGTTGGTGTTTCCGGCGCTGCTGGATGTAACGTCGACCGTCAACTCAGATTGGTCGTTGTATTTCGCAGGCAGTTTTTCTTTGGGGGGACGCGCTGGTCCTCCTTCACCTTGGACGGTGGCCGTCGTGATTTTGACGATATGTTTGCCGATCGCAGCGCCGTTTTGATCATTGGTGTAGACCAACTCGTAATGGCCGCTGGCATCGGTCGTACCGGTCGAAAATCGCTTCCCTTCTTCTTGGGGATAGAAAGAAACCAACGCATCGGCGAGTGGGTCTCCATCGAGGGTTACCGTACCCGAAACTGGAACTACGTCGGAACCGGAGCCGCAGCCGACCAATCCGATCAGGGTAATCGCGACCATGGCCGTCGCTGCAAAGCGACCAGAAAGTACAAAGGGGAATTTCATCGAAGCGCTCGTGACATAAATGGGTATGGGCGGCAGACGGACCGCTTCGCTGGGAAGCGGTCTGCCTGCTTGGGAAATATTAGTATTCGCCGATTACTTCACCACCATCGATCGTTCCCAGGGCAGCCTGGGTACGCAGGTCGATGGTTTCCGGCAAGAAGACAACGCTGGCGTCGCCGCGAAGGAACTGAGCACCACCGGGGTGATTGCTGCTCGGGTTGTAGTTGCTGTTGCCGTTGATGTTGTAGTCGGTATCGTTGGACGATCGCTCCATTCGCAGGCGGACCTGGAACTGGGCGATACTGCCGGAAATCGAACCACCCGAGTCGTTTTGGTAACCGATCCACAGCGAGCCGGTAGGACCAGAGCCTTTTCGTTCAGCCCGTTCCGCGACGATGATCGTGTTACTCAGACCATCGGTCATGTCGCTGAACTCGGTCGACGAGTTGTCGAAGAAGGTCGCTTCTCGGTCGCTACCCCCACTGCCGTTGGTCGCGGTGGCGTTGGTCGCGTTGTAGTAAGCCGAAAAGATACCGATGTAGTTCGACTTGCCGAACTGATTGGTCGAATTACCGAGCCGCTTGTTGACCCCGTCGCCGGTATCCGAGGGGCAGATGTAGCCATCGATCACGGTCTTCGCGAGCGGTGTGGTACCGGTGCTGACCATGTCGGTTACGTCTTCCCACGGTTCGTCGAAGCCACCCACGGCGCCAATCTGGTCGAAGAGTGCCGACTGTTCAATCTGCGGTAGAATCTGTGTCAGCCAACAAACCTGGTTGCTGGTCACAATACCCGGTGGCAGCGTGCCGAAGGTATCGTGGTAATTGTGCAGGGCAATGCCGACTTGACGCAGTTGGTTACTGCAAGCCATTCGGCGAGCTGCTTCGCGGGCTTGCTGCACCGCTGGCAGAAGAAGGGCAATCAAAACGCCGATAATGGCGATCACAACTAACAGTTCGACGAGGGTGAAGCCGCGTGGCCTCCGAAGAATTTTCATGGATGAGGCACCTCTAACTTGATCGAATAGAAACGAGACATTGAGATAAGAGCGAATCGGTCCACTTCCGGCATCTCTCCCACGCGGAATAACCGATCCACTTATCAATCACGGAGTACGCGGCGATTCCTGACATCGATTAATCGAAAAAAGAAGAAAAAGCTTTGCGAACATAAAAGTACTTTGATTATTGGCAGTTTTCTGTCAGGTTTTGACGGCTTCGGCGTTTGTAAATGAGAACGTCAGGCGATCTCCCCGTTGCAGAGGGGCTCCCGATTTACTACCAATGAGTCAATGCCGCTGGCTCTGTGTGGGGGCTGTTTGTCGAGAGACGATGGCCGTGAATCGTACCGAAAGGCGCTAGTAGGCAGTCAGCAATGCAAGAAAGTGATGTAGTGCGAGTCTTGCTCGAGGCACGCATTCGATTGACCGTTCCGATTTGGTCGATCGTGCGCGAGTCTCAGGCCGTCGAAGACATTTTTCAAGAGGTTGTCCTTCGCGCACTTCGGCAGCGGGATCAAATTAACGACGACGGGCACCTGTTGGCATGGTCTCGCACCACCGCCAAAAACTTGGCCGTCGATTGGTTGCGGCAGCGGGGCAAGTCACACGTGATGGATGGTGGCGCGATGGACCGTATTTGGGCGATCTCCGACGATCAAGCCAAGGGGCTCTCGGACCGGAAGGACGCGCTGCGGTTGTGTTTGAAGAAGATGCCCCAAGGTAATCGCGAGATGATTCAGTTGCGGTATGGGGAAGGGCTCAGTTGCATCGAAGTTGCCAAGCAGATCGGAGCTTCACTCGACGCCGTTTACAAACGTCTGTCGCGTGCTCATCGAGATCTCCGGCGATGTGTCGAAGGAACGCTCTCCGGGGAGGCATCGCAGTGATAGGTGAGGCAGTGACAGGTGAACGGGTACGCCGGGGGATCACGGCATGAACGATAGCACGCCAGTACAAGATGACCAATCGATGTCCGACGACGACTTGATCGAACTGATCATTCGCTATAACGACGACGACCTCGACGAGTACGAGATGGCGGCCCTCTCGGCTGCCATGGAAGGAGACGACCGCGCGCTCGAGATCTTTCACAGCATCGCGCTGCAGTCCCTGACCATTGCAGAGGTCACCCCTACGCGGCAGAGGCCTGCTTCGTTTCCTCGGCAAACCGTCTTCTGGTGGTCGGCAGCCATGGCCCTGGCCGCCAGTTTGGCGTTTGCCGTCTTTCTCGATTTGCGCGCCGGTCAGCTTCCCACCGTTGCCAAATTGGTGCAAGCGACCGGAAAAGTGACCGTGACGATGCCAGATGGGGAAGCTCGCGACTTGGCCGTCGGAGATGACATTCCCGTGGGAATGCAAATTACCACCCATGCGATCGGCAGCTCGGCAACCATTGAGTTTCCGGATGAGACACGCGTCAGTCTGCACGGTGCCACCGAGGCCGCTTTTCGAGATGAAGATCAGAAACAAGTCGATTTGTTGGTTGGCAACATCGTGGCCGACGTTCAGCCGCAGCATCCCGGCCAGCCTCTGCAGGTCGTTACCGAGCAGGCCGTGACCGACGTCCTGGGGACCGTGCTTTCGGTGCAGGCCTCGCATCTGCGAACCGATGTGGATGTCGTCGAAGGGAAGGTTCGCGTTTATCGCACCGGCGATCAAAGTTCTGTGGATGTCGCGGCAGGCGAGAAGGTCACCGTGGCCCGCGATCTTCCGCTCAAGAGCCAGCTGCGCATGCCCACATCAGATCGCTGGCAAATCGATTTCGAGAAGGAACTTCCCAGCGATTGGCGAAAAGGAATCTGGGCTCAAGACCAACTTCCCCCGGGGTCAGTCGGCGCGGTGATGGCCGAGACGCGGCCGGGTTTCTTTGATCCCAGTAGTACCTGGTATCAAATCGAAACGTACAACCGGTGGAGCGAAGGTCTGTTCACCGTGGTGGAAGATGCCCGCATGAAAGTCACCTTCCGGGTGAATCGAGACGAAAAAGTGCAGGTCCTGCTGCTTGCCCGGGGAGCCGACTTCCATGGCTCGGACAGCGTCTACGCGTACGAGATCGGCGACGTTGATCCTAGTGAATCGTCCCAATGGCATACGCTCGAGATCCCTCTCACCCAATTCAAAAAAGAGGTCGCGGAACCGAAGGTGGCCTCGGAAGATGCGCCGACCAGTTCGCCCCGACTGGGCCAGGTTATCTACAAAGTGGTCCTCTCGACGCAAGATCGCGACATCGATCTGGTCGTCGACCAATTAGAATTCGCCCCTCACTAGGTCGTAAATGTGGGGTGCGAGCACGGCCAACGTATCGCCCCGCCTGGCGACTATCTCTCTCGGGCATGGTCCCGATTTGATGTACCAGGCCTGCGAAACCCCCTTTTCTAGTGAACTTCTAGGAATTCACGCAACTTGCGTCGTTGTCGCTCGATGATCTGATTGTCTGGAAGGAAACCAACGTGTTGGCAGGGAGGGCCTGGTTTTAAGCGTGCTTCTAATAAGGCACACCTCTGTAAGGTCCCGAGCGATGATGACGTTCGACTTTTTACGATGGGAAGAAGCGGTAAGAACCGCATTGGGTAGAGGAGGGCACCTGGTGGCCTTCCTGGTCGCATTGGCTTTGATCGCAACCTACATGGGTGGCGGTCAGCTTTTAGAAAACCCAGCCAAGCTGGTGATCGGTGGTTTCTTCGTCGGTTTTGTGACCGATATGGCCATCAGCATCTGCTGGAACCAGATGGTCGGCTCGAAGGTCTAAGCTCCTACCCACCGTTTCTTCCCGCCACTTTGCTTGCCTACGGTTATTCAGCGTTCCCACGGCATGCGTCGATCCCACACAAAAAACGCCTCGGCTCGATCGTCCCGATAATAGTTCTGATCGCCAATGGTGACTTCCGTAATCACCCCTGATTTGCCCGTGTGAGCATACGTCAACGTGACGCACACTTCCGACTTGCTCCACTTGGTCGGCATGGCCTGGTAGTAAACGTGTGACCCGGTTGTTGGCTTCCCTTCAAATCGAAGTCGCGATGTGCAACCAGGGAAAGCTAGAGACTGGCCAGCGACAAACGTCCAGACGTCGGTCAACGCGATTTTCTCAGGATAGCCAGCCTGCAGTTTGGGAAGAGCAGGCCGGTCATCAACCGGTGGAAAGTCTGCCAGGGCGAACGGTCCAGCGTAAAGCGACAGCGCGGCAACACAAAGAATAACCACAGACTTCATGGCAGCCTCCTAGGTCGTTAAGATGAGTCACTCTCTAGCATCTCACCCGATGGCGATCGACGCAAACAAATTGTCCGCTTCTGCTGGTCGGTCGCATGGGCAAAATTTGGTTTAGTTTGCCGGGCGGTTCAGGTAAACTCAGGCCTGCCCACCCTACAATCCTACCTCGACGGATGCCCCCTCATGCCGTTCCGAACCCTGTTTGCGTTTGTGTTTCTCTTAACGCTGGCGACACTCGCGTCTGCTCAGACGCCCCTGCCAAAGTTCCAGGTGCCGGGACAGCAGGAAATGACCTCGCGTCTCGAGACGATGTTCCAGCGGCATCACAGCCCTAAGACCCAGTGCACTTTATGGGATGCTTGGATCCCCATGTCGACGCTCTGGCCGGCCGTGGGCGAAGACCCTTCCGCCGACGCGATGCGGGGCTTCTATCGCAACGTCTTTCTGAACCGACAAATCGATCCCAGCGGCTACGTGGTGATGGATCAGCATCGCGGCCACGCCCATCCCGGCGGCTGGCCCTTTCCCTTGTGGGAGCAAGCAGGCGGCGCCGGCTGGCACTTCACGGTGCAAGGAGATCCCTACCGCAAAATGATGAACATGCAGCCCGCCAACGTGAAGGCACTTCACATCCAAGGGGCCAAAGACATTCAGCAGGACAAAAGTTTCGGTCTGCGTCTGACAACCGAAGGATCGCGAACCTCGCTGACGTTACCGGTGCGCACGTTCGATAGTTTCGTCGCCCCGTTTGTGGTGATCGAATGGTCGAGCGATTTACTGCCCAAAGGCGCCCCGGCAACGCTGGCCTGGCGGCGAGCAGGGGATGAAGGTTTCGACCCGGCTCGCTCGATCGAAGTGATCAAAGACAGCGGCGTCGGCGGGCAGTACGGTGCCGGGCTGAAGCTAAGCGTCGTTCCGGTGCACGAGCATGCGTTGTGGAGCGACAAGATCGAGCAGCTCCGTTTGACGTGGAGCAACGACAAATCTCAGGCCATCACGATTCGCAACATTCACACGGCAACCGACTCGCGTCATCCGATTACCAATGCCCTGTTCGTGCGAGGAAGTACGGACTACTTTCTGTGGACCCGCGACATTGCGTTTCTCAAGCAAAACATCAAGCGTATGCGAACCGCGATACAGTACAGCCTGACGGAGTTCAGCGTACGTGAGGAAGGCGCGATGCTGGTCCAGTGGCCAGGGCACGACGGACGCACCGGCTTCATGCACGATGACCAGGGCAACAAGCATCTGCTGCATGGGCACGGGGTCGGGAACAACTATTGGGATCTTCTACCTTTTGGTCACTATGACTGCTACGCGTCGATTATGGAGTACGACGCATTGCTGGCGATGGCCACCCTTGAAAAGGCAATCGCCACGCATGCGAAGTGGGACATCGCCCCGCCGACGCTTAGTCACGAGACGCTCACTTCGATTGCCAACGATCTGAAGCAACGCGCTGGTCAGCGTTTTTGGGATGCCGAGAAGCAGCGGTTTGTGGCGTGTGTCGATGCCGACGGCAAGTCGCACGATTACGGCTTCACCTTTCTAAACCTGGAAGCGATCCACTATGGGTTTGCTACCCCCATTCAGGCCATGCAGATCATGGATTGGATTGACGGTCAGCGTGAAGTCGTTGGCGACACATCCACGGGCGCCGACATCTATCACTGGCGGTTCGCTCCCCGGGCAACCACGCGTCGCAACATTGAGTGGTATGCCTGGGTATGGCATAACCCCGGCAGCATTGCTTGGGGAGGCCAGGTGCAAGATGGAGGCGCCGTGCTGGGCTTCTCGTATCACGATTTGATGGCTCGCATTCGGTTCAAAGGCCCCGACAACGCAGCCCAGCGGTTGAAAGCGATCACCGACTGGTTTGCCGAAGTGGAAGCAGCCGGCGGGTATCGGAAGTATTACGCCGAGCCGGGACGAGGATCGCTGCAAGGGGGCGGCACCCCAGGCGGCTTGGGGGTCGATCACGAGTTCATGGAATCGGTCCTCGTTCCCCAGACCATGCTCTACGGCTTTCTCGGATTCAAGCCGACGGCCGACGGCTTTCAGCTCGAGCCGAACCTACCACGCGACTGGCCAAGCCTAGAGATCACACGAATTGCCTGGGCTGATCATGTGTTCGATGTGAAAGCCAGTGGCGAGACGCTGCAGCTGACGTTTCGCAAGCTTGGCAAAGTTCCGCTGAAAGTGCAACTGCCGTCCTGGCTGTGGCAGGTCGAACAAGGCCAGGCAAGCATTTCCCAGGGAGTCCTCTCCGTGGATCGGTCGCAACCACCGCAAGCGATTCTCCTTCGCCGACTCCTAGAATAGTAGGGTGGCAAGCAGCGCCGCTAGTCGCACCAAGACTAAGCAATGCGACGGGCAAAAAAAATCGCAAGATTTACTATACAAAGGACCCACCTGGCGACTACATTGATCTCATCAGCCCTCGGATCACTCTCGATCTAGGGTGCCACGAGCAGTCTTCGTGGACATGCCAAGAGGCGGCCTCTCTTATGCCGCCCCTTCACGGCTAAGAAATAATTCAACTCTAGCGCGAGTATCCACTTCCCCCTGGCCAGCGGCCAGATCCACACCACCGTCAGGAGTCATCCTATGTCATCAATCAACCGCCAAGCGGAACCCGGCAGAGCGTTCTCAAGCGAGAATGTTCCGCCGGTAGAAGTGCGCGCTGGCAAGCACCTGTTGTGCTCGGCCTGCGGGGTGACGGTGGAAGTGCCGGCGAGTGTCGTGGGGAGACTAGTGGCTACGGTCGAGCATTCCTCGCAGGATGCACCGATCACGAAGTCGCTTGCCCAGGAACCCTCTACCCCGCAAGAGCCTGTCAGTACAGAACCTTCCCGAGAAGTGGCGCAGAAGCCTCAGCTTTCGCGGACAAAACGCCGGAAGCCGTTGCCTGGAAACCGGTCTACCGGCAGGATCATCGACGGTCTTCGAGTGCCCTCCGCTGGTGAATTGGAACGCGCGTTCGCGTGGGTTTCGTTTCACCTCAAGGTGCTCGACCGGCAAGGGAGCGAATTGCACCGGCTGCAAAAGCTGCTCAAGCAACGCTCGACGCAGCAGGGTCCGTGCTCCGCTTCGCGTATCCACGGGAATAATGCGCCGGCGTTGCCACCGATTGGTCAGACGCCACGTGAAGTGCCAACGCATGCCCAGGCAGTCGGGGGTATGGCACCCACTAAATCTTCGACACATCGCACGCATCCAGCCCAAGGCCGTGGACCTCCCTGACGTTGCGGCAAATCTCGTTGGCGTCGGGTGAAAGTCGTGCCGTAAAGCGTAACGCAGGCACCCAATGCAATCTTTATGGAGTAGCCAAGCGTCCATTCCATGCTTGGTGCGATGCGCTGTCGCTGCTCGGTACCCTGTTTCAAGTCGCGGGCAACATTTTTAAGGTGTATCGTCGATGCTTGCGCATGCGCGCATAAAAAAAGGTGGCCGACCCTGCCAAAGTCAGCCACCTTTTCCGTTGAGACATGTCGGTCAAGACATTACATCTTGGTCGACATGCCCTCGGGGATCTTTCCGTCTTTCGTTAATTTGAATTCGAATGTCCTATGATCCGGAGCCACCATAATGCGTAGCAGAGACTGATTGTTGTAAGCGGGCGGAATGATGGAGACGCTGTCTTCGGTCAGGCCGCGTTCCACTTCTTCTCGCGTGGGATTCTTCTTCTTGACCATCTTGTGGGCATGAATCTGAACCGCCATTTCGCCGGGAGACGATTTAGCTGTGTAGTAACCGTTCTCGATCAAACCGCCCCCCATGCCACCTTCTTTAAGCGGCATGAGCGAGATCGAACCATCCTCAACCGGTTCGCCATCCAGGGTGACACTGCCCGAGATCGTGATCATGCCGTCGCTGGCACCACAACCCACGAGAAAGGAAAACGACAGCAGCAGGACGACGATACTGCTCAGGGAGGTAAGCTGTTTTTTACTCATTGCATGATGCTCCATCTGGTAGATCAGAGAACGCATGCTTTCGTAGCGAACGTTCTCGTTGTCTAGCCAGATTTGGTTACTGACCAATGACCTCGCCACCTTGGGTTGACGTCCGAGCACGCCATGCCCAGATATCGATTGTCTCTGGCACGAAGCTAACCGAGCCATCGAAGTTACAAGCGTTCACGCCGCCTGGGTGCATGCTGAACGCGGCAAACGTCGCGCCCCACCACCTGTCGGAGCCGCCATGGCAAGGGATTTTTTGCAGGTAGTCGTCCGGATTCCAACAGCGACGACCGCCGTCGATCGAGGCCTTGGTGTTGGGGGTCAGGTAGCCTGTGAAACCAGCGCCCGAAGCATAGATACCGGCGGCGTACATGCCTTGCCAGCCTTGATCGTTTTGATTCATGGGGACTTCCGAGACCATGACGGAATTGCTGGTTCCGTCGGTGATCGAAGCCATGCTGCGGATGTTCTCGCCCATTTTGAAAGCCGACCCGCCGTTGTCGTAGGTGTAAGTACCGTCCCAGTTGTTGGCGTCGTGCTGATCGTAGTTCGTGTTCCCCACGCAAACGGCATAGCTGTAACGTTGGTGCGACCAGTGGTTGTTGCCGCTATTCGATTCACCCAGGGTCACCGTTTCCGAAGGGCACGAGTAAACGTCGATCGGCGTGGTGCGGTACAGACGGTTGTTGCCGTCGTTGGCCCGCACGCTGAAGTCGAGCGTATCGTACATGGCCGATTGTTCGATGAAAGGAAGCAGACGCCCAAACACCGAGATCGTATCGCCGTTCCAATCGCTGAAACCGAGATACGGAAAGTTGCGGTAGGTGTCGTGATAGTTGTGCATCGCTAACCCAATGTTCTTCAGGTTATTAACACACTGGGCACGTCGCGCGGCTTCACGAGCTTGCTGCACGGCAGGCAGAAGCAACGCCACCAACACGCCAATGATCGCGATCACAACGAGCAGTTCGACGAGCGTGAACCCGCGTTTGGCTCGAGCAGAGTTTTCAGAGCATAACGAAAGCGACTTCATGAATCGTGACCTTTCACCGCCCAATGGCAGAATAAGGAGATGAGGAAGATGAGTTTAAGGCTGCGGAGAAAATCAAATGAGATAAGTCCACGAGTAAGTCTCATCAGGTAAAGACTATTTTCAATGTTTTTCAACGAAAGTGAATGAGAAACGACGTTTATCTTTTGAGAAGTTTTACGCCTGTTCGCCATCACTTGGATTGAGGTTTAGTCGTGCACTGCCACCTAAGTCGGGTTTAGTGGTCGTGGTATTCCCGCAGCCACTTAGGTGATCCACAAATTGCCACCCTGATACTGATAGTTGTTTCGGGTGTGCAGGCAGTAAAAAAACACGGTGCATCTTGAGAATTAAGGTCATTAAACCCGTCATGATGGCTGGTTAGGGCTTAGCTCTTCCAAGGAGATTTCACCATAGTTAGAGAATGTAATTGAGTTTTTTCCCTTTCCGGTGAGAGATCTCGGGCAAAGAGTGGCCCGATCGGTTCTCTCCGGGGCAAGTCATCGGGCCGCCAAGTAAGACCCGGAAAATAGCTTAAACACGCTGGTGTTTCGACCCAGAGAGGTCGAAGGGGCATGCCGTTCGACCGTGAGACGACAGTCGCAGGAAAACTTCGAGACAATCTTTGAGTCCCCAATATTTCTCCATGCGAGTGGCCTTAACTGTGTCGTAAGTGATTATTTCAAAAGGACATACGGTCAGTCAGCGAATTTTTCCTTGAGAGGGGTCCCTGCTCATTAGGGGAACGAAGAATTTGACTTTGTTTCGGCAGAACGTAGATAGCTGGGACGCAAAAACGAAATTCTGCGACAGTCAACCGCAGTCGAACCAACGTCTGAAGCTTTAACAATACGCCATTTCAATGGCAGGAGATCAAGATGCCGACCAGTGCAACCCTCGATGCCGCTCAATCGACGACCAAACCTTCCACGCGCAAAGCTAAGACGACGACCGCACAATCAGGATTAGTGGAAGCTCAGCTGCGAGAAGAAATTGCGATGCTGAAGGCCGAGAACGCAGCGATAAGCAAGTCGCAGGCCGTCATCGAGTTTGAGCCGGACGGAACGATCCTAACCGCCAACGACAATTTCCTGGGTGCAGTTGGTTACACGCTGGATGAACTTCAGGGCCAACACCACCGGTTGTTTGTCGATCAGGCCTATTCCCACAGCGCCGAGTATCGCGACTTTTGGTCAAAACTGGGCCAAGGGCACTTCGACGCTGGTCAGTACAAACGCTTCGGCAAAGGTGGCCAAGAGATCTGGATCCAGGCTTCCTACAACCCAATTCTCGACGAAAACGGCAAGACCATCAAAGTGGTAAAGTACGCCGTCGACATTACCGCTCAAAAGATGCAGGACGCCGACTTTCAGGGTCAGCTCAATGCCGTCAGCAAAGTTCAAGCCGTCATCGAATTCGACTTGGACGGCACCATTCTCACGGCCAACGACAACTTCTTGAGCACACTTGGTTACTCGCTGGGCGAGATCCAGGGCCAGCACCACCAGATGTTTGTCGAACCAGAATATGCTCGCAGTACTGAATACAAACAGTTCTGGGATAAGCTCCGCCGTGGCGAATTTGAATCGGCCGAATACAAACGCATCGGTAAAGGAGGGAAGGAGATCTGGATTCAGGCTTCCTACAACCCAATCTTCGATGCCAGCGGCAAGCCTTACAAAGTTGTCAAGTATGCCACCGATGTGACTCAGCAGAAGTTGGCCACGGCTAATTTCTCAGGTCAGATGGATGCGATCAGCAAATCGCAGGCAGTGATCGAATTCAACATGGACGGCACGATTCGCACGGCCAACGATAACTTCCTGAACGCGATCGGCTACACACTGAGCGAACTTGAAGGTCGCCATCATCAGATGTTTGTCGACAAGCAGTTGGCCGCCAGCAACGAGTACAAGCAGTTCTGGGAAAAGCTGAACCAGGGTCAGTTCGACGCCGGTCAGTACAAACGCATTGCCAAGGGTGACAAGGAGATCTGGATTCAGGCTTCCTACAACCCGATTCTCGATCTCAACGGCAAGCCGTTCAAGGTCGTCAAATATGCCACGGATATTACCCAGCAAGTCCGTCTACGCTTGGCCATGGCCGAATTGATTGCCAACGTCAACGAAAGTGCCAACCAGTTTAGCGAGAGTGCCGCCACCGTCAGCGAAGCTTCGCAGTCGGTTGCCGAAGGTGCTCAGACGCAAAGCGCCGCAGTCGAGCAGATCAGTGCTTCGGCACAAGAGCTGACTCGCAGCATTCAAGGTGTTCGCGATCGTGCTAACGAGACAGACAAGCTGGCCAACGAGACCAACTTGATCGCCGTCGATGGGGGCCAGGCCGTCACCAAGAGTGGCGAAGCGATGGACCTGATCAAAGCCTCCTCAGAGCAGATCAGCGAGATCATTCAGGTTATTAGCGAAATCGCCAGCCAAACGAATCTTCTGGCACTCAATGCGGCCATCGAAGCGGCTCGTGCCGGGGAACATGGTCTGGGGTTTGCCGTGGTGGCGGACGAAGTTCGCAAGTTGGCCGAACGTGCCAGCAACGCCGCCAAGGACGTTTCAGCATTGATCAAAGAATCGACTGCTCGCGTGGCCAACGGTGTGGAACTGAGTGGCCAGGCCGGCAGTGCGTTGGAAAAGATCGTTGCCGCGGTGGAAGCCACCTCAGGCAAGATCGCCGAGATTGCTTCGGCTACCGACGAACAAATGAGCATGTCGCAAGAGGTTTACGGCACCGTTCAGCAAGTCGCCTCGGTGACCGAACAGTCGACCGCTTCCAGCGAAGAGATGGCAGCCAGTGCCGAAGAACTCGGTGCTCAAGCCAAGTCGCTGCGAGATCTGGTTGAAGGTTTCGACATGGGCGTCTAAGACGCTCGTTGTAAAACATAGCAGAGGCTGAATTCACCGAGACATTCAGCATTGAGCGGTAGGGACTCGTTGTGAAAACGACAGTCCCTACCGCTGATTCTTGAGCTTGTACTTAGGTGTCATCGCCTGCGGATACTTACCGCTGAGGCACCGCCGCAGGGGGCTTTTCGCTCGACCCTTCGGCCCGGGCCGGTTTGCCGGACATAAACCGATTGCAGCCGCCATTGCCGGTGATTCGGAGGTGAAACGGCTGTAGGTCTTGCTCGATGCAGTACCCGCACGTTGGGTCTTCGATGACCGCATCAGGCTCGATCTGCCACCACTTACAATCTTTGCATAAGCCCCATTGCTCGGACATTTCTCGTCTCCTGGATTGGACGTAGTTGGTTCACGCGGGATAAGACAGATTGCACATGGCGTGCCAGATTTGATGATCGTCCTGACGAGGCTCCCCCTACGAATTTCGGCCGATTCGCGGTAACCTATTAACGAGGCGAAGTTTAGACATCCAAGAAGCGAGTCAAATACTGACATGTACCACGAAGAGCATGTGCCGGGGTTAAATTTGTTGGTTGAGTTGCTCGACCAGGTTGTCCGCGAACAGGTGGGCGATTCACTAGCCGAGACCATGAATCGCATCCGCCGGATGTCCCTCGAGCGGCGGTCCGGTTTGCCGGATGCCGAGGAACGCTTGTTGGCGGAAATTGCCCGGATCCCGAAACAAGAGCTACGCAGCGTGATTCGCTGGCTGAGTCTCTATTTCGATCTGGCAAATCTGGCCGAAGATTACCACCGCGTGCGGATTCTCGATCAGCGAGCCGAGGAGGCCGAAGCAGAAG
Source organism: Bremerella alba (assembly GCF_013618625.1). Classification (NCBI taxonomy): domain Bacteria; kingdom Pseudomonadati; phylum Planctomycetota; class Planctomycetia; order Pirellulales; family Pirellulaceae; genus Bremerella; species Bremerella alba. The sequence continues at coordinate 319,271 of NZ_JABRWO010000001.1, read as the reverse complement.
GCCTGCCGCGTAGCGAATCGATCGCCGATGCGATTCGTCAGCTTTGCGAAAGTGGCTGCACGGCCGCCGAGATGCAAGACTGGTTAGACCGCTTGGCGATCACCCCGGTCTTTACCGCGCACCCCAGCGAAGCCAAACGTCGTACAACGCGTGAGCTGTTGCGTCGCCTCCGCGATCACTTGCCGTACTTGGAAGTTCATCCGCACGAAGAGGACTTTGAAGCGGTCCTGAGCGACTTGACCCTGCTGTGGCAAACCGACTCGCTACGTCCACAGCGGCCTGGCGTGATGGGCGAGGTCGAGCGGGGCCTGTTCTTCGCCGAAGCACTATGGGATGTCGCTCCGCAAATCTATCGTGAAATGCGGATGGCCTTGGCACGTTATTATCCGCACCATCAGTTTGAAGCGAAGCCGTTTTTAACCTTCGGCAGTTGGATTGGTGGCGACCGTGACGGGCACCCTTTTGTCACCGCCAAGGTTACCGAGACAACATTGGGCTTGTTACGAAAGACGGCCCTGGAACGGCATCTGTCGTACTGTCGCGAGTTGAAAAAGACGCTGGTCACCTCTGATCGTCAGGCCGCCGTCAGCGATGAAATCCGCCAGCGATTGGCCACGGCGACCCAGCAATGGGAACCAATGTCTGCCCGCCTGGAAGAGGTTTCGCCTAGTGAGGTCTATCGCCGCTACCTGAAGATGATCGAGTTCCGGCTCGAAGTCTCGCTCGGTCTGGCATTTGTCGAAGGAGACGAACACGTCGCCTATCAACAACCGGAAGAGCTAATGGACGAGGTCGAGCTGCTGCGTCAGAGCATGCTCGAGCATCAAGGCCGCCGCGTCGTCGAGAGATATTTAGACCCCTGGAAAGATCGCCTGCATACCTTTGGCTTCCACTTCTTCTCGCTCGATATCCGGCAAGACTCCGACGTCCACCGCGCCGCGCTGCGTGAGATTTTGTTTGCGGATCTGCCCGAGGATCAAGTGATCGAAGAAGCCGATTGGCTCAAGCGACTTTGCGATCTCGACCAACAGCCGCAGGTCGACACGACCAAGCTCAACGAAATGACTCAGGAAGTGTTGGCGACTTTCGGCGTGCTGGCCGACACGATGGCGACCGGCGGGCCGAAGCCGTTTGGCGGTTATGTGATCAGCATGACGCATCAGCCGGCCGATGTGATTGCCGTGTTGTGGCTGTGGAACTATGTCTGGAATCAAAAGTATCCCGGCAAGCCACGACCTTACCTGCCGATCTCGCCGCTGTTTGAAACGATCGACGACTTAGAGCGGGCCCCGGCCATATTCGAGGCGATGCTCAAGCAGCCGGTCTATCGCAACTACCTGGGACAGCAAGCACGGCTAGAACAGATGATCATGGTCGGCTACTCCGACAGTACCAAGGATGGTGGTTACCTGACCGCTTCCTGGAACTTGCACCAGGCTCAGGAACGCCTGGCCGAGGTGGCCGCCAAGCACCATGTCGAGATGACCATCTTCCACGGTCGCGGCGGTAGCCTGGGGCGTGGTGGCGGTCCGGCGGCACGCGGTATCCAGTCGTTGCCGCCACAGGCCGTCGATGGCAAGCTGCGATTGACCGAGCAGGGAGAAGTGCTGGCCGAGCGGTACGACAACGCGGTCATCGCCCATCGGCATATCGAGCAGCTAACCAGTGCCACCTTGTTGGTCAGCGCGTCGACCGCTTCGGCTGAGATGGCCAACTGGAAGGAAATGACCGATTCGATGAGCCAGGCAGCGCTGGCCAAATACCGCGAATTGGTTTCGCACGAAGACTTCCTGCGTTACTTCGATCAGGCAACGCCCATTAGCGAAATCGAAGGCCTGCCGATCGGCTCGCGTCCTGCCCGACGACGTGCTCGTAAATCGTTGAAAGATTTGCGAGCGATTCCGTGGACCTTTGCCTGGACGCAGTCACGCCAGCTTTTGCCGGCGTGGTATGGCATGGGGACGGGCATTCGCACGCTCGTCGATACCCAGAACGGGAACTGGGAACTGCTGCAAGAGATGTATCAGGAATGGCCCGTCTTTCAGGCCACGATCGACAACGCCGAGTTGGCCCTCGCCAAGGCCGACATGGACATTGCTCGCGATTATGCCGAACTCGCTGGCACGGCCCAGGAAAGCATCTGGCGGATGATCGACGAAGAGTATCGTCTGTCGTGCGGAGCCATTTGTCTCATTCGCCAACAGCACGAATTGCTGGAGAAGATTGGTTGGCTCAATCGCAGCATTCGCAGCCGTAACCCATATGTCGATCCGCTGAACTTGATTCAGATCCAACTGATCAAGCAAAGCCGCGAGAACGGCGAGGACCCCAACGGGGAAGGCACCGAAGGCCTGGCCCAGATCATTCGTCTTACCATCCAAGGGATCGCCGCGGGCTTACGCTCGACGGGTTAGACAGTCCAATCTTGATAAGGGTGCGACGCCGCGTGAGGGGCATCGCACCCTGCTGAGTGCCGGGTTTCCTGCGGTTGGGTGGCCACGTGAATTTGGGGGCACAGGAAAGAAATGCTTGGCATTTCGTGACGAGTCGGTAGACTAACAGTCCTGCCATATCCCTTATCCAAATCCCACCGACAATTACCATGAAATGCTTCCGCCGCTCACTGCTGTGGGGATGGTTCGTCCTTGCCATTGGTTGTGCGCCCACTGCAGATCTGTCGATCCCTCGCTTCCAGCCGCGATCGGTTGTCTGGCTGAATAATTGGGAGCTGCCTGAACCGACAGAATCTCGCAGCGAAGCCGAACAGTACATGCAAAAGGCAGACGCCCTGAAGGCCCTGGGCATGTACGACGCGGCAGAAGAGATGTACGTCCGCTCGGCCAACACCGACATCGACTTTGCCTTTCCGATGTATCAACTCGCATGCAATTACGAGTTGTCCGGCAAGCACGACGAAGCCTTCGAGGCCTTTCAACAGGCCATGCAACGCGGCTTCGATGACTTTCCCACCGCACTGCATGACGACGAACTCGGCAAGATCCGTCGTCGTTCCGACTTCAATGATTCGTTAGCAACCATTCGCACACGGTACATCATCGCCGCCGCAGATCACGTCGGTCAGCCGATTGCCGTTCGACCAGAAACCGACAAGCCTCCGCAAGGCTGGCCCGTCATCTTGATGCTGCACGGCTACGGAGATAGTCACCTGCACTATCTCGACGAAGCCCGGCTTTGGGCCGAGCAGGGGTTCGTGGCCGTGGTTGTCCCTGGTAGCGTTCCCACGCACGGCAACTTCTATCAGTGGTCCGACGAATCGATCGAACCGACGCACGAAGACCTGCAAGCGATCATGACCTCGCAGCTCTTCGACGGCGTGATCGACTTAGATCGCGTGTACTTATTGGGCTTCTCGCAAGGGGCACTGCACGCGATGCTGGCCACCGAAGAGCATCCCGACCTTTACGCCGGATGCGTATCGCTTTCACCGGGAGGAAGCCTGGTGGGGCAATTAACGCGACCGTCGCTCGATCCAGAAAAGGGAACGGCGCGGTTTGTCTTGATTCACGGCGACGAGGAACCGCATGCACCGCTGGTTCAAATTTGGGCTCGCGAGTGCGACAAGGCGAAGTGGATGTTCGAAGGCCAGACGCACCCCGGTGGGCATCATTTTCCCGACGATTGGGAACAACGCGTGCCGGCGATTGCGACGTTTTTGTTGAAGTAGCCGCGTAAGTTATCTCTCAGGAATGATTGCCTGGGCCGAGCGGTCGTCGACCTTGAAATAGCCCAGCGGCCGGTCACCCATCGACGATACCTGCCACACGGCCCCAGGGCGTGTTTTTTGGCTCACCGTCTTGGTCGGCGCGATCGATCGATAGAACTGCGCTTGGCCATGTTGGTCGATCCAAAACAGTTTGACCGGTGCTTCCGACTGATTGGTGAAGAAGACAGGAAACAGCGAACCATCGGGGCGCGATGGTGGGGCCGGGTCTTTTTTTAGCCGCATCCACTTCAGTTTGACAAGCGACTCAACACTGGGTGCAGGCTTGTCGGCGAACTTGGTCGGGGCTTTGGCCCGGAGTTCAGCGAGTTGGTCGGCATACTTCGGATCGGCAGCCAGGTTGGTCCATTCGTACCGGTCGGCGGCCGTGTCGTAAAGTTCTTCGTCGCCGTTGGCGTAACGAATGTATCGCCAGCCGTTGTCGCTCAAGCCGAAATTGCCAGGCCGGTGCAGATGCGTCACCGAGACGTGCGGCCACTCGCTGCTGACATCTTCAAGCAAAGGGGTCAGGCTCGGCCCGTCGTGATCTTCGTTCGCTGGCAGTCCGCACAAGGCAAATAACGTCGGAGCGAGACTCACCAGGTTTACCGGTTGATCGCAGATCGCTGGGGTGGTTCCTTCCGGCAGGCCGGGGCTGTTTTTAGGAACGCGGATGATCAGTGGCACGCGCGTGCATAATCGCCAAGCAGTGTACTTCTGCCAGTGCTCTTTCTCGCCCAGATGCCAGCCATGGTCAGACCATAGAACGACAATCGTGTTGTCGGCGTATTCGCTGTTGTCCAGCGCCTCGAGCACGCGGCCGAGCATGGCGTCGGCGAAGTGGATCGAAGCGAGGTACGATTGGATCGCGTGCTTCCACTCGCCATGTTTTTGAATGTGTTCGAAGTACCGCGACTGTCTTGATTGTTTGGCCGCTGGCGGCAGGTCGTCAATGTCGTTCTCTTGGTAGCCCGGCGGAAGCTGGATCGAATCGAGCGGGAACGGCTCGAAGTACTTCGCCGGCACGAACCATGGTTCGTGAGGACGATAGATGCCGCAGGCCAAAAAGAATGGTTGCTCGTGCTTCTTGGCAAGCTGCTGCGAGATCCACTGGCTGACCTTATAGTCGCCGCCGAACTCTTGGTCACTTGCATCGAGCGCACCCCAGTCGGTTTCCACGTACTGCCAAGGGCCACCGCGCGGCAGGCTGAGGGGGCGCTGCTCGGGGTAAAGCGTTTCCGGGATCGGCATCTCCGACGAAGGCTTAGGGTAGTAGTCGTCCCACGACTGGGCGTCGATGATGTAGTGCAGCATTTTGCCAGAGCCGCTGGCATGATAGCCGTTGCGGGAGAATGTCTTGGGAAGCAGCTCGGCATCGGGCAGCACTTCTCGCAGGGCCTGATCGTTGGCATAGACGCCTGAAACATTCGGCGCCCTGCCAGAGAAAATCGAGATCCGCGATGGATTGCACGCCGGAGCCGCACAATGGGCATTGGTGAACAAGACGCCTGACTTGGCCAACCGATCGAGATTGGGCGTGATCGTTTGCGGATGCCCGCCCAGGCACCCGATCCAGTCGTTCAGGTCATCCATAGCGATGAACAGAACATTGGGCTTGGCAACGTTTTCCGCAACCGCCAGGCGGCTCGTTACGGTAAGAACGAGAGTGGCGACGATCGTTTTAAGTAGGAGATATTTCATAGTCTCGATTGTTCTCGTTTTTCGCCCATAGATCAACGAATAATTCGTCGCCGTTGATGCGGAAAAAATACAAAACCGCTTGAGTTCACCCCGAGAGCCATGGTGATAAGATCTCTTGAAAGTCGATTAACTCAACTCTTTTCGTTGACGATTCGGCCATGGGTGGGCATACTTAGATTTCCCCGGATATCAAACCTATTTCAAGTCACTTGCCTGGTGCCTGCCGATGAATCGTTTTCTGATCGCTTCCGTTTCGACGGTGGTTTTGCTTGTTACGGCTATCTCCTCAAGCTTCGCTGCCGAGCGGGCTCCGAACATCGTCTTCATCCTCGCCGACGATCTTGGCTACTGCGAACTAGGCAGCTACGGGCAACAGAAGATTAAAACGCCCAACTTAGATCAGCTGGCCAAAGAGGGCATGCGGTTTACCGACTTCTATTGTGGCAACGCCGTGTGTGCTCCTTCGCGCTGTGTGCTGCTGACCGGTAAGCATGGCGGGCACGCCTACATCCGCGACAACGGCGACCCCGGCCAGATGCTGCCAGAAACGAAAGCATTGGGTGCCGAGTTCCCCGGGCAGAATCCTATTCCGGATGAAGAAGTCACCATCGCGGAAGTGCTCAAGCAAAAGGGCTATGCCACCGCCGCGATCGGCAAGTGGGGGCTGGGTCACTTTGGCACCACCGGCGATCCCAACAAGCAAGGCTTCGACCTCTTCTATGGATTCAACTGCCAACGCCACGCCCACAATCACTACCCGAAATACTTGTGGCGCAATCGCGAGAAACAAGCACAGCCTGGCAACGACCGCACGCTGCATGGCGATACCTATTCGCAAAGCCAGTTCCGTGACGTGGCGATTGAGTTCATTGAAGCGAACTCGGATAAGCCGTTCTTCCTTTATCTTCCCTTTGCCGTTCCGCATCTCTCGATTCAGGTCCCCAACGAAGACCTGGAACAGTACGCCGACATGCAGGAAGACGACTACAAGCATCGCGGCTACTTGCAGCATCCAAAGCCACACGCTGGCTACGCGGCCATGATCACCCACATGGATCACGACATCGGGGCCATTCTCGAGACGATCGAAAAGAAGGGGCTGGCCGATAACACGGTGGTCCTGTTCAGCTCGGACAATGGACCGACGTACGACCGACTTGGTGGCAGCGACTCGGACTTCTTTGCTTCGGCCGACGGCTTTAAAGGGTTGAAGGGAAGCTTGTACGAAGGGGGCATTCGTGTGCCGCTGATCGTAAGGTGGCCTGGGCATGTGAAGCCTGACTCGGTTTCGCATCACCTGGCAGCGTTCTACGACTTGATGCCCACCTTCGCCGATATCGCCGGCGTCAAGACGCCGGAAGGAATCGACGGAACCAGCTTCCTGCCGACGCTGTTGGGTAAGCAGCAGAAAGAGCCTGACTATCTTTATTGGGAGTTCCGAGCCTACAGTGGGCAACAGGCCGTGCGTATGGGAGACTGGAAAGCGATTCGCCAAAACATGATGCGGCCCAAGGTTGCCGGTGCTGGCAAGCTTGAACTGTACAACCTGAAGGACGACCCGAGCGAATCGAAAGATGTCGCGGCCGAGCATCCGGCCATCGTGGCCCAAGCGGAAGCGGCCATGCAAGAAGCCCATACACCGTCCGAGTTGTTCCGCATTCCGATGTTGGACGGTAAGAAGTAATAACGGAAGGTTTATCCCATGGGCAGTGTCGGCGTAATAGAATTGTTGATCTTGGCCATGATGGGCGCGGGCTGCCTGGTTGGGGTGGGTATCCTGGTGGCCTTCATTTTATTCGTGGTGAAGAAGTCGAGCGGCGATAAATAATGCATCGCCATCTACCGCCGTGGCAACGCTTTACTGCAACGGCTTTAGCTAAAATGGGTAGCTAGCGTGATTTTTGCGGGAATTTGACCTGGAACGACAACGTTCATTTAGTTAGCCTTTGAAAACTTTACAAGTCGGCGATTCGCATTCCTCAGGCTGAACGGATTGATGCCGGGACGCGTATCGAATTGGTCTGTCTGTGCTCCGATGACCCCAACAACCCACGGGATGCACAACAGCGAAGCCTAAATATGTTGCCGCCTAGCCACCGCATGATGCGACGGACTGGTCGGGAACCCATTTGCTTGGAGCCTGCTATATGAGCATGGATGCTCGCGTGACTCGTCACGCTTTGGTGACGATGTGCGTCTGGACCCTATTGGTCGCCGTCGCTTCTGCTGCCAGCGTTCGCGGAGCCAACTTCATGGTTACCGCGCAAGACCCGCAACTGGCCAAACAAGTTCTTCAGCTTGCCGAAGATTATCGTCGTGATCTGGCCATGGAGTGGTTAGGACGCGAACTGCCTCCTTGGTCGCAGCCCTGTCCGATTTCGGTTCGTGTGGGCGGCGGTGCCGGAGGGCAGACAAGCTTTGCCTTCCATCAAGGCGTGCCATTCAACTGGACCATGGAAATCTTCGGTCCGCGTGAACGTATCCTCGATAGCGTCCTGCCTCACGAGATTCTGCATACGATCTTCGCAACCCACTTCGGCGGTCCACTGCCACGTTGGGCCGATGAGGGGGCCTGTACGACCGTCGAGCATACGTCGGAAAAAGACAAGAACACCACGCTGCTGTATCGCTTCCTGAAGAGCGACCGCGGTATCGCGTTCAACCAAATGTTTGCCATGCGAGAGTACCCGGCCGATATCTTGCCGCTGTACGCCCAAGGCTACTCGCTGGCTCGCTTCCTCATCGCCCAAGGTGGCAAGCAGAAGTACGTGCAGTACGTCGGCGAAGGGATGCAAACCAACAATTGGACTGCGGCAACTCGCAAGCACTACGGACATTCTAGCCTGAGCAGCCTTCAGGTTGCCTGGTTGGATTGGGTTCGCGACGGCTCGAACGAAGGAATGGTCGACGGCTATACGCCGGCCCAGTTGGCTTCCACTCAGCAGCCGAATAACGGTGTCGCCGTGGTCCGCGGACAAAGTCCTCAGGCCCAAAGCAACGAAATCGCTTCGGCCCGCGACCAACAGGACCGTCCGACACCCCTAACCGGCCCCATCATGCCGGTCGGCCATCAGCAAGACATCACCCCACGCGAACAAGGCGTTAGCGGAGGTTTCTACTCCAACGGAGGCCGCCTGGCCGCCGATGAAACCGAGCCACGAACCACGTCGGTCCCCGAAGACCGCCGCGAGATCCGCCAGATCGACGCCATGCCGATCTCCAGCGGAAGCAAAAGTGCCCCAGCGTTCTACCTACCTGGCGGAACTTCGCTGTATCGCTAACCGCGATCTTTCAATCAACCTATGATGCAGACGGCCGCTTGGGGTTAACCGAAGCGGCCGTTTTGCGTTGGTGGTGGTCGCCTATCACGCCCGAAAAGGTGTGACAATTGAGCAACCTACAGCTAAACTTCGACTTGCGAGAATCAACTGACTATAAGCAAGTTCTGCCGACAACTGGAGACGCATGGCAACGCTATATTTCGTCTGTGGGGGGCCAGGGAAAGACGTTGTTGATGACGTCTTCGGACGGAACTTCCAGTCGGTCGGCACAGCGACAGGGCTTTTCTCTCGCTGCAACTCCGGCGATGGCACAATCGGATTTATTGACGTCGACGACTATTGGATCTTTTCTGGTGACGCTGACGAGGTGTTTCGGTACCACGAATCACTTGCGGCAATGCTCTCGAAAAGCGGCGAGGCTTTGGCTCTGTTCGGTCAAACAACGGCTGGCTACTACGAGGTCATCAGATACAAAGAAGGAGCCGAGGTTGAGCGAACTCTTGATCTGCATACCGACGCAGGTGATCGTACGCGATTCAAGCGAAAGAACCTGGGCATGGACGATCTTTGGGGCGCCGCGGACCGACTTCTACCGAAGCCGACTGATGACGTTTTCGATAGGCCGGTTCATTGGATCAAAGCGGGCACCTAGAGGCAGAACTAACGGATGAACGCGAGTCGGAATAGGCCGTACGACTCGCTTCGCTCGGCATTCTCACCTCCCGGCCCGGTTATCCTTACTGTTATGACACCAAGCTGGAACCGCAATCAGACATGACCAACGGACGCCCCGGGTTCGTGGTGAGTTGGCCCGTCGCAGCGCGAAGGGCACGCCTCCGTCCAACATATCGACAGGCGGTCAGAAGCTGGTCTACCTTTTCTTCCTCTAGCGAAGTACGGTATAAAGGTGGCCATGAGCTTCTTCAATATTGCCGGCATTCTCGTGGCCCTTGCAGCGGCCTTTGCGTTCATCAACCACAAACTGCTCAAGTTGCCGACGACGGTAGGCTTGATGCTGTTGGCCATGCTGCATGCGGTCGCCCTGCTGCTGATTGATTGGATCGTACCAGAGGCGGGCGCGCTCACCGCGGTCGAGTCGCTCGTCGGCTCGATCGACTTCGACCAGACGCTGATGGAGGGCATGCTCGGCTACCTGCTCTTTGCCGGGGCGTTGCATGTCGACCTTAACGACCTTAAGAAACAGTCTGCAGTCATCGCTTTGCTCGCGACCATCGGCGTCCTCGCTACGACCTTCATCGTTGGCGGGCTCACCTATGTCATCACCGGGTGGCTCGGCATCGAGGTCCGCTTCATCTACTGCCTGATCTTCGGCTCGATCGTCGCCCCAACCGACCCGATCGCGGTCTTGGGCATCGTCAAGAGCCTCGGCGCACCCAAGCCGCTAGAGACCAAGATCGCAGGCGAGTCGCTGTTTAACGATGGCGTGGGCGTGGTGGTGTTTATTGCGCTCTTGGGGATCGCGGGGTTGGGTGAGCATGGGGAATCGCATGAAGACTTAGAGAAGAAGCATGAGGCGAATCACGTCGTCGAACCGAGCGAAGAAGATTTGGGCAACCGACCCAACGTCGATGGCGAGGCACCAACCGACACGCCTGACGCAACAAGGCAGCCGGCACAGCCCGAACACGAACATTCGCACGATGTTCCAGAACACATCGAGCAGACAGAGACGACAGCAATGGATGTCGCCAAGCTGTTCGCCCTTGAAGCCGGCGGCGGGCTTGCGCTGGGCTTAGTGCTGGGGATGCTCGCGTTCTATCTGTTGCGAAGCATCGATCACTACGCGACGGAGATTTTGCTTTCGCTGGCGGTGGTAACAGGCGGGTATGCCCTGGCGATGAAGCTGCACCTGTCCGGGCCATTGGCGATGGTGGTCGCAGGGTTAATCCTGGGTAACCATGGCCGAACGCTGGCGATGTCCGACAAAACACGCGAGCACCTGGACACGTTCTGGGAATTGGTGGACGAACTGCTGAACGCGGTGCTGTTTGTGCTGATCGGGCTAGAAGTATTAGTGCTCTCGTTTAAGGTTCCGTATCTGCTGGCCGGGGCCCTGGCGATCCCCGCTGCGCTGCTGGCGAGGTTCCTGTCGGTCGGCACCGTGGTGATGGCCTTGAAGAAGGTCACCGGCCGAGAATTCACGCCGCACGCGATCAAGGTCATGACCTGGGGCGGCCTGCGAGGCGGGATCAGTGTTGCCCTCGCGTTATCGCTTCAGGAGGAAATCCACGCCCAGCAATCGCAGTACGACAACGTCGGCGAACTGATCCTGACGATGACCTACGTCGTCGTCGCCTTTTCGATCCTCGTCGGCGGGCTAACCATGGGGCCGATGCTACGCCGGCTAGGACTCGCAGGGCAAAGCAAAGCAGACGCTCATTAACTGCGGATAGCGAACTAAACAACGCTGAAGCCAGAGTGCGGCCAGCACTGCGTTTGGATAGCCGTCTGCCAGTCGAGTTTGCCTTGCCTGAAATTGCGCGAGGTCGTGGCGATCTCTGTACTAGCGCCACCCAATTGATAACAACCCGGCCCTTGGCACCGAAGCTTACTTCGTCTATCCCCTTCGTGCACAATGAGGGCGTGTCTTTTTGCAGCAAGAGTGTTGAACATTTCGGTTCGATCTTACGCCTGGTGGCACATTAATTCACCAGTGCGTCAAGCTTCCTAATGCTCGGGCCATGCCACTGGGCCGCTGCCCCAGGCGGGCCTATCTGACGCTGTTTCAAGCGAAAGCCGGTGACTAGCCCGGGGGCCAGGTCATCTTTCGGCCGCCCAGCAGATGGTAGTGCAAATGGGGTACTTCTTGGCCGCCTCCTTCTTTGCAGTTGACGATGACTCGGTAGCCTTCTTCCAGGCCTAGCTCGCGGGCCAGGTTGCGGATGACGATCCATAGGTGGCCGATCAGTGCGGCGTCTTCGTCGGCCAGGTCATCGACGGTGGCGATCTCCTTTTTGGGGATGATCAGCACATGCACAGGGGCTTTGGGGGCGATGTCTTTGAAGGCCAGGCACTGGTCGTCTTCGTAGACAACGTCTGCGGGAATTTCTTGGTCGATGATTCGCTTGAAGATCGTCTTTTCCGACATCGTGGGTGCCTTTGCGTGGGGGAACAGGTTGGCTGTTCAGGCTACCACTTCCGCTTGTCGGTTCAAGCTGGCGAAAAAATTTTCATACAAGCGATTGCCGATGAAAGCATGCCTTGGATCGGGCTTTGCTTCACAAACCTAAGTTGCTGTTATGACTTAGATTTCATCGATGCGGGTGGATGCTCGTGGGGAAGCTGCGTGACGGCATCGCTAGCGGAGGAATTTGTGTGAACTCGTGTGAAACGGCGTGCCGAAATGGTATCTAGGAGAGACTGGAAAGTGCGGCAAGATGCGTGCTTCCGGCGAGATCTCTTTCGAGTTGGTACCTCGCAAGGATGCGACTTGCCAACTCGTTTCATCTTCGATTTCGACGCAAGGGGGTACGCAGGATGCGCTGCCACGAACTTGTCCTGGGGCTGGTGCTTTTCGGGACTGCTCAACCACTTCTGGCCGAAGACGTTCGCTATGTGGAAAACAACGGAGTGACCTATCGCGAAGTCGTTCAAAAGGTCGACGTGCCGGTCTCGGAGACGACCTATCAGACGCACACCGAGAAGTTCTATCAGGAACGCCTGACGACCGATATTCAAGAGTCGCAGCGAGCGTACCTGACGCCGGTCACCGAGTATCGTTGGGAAGCGTACACCCCGTTCACGCTCAACCTATTAGCGCCGCCGCGGGTTGCCTATCGCTGGGTACCGCGGACGCATTGGGAGCAGCGCTCGGAAACGGTTCGTACGCCGGTAACGCGTCGCGAACTGGTCCCGGCCGAGCGTACCGTCTCGCGGCCGGTGACAACGCTGAAGATGGTCGAGCGAGAACAAGTGACCCGCATTGCAATCGCCCCACCGACGCAGCCTGCGGCGAGTGTGGCGTCGCGAAACGCGATCGGCGGGGTCTCTAACTTGCAGAGCGACCCGCCGCGTGTGGGTTCGACCTCGCTAACGCCGATGGGTAACCTGCGGCGTTAGAAGCGGTTGGCTAAGTGCCGGGCGTAGGCAACTGGTCACTTGCCGCGCGGAGCGATGTCATCTGTTGGTTGAGTTCGCTCTTGCCGGCATTCGACTGGAAAAGTTCTTGCAGCTTCTTGGCTTCGTCGCGAACCTTGGCGAAGGCCTCGCTGCGTTCGGCGCTTCCTTCAAGCGACTCGAGCAAAAGCGAAAGGTCACCCTTGGCTCGCGAAGGAGCCTTCTCGGCTTTGGTCAGGAATGCTTCGATCTGATCTTTGGTCAACTGACCGATTTCTCCGTCGGATGTGCCGCCTCCTTGGGTAGCAGGTCCGGCAGGGCAACCGGTGAAAAGAATTAAGATTGCAGCCAAAAGAAATAAGTTACGTGTGATCATGGTGATAGTTGTCGCGCGAATAGAGTGAGAACTGGATGTGACAAAAGAAAAGCCCATTCACCGACCAAGCAGGTTAAATGGGCTTTGTTGGTTTACTTCGCGTTGATGGATATCAACAAAACTATGGAAGCTGAGTTGGATTGCCATCGGCAATCGCAAGAGCATTGACGTAGATGGTTTCGTCGATGGTCTCGGCCACAAACTGGCAACTGGCGTCCCCAAGGCACATGATCACACCGCCTGGGTGGAAGCTGCGAGCCGCAACACAACCATCTAGCGAATCAGGATTGCTGTTCATGCCGTAGATTGTTTGCGAGGTCGAGTTGAACGAGTAGTGCGACGAGTCGTACTGCTGACTATCGTTTGGCGTCAGAATGTTTGAGCCATTCCGGCCGTTGAAAGTCGCTCCGGTGGTCCAACCCCAAGCACCACGGTCGTCACCGCCGGAATTGACGTTGAAGATCTCGCTCAGGATGACCGAGTTCGAGGTTCCGTCGGTCATGTCGCGGAATTTGGCACCATACTGTTCGACCACACTGAACGCACCTTTGCGATCGCCGTTGTTGAAATCAGCGCGTCGCAGCTGTCGGCCAGCTCCGAGGCTCACGCCATAGTTGACCTTAGAAAAGCCGTTGAAGTCTTGAGTGAGTCGACCGGTGACTTCGGGATGGCTCGGGCAGACGAACGCGTCGGGGCGTTCTCGCGTGACCTGATTGTTGCCGCTGGTTGCGTTGCCGTTACGAGCGATCACGCCGAAGTCGTACTGCGAATGCAGATTATTTTGCTCGATAAAGGGAAGCAGCATCAGCGCCCAGGTTGCACCCCAGTCGCCATCGCGACCACTTTCAGGCGCGGTTGTGCCGGTTCCAAGCCAAACAGCTGCTGGCGGGAAACTGCCAAAGGTGTCGTGATAATTGTGCAGGGCGAGACCCAATTGCTTCTGTTGATTGGTGCACTGCATACGTCGAGCTGCTTCACGGGCCTGTTGCACGGCCGGCAGCAGCAAGGCGATCAACACGCCAATAATGGCAATCACCACTAAGAGTTCGACAAGCGTAAAGCCAGATTTCTTCTGCATGAAAACGTTCTCCGAAACGGAATGACAAGAATAGATTAAATGAGAATCGACCAAGGCAAAGCACTGAAAAGGAGAGATGTGCGAATCAAACCTGGCCCATGAAAAGGAGCAATCTTCCTTAGGCGTTTCTGCCGGCTGAAAGATTGCCATAAGGCATCAGTATATGGATATGGAAAGAAAAAATCAATAAGAAATCACAGCAACACTGAACTCTGTTGCGGGTGCCCGTATGCCTCTGAGTGAGGTCGTTCGTGGGAGGGGAGGCTTTCCCGGTCATATTAAGAGCATTTGCAATGCCTTCTTCATGGTCCGTTACATCGTTGGGACTCTCTTCCGCATCTGCACGATGTATCGGCTATTCGTACTGTGCTTAACGCAACTGATGTAACTTCCCATCAGAAAAAGGTTTGGCTTCGCTAGCATGGCTTCCGATACCTGTTTGTGTGAGAGGCATTCAGCCCAATTGGTATTGAGGAGGCATTGATCGAGATGGCAAAGAAAGACACCTTCCGAGTAGTTACACGTGGTGCTAACGGCGAGATTCGGATCAAAGACTATGACTCCGCCGAGCCACTGCTCAATATGCACTCCCAAGTCGGTACCGAAGACAGCAGCACCGATCTGGCACTGCGTGGGATGCCTGTTTTTCGGGGTTTGATTGGTCCTATGCCCGAAGGCAAGACCATCATCCGCTACGAATCTCCAGAGGTATTTGAAACCTTGACAAAGGAGTGGGGTACGGCCAAGCCGAAACGCCGTCGCCGCCGTACCGCCGCACCCGATACAGCCACGACCGAAAGCTAAACTATATTTGAACTTAAAGCGGTTTCTTCTGCGATGGAAACCGCTCGATGAGTCACCCTCCCGGGCGATCCGGCCGAATTTCCTGTTTTCGGTCGTCGCCATAGCGAGAAGCGCGGATCACGGGTGGTTGAGAAGTATTGCATGAGAATTCTCCAGACTGGGTATTGGAGGACTTCTCTTACATGACGATGTTTCTCAACCACCCGGCGCTCTCGCCGATCCAGGTTTAAGACCTGGGCTTTACTAGGCCTACCGACAATCTAGGTAGATCTCTGTAAGATTCCCCATCTCTGAGGGAGTCGAGACTCGGATATTTCGCTCTGGCAGCGGTTTCCGTTCTCTGTCTATAATCCGCGGCCATTGTCCAATCAGGACATTTTATTCCGTTCCTCCGAGATATGCAGCGTTATGCTGGAACGACTGGTACAGGGAAGTCCCGGCCGACAGCACTCCGATCGTCTGCGCCAATACGCGAAATGGAAGTTCGCGCTGCGGCTTGCGTCGTTCTGTGCGTTGCTGACTGCGCTGTTGGTACCGACCAGATCGCACGCTCAAACCAACGCGCCGGTCGAAACGATCCGCAGCACCTTGCGAATTGCCTGGGGCGGATCTTCCGAAAAACGGTGGCGTGGAAACATCTCGTTGACCGCCGGCAAGATTCGCCTGGTCCATTTACTCGGGATGGAAGCGGACGAAGCCAGGGCCGTGCAACCGGCCCGTGGGCGAATCGAGATCAATCATCTCACCCCGCGTATCTACGACGGCTTCGATGTTCAGATCGAAGCACCCCCGGGGGCGCAGCTGACAATCCAACTCGCAGGGAATCCCACCGAACAGATCGCACCGATTTCCATTCCGGTGACTTCCCTGCTACAGCAACCCTATCAGGCCGCGCTCGACGAGCAGGGCTCGCGGATCTTAGTGCAGCGTGCTCCCGGAGATATTATCCGAGCCGAACTGTATCGCGATCACCTGGTTTTCTCGCCGAAAGAATCGTTGCGAGCGAGCATTACCGGCTATCGAACCCAGTTCCCCACCGGGACGACGGTCGAGACCTTGGTTCGTCTCCGCCCGGCGCGTTCCGGTCGATCGGTCTGGGAAAAGAAGTTCACCAGTACGGTCGATGCCCAAGGAAAGATCGACCTGGGGGAAGCGGTCGAAGTCGAGATGCCCGCCGATGAAGGCGTCTACGAACTGGCCATCACAATGACCGAGCAGCGACTGAGCAGCTTGGTGTTTTCTTCCAAGCCGACGCACCAGCGGGTGCTGCAGTTTGTGGTCATCGATCCGGAACTGGAATATGTTCCCAGTACCGACGAGCCCCGCTTGCTGGCATCCTTCGACCCGACTCAGGCCGACTGGTGGCCCAGGCTCTCGAAGCTGGCCTCTTACAATCCGTGGACGAAGTCGAAGACATCCGAGCTGCATAACAATCTGACAAAGACCATCGATCATAACGATCGCAAGTGGCAGCAGTTGCAGCCCAGTGGGTGGCATGCTTATCCCTTGCCGATCGAGTCGATAGGTTCGCCGTTGGTGGTCGAGGTCGAGTATCCTACCGATCTGGCACAAAGCCTGGGCATCAGCATTGTCGAGCCGGACGCGGCAGGCATGATCACCCCCATCGGTATTGATTCAGGCGTCGAAGTTTCCCCGCCGCAGCCGGGGGACAAGCCTGGTGAGGCAAAGCATCGACTCGTTTTCTGGCCACGCACCAACACACCCATGCTGCTGCTGACGTGCCGCGATGCCGAAAACCCCTCGACCTTTGGCCGCATCAGCGTCTTGGCAGGTCGACCGGTGATGTCCGAGGGCGAAGACGACCCACCGACCGCCGTTACTTCATCTGACGACGATCGTCTGGCCATCGCCTTTTGGGACAAACCACTGTTCGCCAAAGGCTTCGGTGCCCCGGAAGATTTGAATGCGGCCTCGAATCGTTCGCTAGAAGACTGGCTCACGTTCTTGGAAGGAAGCAACCGCGTTGTCGAACACATGAAGCGGGTTGGTTTCAATGCCGCATGCGTCAGCGTGATGAGTGAAGGTGGGGCCCTGTACCCGAGTCCTCATTTCCGTTCGACGCCCAAGTTTGATAAGGGACTGTTCTTTGATGACGGCCGCGATCCGTTCAAGAAGGATGTGGCCGAACTGCTGTTCCGACAATTCGATCGAGCCAATTTGCGACTCATTCCGGCGATGGAATTGAATGCACCGATCGTCCGTCTGGAAGAAGCCCGGATGGATTCCGCCGACCCGAACTATGCCGCATCGCTGAATCACCTCGGCGAGCCGGCCATGGACCCGCTGGGTACGTCGGTCGGTGAAGGGGCTTACTACAATCCTTTGAACGAAGATGTGCAGCAGGCCATCAGTGACCTGGTGCTCGACTTCGTCTCTCGATATGGCCATCACCCATCGTTTGCTGGGCTGTCGTTGAACTTGGATTGCGATGGATTCGCATTGCTGCCGGGCCCACAATGGGGCATGGACGAGAACACGCTGCTGCTGTTCGCTCAGACGTTGCCGCCGGTCCAGCAGCAGGTCTTCGCGAATCTTCCACCCGATGTGAAGACTCGCAATAACTGGGTTTTAGAAGAGCAATGGCAAGAGTGGCTCAAATGGCGCGGTCAGCGGATGTTTCAATTGCATGCCCGCCTGGCTACCATCTTGCGAAGCTCGAACTCGAATGCCGTGTTGTACTTGAATACTGCTGGCTGCTTTCATGGATCGCATGCCAAGCAGCGACTGATGCCAGAGCTTCCACGCACGGTCACGACGACTGACGTTCTGCTGGAACTGGGGATCGATGCCAAACGTTACAAATCTCATCCCAATATCGCCCTGCTGGAAACCAATTTCGTTCGCCCCAAAGGGAACCAAGAGCGAGCACGTTGGTACGCCCACTATCAGGCCGCCCGAGAAGAAGAGGTTTCCTACGTCGACGAAGACAACCGCAGTGTGTTGCATTTTCATGTGCCAGATACGCTGCACGTGGCAGGCTTCGATCAAGCCAAGCCGTTTGGTCGTGACGGAACGTTTACCTGGATCGCTTCGCAGTTTTCTGGCAGCGGTGCCGAAGTGCGGCGTCCGCTGGTCGAGCATTTGGCGCAGGAAGACGACCTCTCGATCTTCTATGGCGGGTGGATGGTGCCGATGGGGCAGGACCAACAATTGCACGACTTTTTGTCGGTCTATAAGCTGTTGCCGCGTGGTAATTACCACCGACTGAACGTGCCGCAATCGCAGCCCTTGGTCATCCGCAAGTTATCGACAGGTAGTGAAACGACGCTTTACTTTGTCAATCCAACACCGTGGGATTTGAATGCATCTCTCACGGTGCAGCTTCCCGGCAACGGAGTGATTACTCCGCTGGCGTCCAGTCAAATCTCTCGCGGACCGCAGCCTAAGGGAGAAAGCCAATGGAGCGTCACCATCCCTGCTTACGGGCTGATTGCCTGTAAGGTCAACGTCTACGATGTCGCCATCACCGGAGCGAAGGTATACCTGCCTACCGGCGTGATGCGGACGATGCGAGAGAAGCTGGATGCGTTAGCACTGCGTCTGCGAAGCATTCGATCAATGCCTCCGGTCGCGATCCTTTCCAATGGCAACTTCGAGCAGCCATCGACCAGCGGCGAGATCCCCGGTTGGACGATCGGCAATCAGCCTGGCACCACGCTGGGGCTCGAGAAGGTGAAGGTCTACGAAGGACTTCAGTCGCTGCGAATGCAAAGTAACGGCCAGGTCGTCTGGGCGCGGAGCGAGGAAATCGAAGTCCCTGACAGCCGGCGGATGTTGCTCAAGATGCACCTTATGAATGACGGTCGCAACATTCAGCCTAACCTGCGGATCGTTGTCGATGGTTACATTGGCAGTCAGAATGTTTACCGCCCTGTGTCGGTCGGGTCGGGTACTCCGTTTCCGCTGCAATCGGAATGGAGCGAGTTCGCCTATCCGGTGCTCGATTTGCCGCCGGGACTAAGCCGCGCTAAGATCGGCTTCGATATGATGGGCGAAGGCAATGTTCTGGTCGATCGGATCGAAGTCTACGATGTCGCGTTCCGTGACATTGAAATCAACCAGCTCAATAAGTTGGTTACGCTTGCCTATGCCAAGTACCAACAAGCGGACGTCGGAGATTGCCATCGCCTGCTGGGTAGCTACTGGGTGAAGTTCCTCGAGCGGCATGTCCCCATTTCGCCGGCACTGGCACAGCAACTCGAACAAACGCGA